>CAVXFA010000066.1:0-40730 GCA_963760605.1 uncultured delta proteobacterium | reverse complement strand
AGTAGCTGACCATATGGACATCGTTACCTGCCCGCAGCAGATGCATGGCGGTGGTATGGCGGATGGTGTGGGGGTTGACAGCTTTGATCGCAAGGGATGGGCATTGGTTTTTGGCTGCGGTGGCATATTGGCCGATGATGAACCGCACACCGAAACGGGTGACAGGTGAGCCGTTGGCGTTGAGGAAGAGCTGCGGGGCGGCCGGGTCTTTTGGGGTTCGCCGCTGCAGATAATCGTGGAGAGCTTCGGCCGTTTCCGGCCATAGCGGACAACTCCGATACTTTTTGCCCTTGCCCAGGAGCTGGACTTGAGCGGTGCCATCGAGGCACAGGTCTGGTATTTTCAGTCCCACGATCTCACTGACCCGAGCCCCGGTATTGTAGAGCAGGAGCAGCAGGGCTTTATTCCGCAATCCCGTACGCGAGGTGAGGTCTACCGCGTTAAGCAGGGCCTGCATTTCTTTCTCTTCGAGATGTCGACTGTTTTGTGCTCCGTGCGTTTGAGGGGGATGGTGTGGATGGTCTGGGAGTGGAGCACCAGGGAAGGTTCCTGCCGGGCGATGAAGCCGAAGAGGGCGCGGATAGCCGCCAGTCTGGCATTGCGGGTTCTGGGGCTGCAGCCTCTTGTGGTTTCCACATGTTCGAGGAAGTCCAGTACGAGTGAGGCGTCGATGTCTTCCACCTCGAGTTCCTCGACCTTCTTCTTCAAGGTGTCGGAGGCATAGCCCAACAGCAGCTTAATGGCGTCGCGATAAGCTACAACCGTATTGATGGCCAGGCCTTTCTGGACCGGCAGGTAGTGGCTAAAGAAACGTTTGATGAAGTTGGCGAGCGATGGAGTCATAGGGTTCCTCCCTGGGGTTTAACCCGATGCAGGTAGTGGTTATGAAAGCGCCGGTCGACTTGCTCGATCAGCTCGGGGGTAGCCTGCAGGTAGACTTGAGTGGAGTGGAGATCCACATGGCCCATATAGGTGGCCAGCCAGGGGAGTCGGGCGTTGAGATCCTGTCCGTCCCGATACCAGGCCAGCAGCCTGTGAACCGCAAAGGTGTGTCGCAGGTCGTGGATGCGAGGGCCGGTGTGCTTGTGGTGACGAATGCCGCACTGCCTTAACAAGTGCTGGAAGGTCTGATGGACGGTGCAGGGGGTCAGGCGGCGGGATCGCTGGTTGAGCAGCAGCGGGGAGTCGGGCGAGCGGGGCCTCATTTGCAACCGTTGGTGCAGGTATTGCTGTAGCGCCCGGCAGGTGGAAGTGCTCAGGGGTACCCAACGAGCTTTTCGGAACTTGCCTTCGGCGATGTAGAGGCGTTGCTCGGCGCTGGGGAAGTCCTCCAGGTTCAAGCCCAAAGCCTCGCCAATCCGGATCCCCGTGCTGTAGAGAATCCCCAGAAGCGTCCGGTAGGTGTGAGGCCGTAGCGAGTTGGGCGGCGGCAGTTTGCTGGCGGCCGCCAGGAGCGCTTGGAGTTCAGAGGGACTGTAGATATAGGGCGGGTGAGTCCCGGGCGAGGGGATTCCTCTCAAGGGTTCGGGTACATAGCTGCGGGGATCGTTGCCGGCAAGATACTCGCAAAGCTGTCTGACCACGCAGAAGCGGTTGGAGCGGGTGCGGGGGGTCAGGGGGGAAAGGCTCTGCTGGTAGCCGTCGGTGATCTCTCGGGTAATGCGGGGTTCGCTCAGCCCTTGCGTAAGCAGAAAGCGGTCGAAGTATCCCAGCAGCCGGGCCTGACTTTGATAATCGGTGCCGGAGAGGCGGCGCAGATGGATGAAGTTTTGGATCTCACTGGCCAGACAGCTGTGAAGCTTTCCTGGACTCATGGTAACACCTCCTGTGGCCATTCTAGGGCCACTTGCTTCAGGGCCTTGAAGTCGACCTTGGTATAGATGAAGGTGGTGCTGAGGTGGCGATGGCCGAGGATGTCGGCCACCGCCTTCAGCGAATGGCCTTGGTGGACCATGCGGGTGGCAAAGCCATGCCGGAAGGCATGTGCGCCCTTGCTGGGGGGCTCGATGCCCGCAGCCCGGATATGACGTTCCACGATAGCCGAAAGGGCGGTGGGATGAGTCAGAGGGTGATAGGGCGCCCGGCAGGTCAGAAAAACGTGAGGGTCGGAATAAGGAGGGCGGGAGTTTTGCAAGTAATCCAACAGACTCTTACCCACCTGAGCTGTTAAGGGCAGTCGGCTGTCTTTGCCGTGTTTGGAGGCTTGGAAAAGGATTTGGCTCTGCGTCCAGTCGATATCCTCCAGGCGAAGGGCACGCACTTGGCCGCCCCGCACGCCGTAGGTGTAAAGCAGTTGCAGAATGGCATAATCCCGCCGGCCAGCGTGACGGTTGCGGTTGATGCCGCGCAGGACCTGTTGGGCTTGGGGGTCGCTCAGCCCGCGTGGAACCGTGGTCAGTTTGTAAGTGCGCAGAGTGGGGATCGCGCGGTCGAGAGGTCGCTTAATATAGCCTTGTTGCAAACAGAACCGTAAAAAAGTCCGCAGAGCCGACTGCATGGATCGCCGTGCGGATCGCCCCATACTCTGGGCATAGCTCAGAAAGAAGGCTTCGACTCTCTGGGCCGTCAGCCTGGATAAGCCTTCTGGCGTGGCTTCTGGGCCAAGCCACTGAAGGAACTGAGTGATCGAATGGCTGCGGACTTGAAGCGTTCCATCGGCCGTGTGCTGGTAATGGCGCATCCATTCGAGATAGCCGTCCAAGAGGGGCTGATAGATCTTCTGTTGCGGCAAGGAATCCAAAAGCCCCGAGTCCCGAAGGTAGGCGAGGAAACGATTGACCGAGTAGCCCACCCGACGGAGGTGTTTTTCCCCCACCCCTCGGTTCCGGCACCGCAAAGGGTAGGCGCTGAAAAAGCCCTCCACTTCTCTCAAACTGACGGTCTGGTGGACCCCACTCCTCGGGCCGCCCAGATGCTCGTTAAGGTGGGATACACTAAAGATGTGCTTACGTACTGTCCCGCGACTGAATCCATGCTCCAGCAGCCAATGGCAAAACCCCTCCAAAAGCTTTCCTATCGGACCACTGCGCAGCCTCTTCAGTGTTCTCGGATACTCAAAAACCCGTTCCAGTGCCATGACAATCTCCTTTCCCCGCCTCTTCTGTGAGACAGTATGAACTTGTCATAGCATGGAATTATGTGTAGTATTATCGGCAGAGGCCTGCGAATAATGGCAAAATGGCGGGAAGATTCATAATGGAGGGGAGCTCAACTTCACATAATCCAGAGCTTCACATAACATGTTTTATGTTGAGCTCAACATAAAACATGATTGGGAAGCAAAACCCAAGCGAAGCAATCCATTCGAGTCTCAAGAATCAATTTCCTCAATCGGTCTTTAAAAAACTGATAATCTTTATCATCGAAAAAGATTTTTCTTCTCTCGATTCCTCGAGCGATGACATGCTGAAGGACACCAGGGGCATCCAGGCGGGGTTTCCTTGGCATATGAGGTATTTACCATCTTCTCCAGAAAAAGAAAAGAATAATCTCAGGAACGTCCCCCTACCTGGATAGAAACTCCTGAGAAATCTGAAATGGGGGCTAATGGAAAAAATAACCGGAATAATTAATGCTATCCTCTGGACATATTTATTGCGCATGCACGTCTCATTGTGTCTTTGAGAAACGCGGGGGATTTCGTCCAGCATATGGCTCTGAATGTTTCTCGTGTTCCTGCCAATTATTGCTGTACTTCTCAGCCAAAACCTTATCCCGAATAACAAGTAAATTCTCCGCATTTCTCTCTTCTGCTGCCCGGCTAAAATTGAAAGATCCCGTTATTACAACCTCCCCGTCAATGATCATCACCTTGTTATGTGCAATGGTATGGGCCGAATCTATCTTTATGGGAATCCCGGCTTGGGCCAGGGAATCCGCAGAGGAATTTTTCTCCCGCTTTCGGCTTTTGTCCAGAATTACTTCTACCTTTACTCCTCTCTTATGGGCATTCAGCAAAGCTTTGGAAATCGGGTCGCTGGTGAAGGAGTAGGCCTGGACTAAGACCGAGGTTTTGGCTTTATCCAGTTCCTTGATGATGACCTCTGTGCAGTGTCCATTGGGAGAAAAGTAGACAGACCAGGATGGGTATAGATTAATTTCTTCCTGAGCTCGGATAGGAGAAGAGCAGGCAAGAAGAAAAATCCCTAAAAGTAGAATAAGAAGGCGTTTCATGCCTTTCCCCTATATTTGGGTCTCTTTATATCCTCAAGCAGCTAAGCCGAATAATCCGCTCTATCTGACGTAAATTAACCAAAGCCTTTTGGCTATAACCTTTATTCGAAAGAAGCTTTTCAGGTCTGACATTTCTTTGCGGTTGGGTTCCTTGACCAATAATTAGAAAATTTTTTTCATGCCTAACTCATTCTGGCCGGCAAGATATTAAATCGATTAAAATAAATCCTAATAAAAATATCGTCAATAATTTTCAAAACTTAAATTGGTTTTGGATGGCTTCTGTGGGGGATTTCTAAATCTCTATCCTGAAATCCGAAATCCAAAGTTTGGGTTGCATTTGTTGTACACCTGTGTGATACTTATAAGAATTCACAAGAATCTATTCATCTAGCTCGATTCCCCTTCACCCCGGCCCTTTACCCTTTGGGGAAAGGGGAAGGGTAAGGGGAGAGAAAAGCGAGGTTCGAGCCATGGGTCTCATCAGCCTTCTTTTCAGAAATCCGGGCGCTTTTGTCCTCTTAGTGATCCCCCTTTTGTACTCCATTATCCTCCATGAGTTGGCCCATGGTTGGGTAGCTGATAAAATGGGGGATTCAACTGCCAGGTGGCTGGGCCGGCTGAGCCTCGACCCACGCAAGCACCTCGATCCCATCGGAACTTTAATGCTCTTCGTCTTCGGGTTCGGGTGGGCCAAACCGGTCCCCGTCAACTTCAACAACCTCCATGATTTACGTAAAGGGTTGATCCTTGTATCGGCCGCGGGAATTGTGGCCAATATTCTTTTGGCCTTTGTAGCCCTTTTCCTCTTGCGTCTTCTAAATCCAGAAACTTTCGGGGCCCTCTCTACGTTCCTAATCTATATGGCCCAGATCAACATCATGCTGGCGGCTTTCAACATCATTCCCATCCCTCCTCTGGATGGCTCCAAAATCCTCATGGGCTTCTCCTCTGCCCAATTCCAGTATTCCCTTGCCCGCCTGGAACCTTATGGGTTCTTTATCATCATCGGCTTGCTCTGGCTGGGTGTTCTCAACCCAATGATCTCTTTTTTCGAGTGGATCATCGGCGGCCTCATTAGTGTTCTTCTCCCATAGAAGCCCTCAAACCTGTATGAGGAAGCGATGGCTTGGTCTTTTACGGTCCTCGGTGGCGGGCAGGAAATCGGGGCGAATTCTTATCTCCTGCAGTTCGACGGAGTGCCTCTTCTTTTGGATGCGGGCATCCATCCGAAAAAATATGGAATGGAGAGCCTTCCCGATTATGGAGGGATCGCTGGGGAGCTGGAAGCGATCTTCATCTCCCATGCCCATCTCGACCATGTTGGTTCACTGCCGCTGATCAACCGCCAGCAGCCGCAGGCTCCCATCTTCGCCACCATCCCCACCAAAGACATCGCCCTGCGCATGCTCCACAATACGGTCACGGTGATGACGATCTTCCGGGAAGAAAAGGGGTACCTGGAGTATCCCTTTTTCGAACATAAGGACCTTTGGCCTTTGCAAGGAGAGATCATTGGCCTGGAGTTCAACCCGGCTGCCGGCTCATTCGCTGGTGCCAGGCTTGGGTTTAGCGAGCGGGTACGGCTTCAGGGTCACATCCAGGCTCAATTCATTCCTGCGGGACACGTTCTGGGAGCGGCCGGAGTGTGGATACGGCAAGGCCAGCGCAACCTTTACTACACGGGTGACATCTCTTTGAGAGATCAAGCGATCATTCCGGGGGCCGTGATCCCGGAAGGCAAAATTGATACTTTGATCCTAGAATGCACCTACGCCAACGACCCGGAATATTATTCCCGTAATCGCCAGCGCGAAATCGCATCTTTTGCCCAGGAGGCAGCGGGCATTCTCTCCTCCGGGGGCTGTATTCTGGTCCCGGCCTTCGCCCTGGGGAAGACTCAAGAGCTTCTCTTCATCATCCATAAAATGATGCGCAGCGGCCAAATCCCTTCCGTGCCTCTATACCTATCCGGATTGGGAAAAAGCATCACCGAGATCTACCAGGAACACCACCGTTATCTGCGCCCGCAGGCGTCCACGCTGAGCTTTGAGCTTTTCTCCGTTCTGGGTTTCCTGGATGACCTTGCGATCGAACGTCTTCTCAGAGAGCCCTGCCTGATCGTGGCCACGAACGGAATGATGGTGGAGAACACCCCCTCCGCGCGAATCGCCCGCTGGATGGTCCAGGAAAAAAGGCACGGCATCTTCTTCTGCGGTTACATTGACCCTGATACCCTGGGCTATCGGGTCTTCCATTGTCAATCGGGGGACGCCCTGGCCTTTTCTCCCGAAGGGGAACCGGTAACGGTCGTGAACCCCAACATCAAGCGTTTTTACCTATCATCCCATGCCGATCGCTACGAACTTTTAGAGTTCGCCAGAAGGCTTCATCCCCGGATAACCCTCCTCGTACACGGAGAGAAAGATGGGATGGAGTTTTTGCAAGAGGAACTGGGCAAAGAAAGTCAGGTTTTCCTCGGAGAGAAAGGGAAAGCGATTCCCTTGGAATAGAGGGTCAAGAGTTCTAAAGGCTCCAACTGCGGACTGAGGATCTTGCAGACACCCCATTTCCTCCCCAAAGTCAAGATCCCAGCGGCCCGGTATTCGCTAACTTGTATCCATCCGGAAACTCCCTCTCCCCGCGCGGGCGAGGGGCGGGGTGAGGGGATCAAAATCGAGGGGGAGGGGAAAACAGGGTGTTCGGAGGAAAACTTAGTTGTTAATCCCTATCACCAAGCGATCCCGTAGCGGGGGCCCGCCCACCCTTGATCAGGAATCCCTTGACCACCCATGAGAATCTGATTCTCCCAGTCTATCCCGATCGCTGTGATTGCGCCCCCGTGTTCGCCTCTTACGCCCTCCTGGGAAAACTCCACCTTGTACTCTTTGGCCCGCAGTGCATCCGCTATCGGTCGGGGAATACGGGTATCCAGGACGAGCCGACCCGGAGTAATCGGGTGGTCACCGAATGAGCTATGCATCTGGAAGCTTTCGAACTTTGGAGCCTCCGCGGCCTGCTGGACGTCCATGCCAAACTCGACCACGTTGAGGAAGAACTGGAGCAGGAACTGATCCTGGAGGTCCCCACCGGGTACGCTAAAGGAGAGATAGGGATGGCCATCTTTTAGGGCTAAGGATGGCGTGAGGGTGACCCGGGGCCTCTTGCCAGGCGCGAGGACGTTAAACGGATTCATCTTCGGATCCAGGACGAAACTCTGCATGCGCTGGCTCATGCCGATGCCCGTATGCCCGGCAAGGTAAGCCGGCGGCCAGCCACCACTCGGAGTCACTGAAACGACCCAGCCCTTGGAATCCGCAGTCTGGATGGATGACGTCCCTGCCGCAAGGCCATGATCGCCGGTGGCCGCGGGGACCTCGGCCCGACGAGCCGACATCTCTTGGAGAAGATCGAGGTAGGGGTTCGTGCCACCTTGGAACGGATACGGATCGCCTGGCCCGACCTGGGGATTGTTCTTCTGGGGATCGATGAACTTGCGCCGTTCTGCCGCGTACTCCTTCGCAAGTAGGCCTTTCACTGGCTCTTCCGGCGCAAAGTAGGGGTCGCCATAATAGAAATCGCGATCCGCAAATGCCAGGTTCATTGCCTGGTTGAGGGTGTGGATATACTCGGGGCTGTTGTGGCCCATAGCCTTAAGGTCGAACCCCTCAAGGATATTAAGGACCTGGAGCATCACGGGCCCTTGCGTCCAAACCGTCAACTTATAGACATCGATCCCCCTGTACGTTGTTTTCACGGGCTCTTCAATGATGGGCTTCCACCTGGCCATATCCTCCAGCGTGATCAGGCCGCCACCTTCCCGGCTACCCCTGACAAATTCGGCCGCTATATCCCCTTTGTAGAAACGATCGTAAGCGGCATAGAGACCTTCCTTCCGACCCTTGCCGGCTCCCAGAGCTTCCTGTTCTGCGGCTACCATCTTGCGGAGTGTTTCCGCCAAGTCCCTCTGAATGAAGATCTGGTTTGGTTTCGGCGGCATCCCGCCCGGTAGAAAAACCTCCTTGGAATACTCCCATTTCTCAAAGTCGGACCTATAGGTATTGTATTCAGATGCGGTCTGGGCCTCCATGGGGTATCCCTCGGCCAGCTCGACCGCAGGCTGCAGGACCTCTTTCAAGCTCATGGAGCCGAACTCGGCCAGCATCTGAATCAGACTCCCGGGAATTCCGGGTGTCACCGCCGCCAGCGGTCCAAAGGCCGGTGGAAACTTCATCCCTCTACGGATGAAGTACTCGGGGGTGGCCCCCGTAGGTGCGATCCCCAGGCCGTTGATGGCAAACACCTTGTGTCGATTGGGGTCGTAGATGAGCGCCTGGTTCTCGCCGCCGAAGGAGAGGGAATCGTTCAAGACGCAGACTGCTGCCAGCATGGCTGCCGCGGCGTCAACCGCATTCCCACCCTTCATAAACATCCTTGCGCCGGCCGTTGCCGAGAGTGGTTCGCCTGTGACCGCCACCCATTCCTTGCCCATCAGCATGGGCTTATAGGTGGAATGCTGGAAAGCAGCGAAGGTTGTCGAGGCCGTCATGGCTATCCCGGCAAACAGGGCCAAGCTTATCCATATCATTCTAACTCTTCTTAAACTTGCAGACATGTTGTCTCCTCCTCGGTTTGGGCGTGGGTGGTCCTTCCGTGAAACCTCCGGAGAAAGAGAGCTTCATTCTCCTCATAGAGGGGCCGACCTTCTCCCCTTCAAGGTTTGGGAAGGAATATATGGCAAAACAGTTCTTTAAAAGTCACGCCAAAACATTAAAGATTCTTTTTCATCGGTTTTGCTACAAATTGGGCTTATAGACGACGGCATTGGGTTATTCGGCTTTAAGAAATTTCAATAATTCTTTATGGAAGATTTCGGGGGCTTCCAGATGGGGAATATGTCCAACGCCTGGGAGTTCAACCAGGGAAGAGTTTGCGATCATTTTTGCGGTTTTTCTGCCTAACTCAGGGTATTGCCCAACCACAGAGAGCAGTTCCTTTTTCATTCTAGCCTTACCCACAGCCGTTCGATCGGCCTGCCCGATAACCAGAAGGGTTTTGGTCTTTATGTACGGGAATTCGTAGCAGACGGGTTGCTCATAAATCATCTGATAGGTGAGCGCGGAGGACATGGCCAGCCTTGGGTATTCTGCGCTTGCTTTCCACCTAACAAAAACCTGGACGTATTCTTCATAATCAGGCTTCCATTGCACATAATAAGTTCTGTGGTAATTCCGGATTCCATCTTCTGTTGTGTTTAGTTCGTTCAAATACGCCTCCTCTAAGGTAGTGTAAGGCGCATACACTCTGTAATCTTCCAGACCAATAGGATTTTCCAGGATTAACTGAGAGACCGTTTCGGGATACATAAGAGTAAATCTTGTTGCCAGCATTCCCCCCATGGAATGACCCACCACGGCAACTTGCTTCACCCCCAGTGTGTCCAGAAGTTTCTTGGTATGGGTTGCGAATAAGTGAAAACTGTAGTGAATATTCGGTTTGGACGATTTTCCGAAACCGATCTGGTCCGGGACAATCACTCTGAAGCCGTTTTGAGAAAGAAAACGGATGGTATCCCTCCAATAGGCCCCAAAAAAATTCTTCCCATGCAAAACTAAGACGGCCATGCCGTTCGGGTTCCCTTCCGGCGGTATATCCATATACGCCATCCGTAAATCCTGACCTTCTATGGTAAGGGGAAGTAAGGCCACTCGGTAGGGATAATTATAATTTTCCATGGATATGGATAACGGCATCGTTTCCTGAGCCATGGCAGTAAAAGGGGGTGAGAAGATTAAAAACAATAACCCATAGTTTACTATATTTCTTCGCAAACTGACTAAAATATGTGGGCAACATTTCATGGCCACTCTCCTTTCGAAACCTAGAATGCATTTAACTCTTTGACAATTGCCCCCTCACCCTCCCCTCTCCCCCGACAGGGGGAGAGGGGAGGGGTGAAGGGGAGCCGAGTCTCACCCTTAATGCATCAAATATTCCTACAACATGTCTTCAACTATTCCTACAACATGTCTTCAACGTTTGCCCGGGGCCATGCAGGGTTCAAGCAATTGCCAGACATCGTCCGCGGCAACGGGAAGGCAGGTCATGTTGGGTATAACCTGGGGATCTGGAAAGTCTTGGGAATCCCTAGCTTGGTCCTTAGGTAGGAGTTGAGCCCTCGTATGGTCAGAATGTTCATAAGCGCAAACTTTCGTCAGGCCGGTGGTTCATGCTATTACATCCCGCCAGCCATAAGGGTCATTCACCCGGCCGTATTGGATATCCGTAAGCTTTTGCAGAAGCTGTTGAGAAGTCTGGCCAGCTCTGCCATCGCCCACGACCCAGGTCTCACCCTTGTAGCCCAAAGTGCCAACCGGCGAGACGACCGCAGCCGTGCCAGTACCGAAAACTTCCTCTAGCTCGCCGGAGCGAATTTGGTCCATGACTTCATCAATACGGATCGGCCTCTCATTAACTGTCAGTCCCAGGTCACGGCTGAGGGTCAGGATGGAGTCCCGGGTGATCCCCGGCAAAATAGTTCCCCTCAAGGGAGGGGTGGCGAGTTCCTTCTTGAATTTGAAAAAGATATTCATGGCTCCAACCTCTTCCACGTAACGCCGCTCTTTGGCGTCAAGCCAGAGTACCTGGGTGAAGCCCTTGGCCGCAGCCTCAGCCTGGGCCTTTAGACCAGCCGCGTAGTTGCCACCCGTCTTCGCCTCGCCCACGCCGCCAGGTGTAGCTCGGACGTAGCAGTCTTCAATCAAGATTTTGACCGGCGCGAAACCTTCGGCGTAAAAATTTCCGACCGGACCGGTAATCGTAAACAGCAGATACTTTTCTGAAGGCTTAACGCCCAAGCTAGGATCCACGGCAATGATGGCGTGCCGCACGTTAAGGGCGGTCAGCGGCGCTGACGGAACCCAGTTTTTATCTATCTGGATGAGTCGTTTCAAAGCTTCATAATGCAGGTCGGCAGGCACCTGCGGAATACACATCCGGTCGGCCGAACGAGAAAGGCGCTTGAAGTAATCCCGGACCCTAAAGAGGGCGATCTCCCCCTGGCTCCCGCGAAAGGCCTTGTGATTATCGAATACTTGTTGGCCGTAATGAAAAATGACGGCAGCCGGTTCCAGGGTCAACGGAGCGTAGGGCACGATTCTAGGGTTGTGCCAACTCCTTTGGGGTGTGTAATCCAGAAGAAACATATGGTCGGAAAAATACCGTCCAAAACCTAGATTTACTTCTTGTTTGGGTGGGTTTCTCCGCGGTTCAGCCAGCTTCACAGAGATGTCGTTCAATTGTCAATATCCTTTCTGGCAATAGCCAATTTCACCAAGTCGGCACAGGCCTCGCGAAGTCTCCTTTGCTAAAAACCATTTTCGCATCCCTAGATACCATGAGGGACTAACGTTGTCAAGTACCTTCAAGTTGTTATGTAGAGGTTCTATGATTTTGTCAGTAGTTAACTGTTCAATGATAATGTCACTCTTTTCTTTTTTGCATTCCTCAATCAGGGGACTCTTGAATTCTAGGCCCCCGGGTCCTTTTTATCCTTGGCCCCTGGGGACCCTTTAGCCCTCGCATTCTATATTCTTAACAAAGCTCTGGAGAGGCGTTTCAAGGCCTCGTCCTTTCCCAAAATCTTCATCACTTCATAGATCCCCGGGCTGACAGCCTTTCCGGTAAGGGCCACCCGAACTGCCTGGGCGAGTGTTCCGAGCTTAATTCCTCTGCGAGGAGATGATCGCTTGGAAAATCTCTTCCAGACCTTTCTCATTGAGTTCCGGGGAGGATTCTATCCTGGCGATCAGCATCTCCAGCGGTTCTCTGATGTTTTGGGTGAGGTGCTTTTTCGCTGCTTTCTCATCGAAATCAAAGTCACCGCGGAAGTAGAACTCGGCCTGGTCGGCCATCTCGACCAGGGTCTTGGACCTCTCCTGAAGGGTCTGGGTTACTTCTGCAAGCCAGGCTGAGGAGCGCGGCTTCAAACCTCTGGTCTCCAGGAAGGGCAGAAGGAGCTCGGCCAGAATCTCGGGCTTCTGCTGGCGAATGTAAAGCCCGTTCAACCAGAGGAGTTTCTCGGTGTTGAAGACAGCCGCAGATTTGCCGATATTCTCCAAAGAGAATTTTTCCACCAGCTCTTCCCTGCTGAAAACTTCTTGATCGCCGTAAGACCAGCCCAACCGGACCAGATAATTCACCAGCGCCTGGGGTAAGAACCCCATTTCTTTGTAGGCCATGACCGATGTGGCCCCGTGGCGTTTGGAGAGCCGGGCCTTATCGGCTCCCAGAATCATGGGCACATGGGCAAACTGGGGAAGGGGATAGCCTAAGGCCTCATAGAGCTGAATCTGCCGGGGCGTGTTATTTACGTGGTCGTCGCCCCGGATGACGTGGGTAATGGACATGGTGGCGTCATCTACCACGGCACTGAAGTTGTAGGTCGGCCATCCATCACTGCGCTGGATGATCAGGTCGTCGAGCTCTGCATTATCGAACTCGATCGGCCCCTTAATCAAGTCATGGAGGACGGTTATCCCCTGCTGCGGAGCCTTGAAGCGAATGGCCGGCGCCCGCACCGGAATGGGTTGGTGCCAGTTGCGGCAATGCCCGTCATACTTGGGTTTGCGTTTCTCCTTGAGCGCTCGCTGGCGCTTTTCTTCCAACTCCTCTGGACTGCAGGTGCAGAAATAGGCTTTGCCCTCGCGGAGAAGACGGTCCACGTGCTCCCGGTAGATCTGCAGCCGATCCGTCTGGTAGATCGGCCCCTCATCCCAGTCCAAGCCCATCCAGGTCATGCTCTCCAGAATGGCGTCGATGGATTCCTTGGTCGAACGCACCTGATCTGTGTCCTCGATGCGGAGAATAAACTTCCCTCTTTGCTTCCGAGCGAATAGCCAATTGAAGAGAGCGGTCCGCGCTCCTCCGATATGGAGGAATCCAGTAGGACTCGGCGCAAAGCGCAGAATAACTCGACTCACAATATTTTCTCACTCTTCATTTTTTATATATCATCTTAGGCCAGGCCCTGTTCCGTGGTCAAGGGGGGTATTTTCATTTATGCCTTAAGAAGCAAACCGTTCTTGCTCGCAAACTGCTCACCCACAAAACATTCCTTGGGAATCTTAGCGTGGATACCGAGGGTATAATCTACAACCTGGGTCACGTGTAGATCCACGGCCATGCTGCAGAAGGCATAGGCTTCACCCATCGAGAGATTGTAATAGCTATTCAAAAATTTTATGGCTTTTCTTACGGCCATCTTGCAAGATTCCAGCAGGTCGGTGTGCATCCCCATCGTGATCCAATGAGTGGAAGAGGATGCCATAGGCCAATCCACAAGAGCCTTGAGGTCCTTGCGCACCGTCAGTCTCAGGGTGATGCTTCTGAAAGCCCCTTCCAGGCCATTTAAATCGACCTCCCCATCGCCTTGGGCAAGGTGGGAATCTCCGGTCTTTAATCCCGCACCTTTTACCCACACAGGGAGATAAAGAACAGTTCCGGCAACAAGGTCCTTGTTGTCCAGGTTCCCACCATGCTTCCCAGGGGGTACATTGCTCCACATTCCTGGCTCGGGGAGTTCAACGCCCAGGGTACCGGGAAATGGCCTAAGGGGAACTTCTACCCCGGGCGAGAATTCAAACTTCATCCTCTTAAGGTCTGCCCGATACCACCTGACTTCGCCTTTGGGAAAATCGTCGGCCAGGAGGCCCAGCTTCATGAATGAGGTCTCAGGATAGAGGTTGAACCCATACGTGTTGGGTAAGATGTCCAAAATCTCAATCTGAAGAATATCGCCCGGCTCCGCTTCTTCTATATAGATGGGACCGGTCAGGTGATGGTGGCCCCCCCCTCTTTTCAGCTTTTTCGCCCCCGTGGTCGGATCGGGATAGAAATAGGTTTCCGGGGTCCGATCGATCACCTCCTTGTACCACCTCATCCAGTCATGGATATCTGCGCCAGGAACCATTTTCCCCATCAAGTGTGTCCCTGTTTCGACTTCCACGACCTCACCCGACTTCATGCGCAGGGCCGGAGGCGTGGAATTATCCCAGTACCCATCTGTGGACGTCATAGGGTTGCATCCCAAGACGTGGGTATTCCCGACAGCCACCTTTCTATCCACATCGACACCGGTTGCTGTCTGGAAATGGATACCGCTAACAGAGGCAGCGGCTCCAAGCGCAGCGCTATATTTTAGAAATGTCCTTCGACCTATTTTGTTTTTTTTATCAGCCCCAACCGCATTTTTCCCCTTCTTATTCTTCTCTGCCATACAACCCCTCCAATGATTCAAATGAAATACTTACTTCTTCATTTTGGTATTATGTCGCCTTGGGAACTTCTGAAACTTCTCTGGCGATTCGGCTTCTTACCAAAGGCCTTAAGGCAAAGAAGGCCAGGACCGCCGAGACGACGCAGAATGCGGCTGCGATATAGAACGGCACTATAAAAGAGCCAAGGAAATATGCGGCCACCAGCGCCGCCCCGTATCCGGCAAGGATAGAAGCCATCCCTTTGGCCGAATACAACATGCCATAGTTAACGCTGGCGTTCTTTGGGCCAAAGATGTCTCCAGTCGTGGCTGAGAATAAGGAGTATACTTCACCCCAGAAAAGGAAGACAAAGGAAAAGAGTATAACGAATGCGATAGGACCTCCGGCAATTTTAGTCACCATAAAGATAAGGATCCCTTCGATCCCGAAGGCAAGGGTCATTGTATATTCTCGGCCCAACTTGTCAGAGACTGAACCCCATAAGATCCTGGAGAAGGCATTGGTAATTGATGTCAGGGTGGCGGTTAAGGGAACAAGGGCCAAGCCCCATACCCTCGCGTCTGCCACGTTGAGGGACTTGGCGATCTGGGATAGGTTTCCTGTGGCCATCAGACCGCCGGTGCAGGCAAAGAGGAACATGATGTATAAAAGATAAAATTCCGGCTTCTTCAGAGTCCGATTCCAAGTATATTCCACCTTTGTTTGAGCAACCGCCCTGGTCATTTTTTGTGCCCGTTGATCCCACCCTGCAGGCTTCCAGCCTGTGGGCGGATGGCGCAATATCAGGGCCATCATGAAGGCGATGATCCCCTGGGCAACTCCCCAGATGGCCATCGTACTGCCCCAACCCATGGAGCTTATGGTGGAAGCTATGGGTATGATGGTGAGCGCTGCGCCGCCTCCGAATCCGGCGGCCGTCAGGCCAACTGCTAACCCCCTTCTATCGGGGAACCATTTGACGGCATTAGCTACCGTCGATATATAGATGATTCCCGCACCCGTGCCGGCGATGACGCCGTAATAGATATACAGTTCAAAGACGGACTTCGCAACCGTTCCTCCCAGCAGCCATCCTAAAAGGATACCAATGGATCCGATCATCATGAGCTTTCGAATCCCGAATTTATCCACAAAATATCCCGACACCGGCATCGGCCACGTTTCAAATAGGATAAACAGGGAGAATATGGCGGCTATTTGGGCGTACGGCACCCCGGGGAACTGTTGCTTTATGCCCGGGGTGAAGAGGGTGAATGAATACTGATAATTCGATATGACGATCATCGCAATGACGCCAGCGATCAGTTGAAGCCACCTGTTGCCAGCGATTGGCCCATACAATTGTTTGGCGATGTCGGTTTGGCGTTACGGCGGCGCCTGGCTGCGCTACCCGTGCGTTAGGCACACCCATTCCTCCTTCCTAATTTTTGAGGGTTATGTTGAATCAGCGCAGGATCATGCCCCGCCGCAAGCGGCGGGGCATTCTCGCTTCCCGCCAGGAAGCAAATTATTCTTCTCATCGCCAAAGTTTAGGCTCTTACTTTTGGCGTAGGAATGGGAGCCTCAACTGCAATGGCCTTTATCCTTTGAATCTTTTCATCCACGAAGGCCTGCATCTTGGCGATATGTTCCTCTTTCAGGTGTGTGAAACGCCCCTGAAATTTCATGTATTCGCTGACGGGTTTGTATTTCTTGGGAATGTGGGAGTATTTGTAGACCCCGTTCTCCCATTCATAGAGGGTCCACATCCCGGTCTCCACCGCCAGACGGCCCATTTCCAGGGTCAGTTTCTCATCAAACTTCCACCCCTTGGGACAGGGCCCGAGCATGTGCAGGAAAGTGGGACCGTCCACGTTCAGCGCCTTGCGCACCTTGTTCATCAGGTCAACTGGATAGGAGACGCAGGTGGTGGCCACATACTTGACTGCCGGATGCCCACCGATCACCAGCTGGGGAGGATCCTTCGGGAAGAGTGTTTTGCCTTCGGGAATCACTTTCCCCGGGGGGGTAAAGGTGGTATTCGCCCCATAGGGGGTCGTGGGAGAAGTCTGAATACCCGTGTTGGCATACGACTCATTGTCGTAGCAGATGAAGAGGACGTCGTGGCCCCGATACATCAACGCGGACATCGCCTGCAGGCCGATATCTACAGACCCGCCATCCCCTGCCATTACGATGACATTCGGGAAGGGGCCGTCGTATTTTCCCTTCCGGGCCAATATCTTGTAGGCGGCCTCGATCCCCGACGCCACTGCGCCACCGTTGGTGATCTGGGCATGGATCCAAGAGACGGCATAGGGGGTACAGAGATAACTCGAATTGGCCACATACATGCAGCCAGTCGGCCCGATAAAAATCGTATCTTTGCCGGCGGCTTTGGCAGTCAGACGATAATTCAGGGCCGGGCCGCATCCGGCGCAGGTGCGGTGCCCCGGCACATACATCTCCTCTCTCGGCGCACTGCGGAGAGACTTGATGGGCTCCAAAATCTGTTTCTTATAATCAAACGCTCCTTGCATATTTAATACCTCCTTAGGGTCCCAGGGGATTATTCTTCCTCAAAACCGATCCAGTAGACTTGCTGGCGGACTTTTTTCTCTTTCACCATCTGGGTGAGGATCTTCGCCATATAGTAGAAATCTTCGAGCAGAATGACCTCCCCACCCAGACCGGCCATGAAGGATGTAACCGGAGGCCGGTTTTCCAGGTCATATAGCGAAGCCCGAACTTCGTGAATCAGGTTTCCCCCCCGCATCGCGCCTCCGTAAGAGGTGCTGGTTTCAACGGTAGCCACAGCCTTGACCCGGGAGAGCGCCTCGGCGATTTGCTGCGTGGGCCAGGGCCGTACCCAGCGCGGCCGCACCATTCCTGCCTTCAACCCCTGGCTCCGCAGATGGTTGATGGCCGATTTGCAGGTGTTGGCATGGGCCCCCTGAATGAAGAAGGCCACTTCCGCATCCTCCATCTTGTATTTTTCCAGGTAGGGATCGTAATTTCGCCCAAAGATCCGGTTGAAATCAGCCGTGGCCTCTTCGATCACCTTGGGGACATCGAGGAAGGTTGCCGCCCGCTGGGCATCCATGGGGGCTCCCTGGTCCGGACGGATTTGCGGGCCATGAGAAACCGGGCAAGTGGGGCTTAACGGATGAGGAGCCTTATAGGGAGGGAGGAATTCCCTCACCTGAGACATTGTCCGGCAAGATGACTTTATCCGCGATGTGGGAAAGGAAGTACCCATCCTGACATACGAACTGGGGCAGCATGATCCGCGGATCCTCGCCCACGCGGTAATTGATCAGAGTGTTATCGAATACTTCCTGCGGCGTTGCCGCCCAGCCCATCAACCATCCTTGATCCCGGCAGGACATGGCATCCGTATGTTCCGAACCAAAATCACCGGGGGGGTCGAGGGTCCGGTCGGCGATGGCCATCTGCAGCGGATACCGCCCGCCAGCCGCCGGGCTGTAAACCTCGAAGGCATAGGTGACCCCAACGCCGGAACTTCCGGTATAGGCCCGGGCGCCTGACGCTGAGGCCCCCAGGACCACCGAAACCTGGGCGTGTTCGCCTTCGCCGTGGATAAATTCCGCATCGAGTTCCCCGTTGGCAACCATCCTGGCCAGCTCCATCATGATTGCAGTGTAGGGCCGAATCGGGAACGAACAGATCACTTCCACTTCTGCATATTTTGCTCCCTGAGCTGCCGCGGCGCAGCCGCTGAGCATCTTTTCTTGAGCCATAATTCTTCCTCCTCCTTAAAAGGGTTTTTCCAAACGAACCACCCCATCTTCGAAATCGAGCTCTGGGGCAGCGCTGATGGCGTCCGCCGGGCACTCGTGAATACAAATCTGGCAGCCTTTGCAGAACTTCCAGTTCCATTCCATCTGATCTTCTTTTTCATTGTAGGACCAGCAGGAATCCGGACAGGCAGCATAGCAGGTGAAGCAACGGGTGCACTTCTCATGATCAATGACCGGCCGGACGATCCGCCAGTTCGAGGTGATGAAGAGTTCCTGCTGTCTCACGGGAGCGGGCGTGATCGCTCCGAAGGGGACTTCGCGATCCTTGGGAACTTTAATAGCCATTATTTTCTCCTTTCAATTGGGTTGATGGGTCACGTAAGATGGGTTTAGCCTCCCCAGAAATACTCGCTGCGGGACTTGCGGAATTTCTGCATTTTGACTTCTTTATATCCCCGCTCCATGGAGGCGACGTCACTGATAATTTTGGCCAGGCTCTCCTTCTTAACCATGCCGGTCGCCTTAACCAAGGCTCCGAGGATCGGAGCGGCGATGCCCCCCCCGATTCCCGCCGCGTCTACGCCGCCTTCCGAACCAGAAAAGTCGACGGTGCGGATCCCGGAGATGCCATCGGCGTCCACAGTGGCAATGGCACCCAGCACGTCGGCATTGGGGATAAATTTCAGCATATAATCAATCGGGCGGTTGGTATTGACGAGCAGAAGCCCGCCTTCCGGCATTCCTTTCAATACGTTGATCCCTTTGATGATGGTGGGCTCGACGATCACCACCACGTCCGGATGGCTGTTGGTATAGAGATACTTCATCTCAATCTCTTCGTCGCTGATCCGGGCGTATTTTCGGGTTGTAACGAGAACGCGATCGGGCAGGTCCTCGTAGTTGTCGAAGGCCTGGACGAACTTTCCCTCCATTTTGGCGGCCTGGGCAAAAGCGTTGGCCACATCGCGGGCTTCTTTGTCCATGACCACCCCTCTTGTCCAAACCGTTATTTCGGTCACTTTAGCCATAAACACCTACCTCCTTATAAAATGGGGATCGGGCAAATGGATCCCTTCAGACGAAAATTGGATATGGGGGCCTACCTCCGTCCATTGGAAAACTATGACCTCTTCCCACCCCCTTTCTTCTTTTTGAAGAGGATACTTTCTACCTCCTCTAAATGTTTGCGCATGGCCTGTCGGGCCGCCGTCCCATTGCCATTCTTGACGGCGGTAAGGATATCTTGATGGCCCCGGAGAGATTTGAGTTCTCTTTCCTCTGATTGCAGGTACGTTTCCCGCGTTTTACCAAGAAGGTCAACCAGGGCCAGCATCAGACGTTCTAAGACTCTGTTTTTGGCCATCCGGGCCAATAGGTGGTGAAAATGGGTATCCGTTTGGATTGGGTTCTCACTGTTGGTTACCTCTGTTTCCTGTTCTTTGAGGATTTTTTCCAATTCACCGATTTCCTCGGGCGTGGCGTTTTCCGAGGCCAATTGGGCAACTTCTGGTTCAATGATTTTACGCAGGGAAAAGATATCGATCAGATCGTCCTTTTCGTGAAAGAGGGAGGCGGCCAAGGGCTGCACCAGGGCTTCTTCACTGGAAGCGATCACATACGTCCCATCGCCTTGGCGCCGATCAACCAGCTTCATCGTTTCCAGAGAAAAAATGGCTTCCCGTACGGTGGCTCGGGATACCTTAAAAGTTTCCGATAATTCTCGTTCGGTGGGAAGCTGGTCCCCCCGCTTCAATTTTCCCTTTTCAATAAGAGTACGGATTTGTTTGACGATGTCCTCAAAGGCCCTTTTTTTAATCACCGCTTTTAGCATGCAGGAGATTCCTCCTCTTTCTGCGCTCTCTTGACGGCCTCTTTAAAGTGTCGGGCACCGATGGAAAGTGCCGTCGATGGCTTTTTCTCCGGGGAGTTAATTAACTCCGCGATGGCCATCAGGGTTGCACTTCTACAGATAAAGGCGATTTTCGCACCCGCCATCCCTTCGGTTAATTTCGCCAATTCCCGGAGGTCTACATCCTTTTCCAGGGGTTTCTCCCGGGTGTTGACCTGAAAGATCTCCAGTCGATCTCTTTCATTAGGGATGGGGAATTGCAGAACATAGTCGAGCCTTCCGGCACGCATCAGCGCCGGATCGAGCAAATCCTCCCGATTCGTGGCCCCGAGGACAATCACCTGGGAATGATCACTTAAATTATCCAATTCGTTAAAGAACTGACTGGCCACGCGTTCTGCGGCGCCGCTGCCAGTGACCGAACTCCGGGTGGGTACCAGGGCATCTATCTCATCAAAGAAGACAATACAGGGGGCCGATTGTTTGGCTTTTTTGAAGATCTGATGGAGTGCCTTTTCCGATTCCCCCAACCATTTTGAAAAAAGAATCGGCCCACTGATGGAAATAAAATTCAAACCGGTTTCACCGGCCAGGGCCTTGGCCATCAGCGTCTTTCCGGTTCCCGAAGGCCCGGAGAAAAGGATCCCTCGCGGCGGAAATACTTTTCCGGCTGCGAAAAGATCTGGATATCGGGTGGGCCAATCCACAAGGGAAATGAGGGTCTCTTTAATCTTAGCTCAATCCGCCGATATGGTCCCACCTCACCGTAGACCTTTCCGTATAAAATTCCCGCGTGGCCGTAGGCTCGATCTCCCGCAGGGCCGTCAAGAAATCCTGCATCTTGATCTGCAACTGCTCGGGGGTGGCCAGAATCGCATCGAGATGATTTTCCCCTTCAAGGGAGAGGTATCTTCTTAAAGCCACCATCCCGGCCTCTTTGCATAAGGCCTCTAAATCAGCTCCCACAAAGGCATGGGTAATTTGGGCCAGACGTTCCAGATCGACGTCAGGGGCCAGAGGCATGTGACGGCTGTGAATCCCCAGGATTTCCCGGCGCCCTTCGGCATTGGGAACCGGCAGAATAATCTCACGGTCAAAGCGGCCGGGCCGTCTGAGGGCAGGGTCTATCATTTCGGGAATATTGGTTGCCCCAATGACAATTACGTGTCCCCGGGAAACCATGCCATCCATCAGAGCAAGGAGCTGGGCAACGACCCTTTTTTCAACATCTCCCAAAACCTCTGCGCGCTTCGGGGCGATGGCATCGATTTCATCGATAAAGATAATACTCGGCGCTTTGCGGGTAGCCTCTTCAAAGATTTCCCGCAGCCTGGCCTCGCTTTCCCCATAAAACTTATGGATAATTTCCGGCCCATTCACCCGGATAAAATGAAGTTTAGTCTCACTGGCAATGGCCCGGGCAATCAGGGTTTTACCCGTGCCGGGAGGCCCATAGAGCAGTACCCCTTTGGGGGCGTCAATGCCTAACCTTTCGAAGGCCTCCACATAACGCAGGGGAAGCTCTACCATCTCCCGCACCAGCTTTAGCTCATCTCCCAGCCCACCCACATCCTCATAAGAGACATGCGCGGGCGCCTCCATAGAAAAATCAGGCTTCTTTACGAGGAACCTGGTTTTTTGATTAATGATGGCCCCGCCCGAAGGAGAAGTTGCTTCCACTTTAAAAAGACGTTCTTTTCCTCCCAAAAAAGGGATATTGATTTTATCCCCCAGCATCACCGGCAACCCCTGAAGGATTTTGGCAAACTGATCTAACTCACTTTCATCGGGCATTACATAGGTAAGATCGAGGGGGGTAACCAGAACTGTGTTGGCGGTTTTCCGGGAGATTTTTTTGACCCGGACCTCCTCTCCTAAGTTTGTTTGGGCATTGCCGCGGGTGATCCCGTCAATCTGGATCAATTTTTTCCCGGAAAACTCCGGAAAGGTTCCCGTAATCCTGGCGACCGTTTTTTTTGCTCCCTGGATCTCAATCAGGTCACCCAGGACGGCGTTTAAAGCCTTGATATCCTCAGGGTCAAGGCGCGCCCAACCTTTCCCCACATCTTCAGCCAGGGCTTCGGCTACCTTCAATTCCACATCACCATCCATGTTGGAATGCCTCTCCAGAACGGTTTAAATTGGTATAAAGGTCAGACCATTTAATGGGTAGACAATACATCGGTTTCGTCCTCTTTGTCAAGAGGAGATTTCCTCCTGTATCCCTTTCCTCTTAACTTGAGTTTTTTTTCTGGTCCATGACAAGGGTAGGGAAGGCGGGCTGAAGGAGCCAGCGAATTTTTGGCTATGGATTTCTCCTGGCGCATTTTTCAGGCGTAATTCTGCAATTGAATTTGCGTCCTTCCGCCGGGTTCCTAAGAAACGGGTCCGGGTACCTATTTGGGCAATCTTGCCTAGGGCGGGACTGGGCCTGGGAAAGGATTATGGATTTTTCCAACGAACTTAAAAAGATGAACCAAAAATATGTAAGATTACGGCCTGTTCCGTCGACAGGGTGGAGGAGAAACGAATCGTCTCTAAGATTTTTATTGACAGGTTTTAAAGAGTCAATATAGAATACGTTTGGATGAGTCGGATGGTAGTTTTGGGGAACAGATAAGATGGCCATTGGGAGTGTCACACAATTCTCGGTGGCCTTTTTTGTTGGCCAGAGCGATATCCAGACTTGTTCAAAGAAGCATTGAGCAGAAAGGAGGGATATCGCGATGGCTGAAGGACAGGTGAAATGGTTCAACGAGAAAAAAGGCTACGGTTTCATCCAGCAGGATGATGGGCAAGACCTTTTCGTCCATTACACAGCCATTCAGGGAGATGGTTTTAAGACCCTGACAGAAGGCCAGAGGGTGCGCTTCGAGATCGAAGAGACATCCAAGGGCCCAAAGGCCAAGAACGTCCAGATCATTTAAATTATTTTAGGATCTGGCTTAATCTCAACGGCACCTCGATTCAACCTTGAGGTGCCGTTTTTTATTATCCGCTGAAGCCAGCGAAATCAGAAAAGCATGCGGCTCCCTACGATCAGCAGCAGCAGGGCAAATGCCCGGCGGAGGCGCAGCGGGCGAGTTTTGCGGGCCAACTGGGCCCCCCATTGGGCTAAAAAGATGCTGGGAATTCCGGCCAGAACCCAGCCCGGGGGGTGCACATAACCCGGAGAGAAGGGGGCCCTCAAAAAAATAAATCCCGGATTTTACCGGGATTCATGCGCTTGCCAGGAAGATAAATCTGCTTGGACTCTTCAACCCTCAGCCCTCTTCTTCCTCCATATTGCTTGCGAAAGCCAACCCACGGTATTTGAGGTCTTCTTCTGCTTTTCTTTGGAGGGTCATTTCTCTTTCTATTCTCGATTGGCAAGTGACGCAGTGTTTGGCCAAGGGCATCACCTTCAGTCGTCCTTGGCCGACCTTATCGCCGCACTCTTCGCAGATCCCGTAGGTGCCCTCCTTGAGTTTTTCCAGGGCCTCATTGATGGCTGCAAGCTTTTCTTTATCCCGGCCGGTGAGCAGCAGGGAAAGTTCCCGGTCGCGTTCATCGCCGGCTTGATCGACCAAGTCCCCGATGTCGGATGAGGCCGTCAAAGATTCAGGAATCAGGTTCTCAGAAATCTCAGCGATCAGCTTCTCCCGCATGTCCGAATAGCAATTTTCTGGTGGCGGCTTTGTCATCCTTTGCCGCATGGGCTTTGATAGGCTCTTTAGGCTTGGCCAATGATTTTATAGGTTTTTTAAGCATTTTTTTCTTGGGTACCTTGGTAATTTTTCTCCTAATCTTGGGAATCTTGGGTTTTGGGACCCGCTTCTTGGCCGGGGCGCTTTTCTTTTTTTTCTGAGACTTCAGGGTCGCCATGGGAGGTTTCCTCCCTTCTGGGAAATGCGCCTCGTGGGCGCCTAGAGCCCTTTAGTTTACAAAATATTTCTTTATTGTCAAGGAGAATTTTTGAGGGGTTGTTTATGTTCTATGATTATGTCAGTGGTTAATTGTTCAGTGAAAATGTCAGTAGGGGGGTATGGAAGGGATACTGACATTAAACAAGAAGGAACAGAATCGGTTGGTGGTATTGGAGATGGCTTTCCCCTGGGCAGGATATTTTTTCCCGCAGCGCCGGGCGATTCCTTCAAGGATGGCTAAAAGGAGGGCAAGCGGGGCCAAGGATCACCCCGTAGAGGTCGTAAGAAGTAGCGTCTGTGATCTGCGCTTCGACGATCTCGCCAGGCCGGGAACTCCCTTTGGTTAAAAAGGTGATCCCGTCCACCTCGGGGGCTTGCCCCTGCGTTCTCCCTTCCCACAAAACGTCGGAGGACTTTCCCGGCCTCTCAACAAGAACCGCGACCCGGGAGCCTATAAGTCTTTTTTGTTTTTGTAGCGAGATTTGTTTCTGCAGACGCATAATTTGATGGTAGCGCTTAGCCTTGATTTTCTCCGAAACTTGCCCTTTCAGGGTCGCCGCAGGAGTCCCCTTTTCTTTAGAATAGCGGAAAACGCCCAGGAGTTCGAACTGGGCCTCCTGGACAAACTCAAGGAGCCTATAGAAGCTTTTCTCCGTTTCCCCCGGAAAGCCGACCATCAAGGAGGTGCGCAGGGTAATCCCGGGGATTTCTTCCCGGAGCCGGCCCAGAAGTTCGCGCACTTCTCTTTCGCAAATGGGCCTGTTCATGGCCTTTAGAATGCGATCCTCAACATGCTGGAGGGGCAGGTCCAGATATTTACAGATCTTTTTTTCTGCCCGGATCAAATGGATTAACTCCGAAGTGATGTGCGCGGGATGAGCGTAGAGTAGACGAATCCACCTCAGGCCTTCTATCTTGGCCAAGCCTTGCAACAGGCAGACCAGGTCCGTCCCATCGCCGAGGTCCTGGCCATACGCAGTGACATCCTGGGCGATGAGGTTGATCTCCTTCACACCCCGGAAGACAGCCTGCTCGGCCTCCAGGAGGATGGAGGAAATCTTCCGGCTGCGCAGACCTCCACGGATCTTGGGGATCACACAGTAAGAACAGTAGTTGGAACACCCTTCGGCAATCTTTATGTAGAGACTTCCAGGTCCAGTCGTAAAGAGGCGGGGTGTCTGGTGATCATAAAGGTATCTGGGCTGGCCGATGAATTGTTTCTGCTGGAGCTCCCCTTTAGCCGATTTTTCCAAAAGTTCAGCGATCCGGTGTAGCTCGCCCGTTCCCAGGAAGAGATCCACCTCGGGCAGTTCTGCGAGCAACTCAGGCCCGAAGCGCTGCGGCAGGCAACCCGTGACCACCAGCCGGCGGCATTTCCCCTTTTCCTTGGCCGCAGCCATGGCCAGGATCGTTTCCACCGATTCTTCTTGAGCCTCACGGATGAAGCTGCAGGTGTTGACGATCACCACATCTGCCTCGTCCTTGGCCGAAGGAACCCAACCTTTCTCTTGCAGAAGGCCGAGCATGACCTCGCTGTCCACCAGGTTTTTCGGGCACCCTAAGCTGATCATGCGCACGGTTTCTTTGGGCGGGCTCACGACAGGATTACTTCTCGGTTCCGCCGGCAGGAGTGGAGCCTGGCAGGTGGAATATTTCCACTCCCTTGGGCGGGGTGAAAGTGAAGAGAGAGTCGGAAAGATTGTTGTCGAATTGAATCTTGGAAAAATTTATTTGGGTAACATTGCCCATGGCGTCCTGCACTTTGGCCTGCAGAATCTTGAAATTTTCTCGATCGATGAGCAGAAAGAGTTTTTCCAAACTCCCTTGGGCCTCCAGAGGAGTTAGCTCCAGGGAATAGATTGTCCCGGAAGAAGGGTCCTGGACAAACCGGGCCTGAAAATCTCGTTTCAGGTTGCCAATCCCAGCCAGGAAAGTCGAGGGTGTCTTGGACTGGAAGGCCTGGGTCATCTGGCTCACGATCACCTGTCTGTCTTCGGGTCGGTAAGTCCAAAGGATTTTCCCATCGGAAATAATCTCCTGCTTGGTTGGCTTGCGGTAAATCCAGCGCATCTTCCCGGGCTTCTTAAAGTACACCATTCCGTTAGCCTGCTGCTTCTTTCCCAGGCTTTTGATCAGAGATTCCTGCACGAAGTGGGCCTTAAAGTCGGCGTGAATCTCGTATTGCTCTTGGACTTTGGCCACAACTTCCTCCAGAGGAAGCGTTTGGCCCTTGCCGAGAGCAGGCCAGAACCCTGCCAGCGCAACTCCCAATAGCCCCGAGCAGATTTTTAAGAACATTCTTTTCTCCCCCTACAGTTCGCCACAGAGAGCAGAGAGACCGCTGAGAATCGCTAGCCGCTTAGCGCTTGGCGCATAGCGTTTTAAACCCCCAAATCTGCGTTCTCAGGCTAGTCTGTGGTGAACGATTATAATTTCCTGATATAAACTTCCCGTGGCTTGGCCCCGTCGGCCGGGCCGACAATGCCTTCCAGCTCCATCTTCTCAATCATCCGCGCCGCCCGGTTGTAACCCACCCGCAACTTCCTCTGCAGCATCGAAATCGAGGCCTGTCTCGACTCGGCGACCACGGCTACCGCCTGGTCGTACATTTCGTCGAAGCCGTCCGATTCGGCCTCCGCGGCCTCCTCCTTAATTTTCAGGATCGAGTGATCATAAACCGGGTGCCCTTGTTTCTTCCAGAACTCCGCGACGCGGAGGATCTCGACCTCGGAGACATAGGCTCCGTGAACCCGGACCAAGCGCGAAGTACCCGGAGGAAGAAAGAGCATGTCCCCAGACCCTAGAAGATGCTCAGCTCCGTTCGCGTCCAGGATCGTGCGCGAATCCGTCTTGGAGGAGACCTGGAAGGAGATGCGCGTGGGAAAATTGGCCTTGATCACGCCGGTGAGCACGTCCACCGAAGGCCGCTGCGTGGCGATGAGCAGGTGGATGCCCGCGGCCCGGGCCATCTGGGCCAACCGGGTCAGGGAGGCCTCCACATCCCGCGCCGAAACCATCATCAGGTCAGCCAGTTCATCGATGACCAGGACGACGTACGGCAGGAGGGATAGATTTTCCCCCGTGCGGTCTTCCAGCCCTTCTGTCTCTTTGAGCAGGGTCCCGCCCTTGCGGCGCGCTTCCTTCAGTTCTTTTTCTACCTTCTGATTGTAGCGCTCGATGTTGCGGACGCCCTTTTCGGCCATCAGCCGGTAGCGGATCTCCATCTCTTCAGTGGCCCACCGCAGAACCTGAGCCGCTGCTTTGGGATCATAGACCACGGAATGGAGAAGGTGGGGAATTCCATCATAGACAGAGAGCTCCAAACGCTTGGGATCGATCATCAGTAATTTCACTTCTTCCGGGTCTGCTTTGTAAAGGAGGCTGCAGACCATGGAGTTCAGGGAGACACTCTTTCCCGCTCCCGTTGCACCCGCGACCAAAAGATGGGGCATCTTGGCCAGGTTGGTCACAAAAGGATTGCCAAGAATATCTTTGCCCAGAGCCAGGGTGAGCTTGGATTCGGCCTTGGAAAATTCTTCCCGGGAGAGGATGTCCTTCAGGTAAACAGGTTCCCGAACGGAGTTGGGGATCTCAATGCCCACGGCAGCTTTACCCGGGATGGGGGCTACGATGCGCACGCTGATGGCCCGCAGGGCCAGAGCTAAGTCATCACTGAGGCCGACGATCTTATTGATTTTAACCCCCGGAGCCGGCTCATACTCATACATGGTGATCACCGGCCCGGGCCTGACCTCCACCACCTTTCCCTCCACCCCGAAATCTGCCAGCCGTTTCTCCAGGATCTTGGCGTTGGCCAGCAAACTCTCCCTGTCCACCTTCATTTCTTTCTGCTCGGGGCTTTCCAGCAGAGAAAGAGGGGGAAGAACATAAGAACCACGGGAATCCATGAAGGTAAAGTGCTCTTGTTTTTCCAGAACACCCTGGATCGTCTCTGCAGTGGCTCCTTCTCTCTCGCCGATTCCTTCTTTTTTAATGATTAAGGGAGGAACGAATTCCTTTTCCTTCTTGCGCTCTTTGATCTCTTCTTTCTCTTTACTCTGACGGCGTTTCCAGAAACTTTTCCCTCGCTCCATGGCTGCGGAAAATAAGCGGCTCAGGGCCCGGCCTACCTCCACCCAGGAGAGGTTGGTCAGGACCATCACCGAGATGATCGTCACCATCGTGAAAAGCAGCGATGCCCCGCTAAGATTCAAGTATTTCTCTGCGACCCGGGCAAAGAACCGGCCCAACGCTCCCCCACTATCGAGCATCGATCCAAAGATGTTCAGTTTTCCCAAACCGAGAGAAAGTAAGCCGCTTGCCGCAATAAATAGGCTTACCAACGAGGCTATTTGGGAAGTCCGGAAAACAGTTTCGGGGAGAAGAAAGAGCTTTAAAGAGAAGAGTACAAAGAATGGGGGCCAGAGGAAAGCAACCAAACCGAAGGCTTGAAGAAAGATGTCCGCCAGGTGAGCTCCAGCGAACCCTATGAGATTCGTAGCTTTTTGGGGTTCAGAAAACTGATTGTTGAAAGAGGGATCATCCGGGTTATAAGAAAATAAGCTAAGGGCCAGAAGGATCCCCAAGGCAAAGAGGATAACCGCGAGGATTTCCCTTTTCAAGTTGGACCGGACTGAAGTCGATATTCTTCCCATTTTGAAAAATGATAATAGAGAAAAATCCGGATGTCAAAAGAAAAGAATTCGCCATGCGCTTAGCCCCTTGCGACGAACGCCTTACGTCTTTTATTATTTCAGGTTTTGGATGATCGTGTCCCGTACTCTTTTCATGAATGGGCGGGCTTCTGGCAGGGGAACACCCTGGGTAGGGATGGGCTTCCCTACATGAATTTGAATCGTGCCGGGCCAGAAACACCACCCGGTTCGGGGAAGCATTGGATAGGTTCCGGAAATGGAGACCGGGACGATGGGGGCCCGGGATTTCAGAGCTAAGAGGAAAGCTCCCCCTTTGAATTCTTTCACCTGGCCATCTGGGCTGCGAGTCCCCTCCGGAAAGACGACGATCGAAGTCCCGCTCTGCAAAAGGGAGGCTGCCTTCTGCAAACTCTTCAAGGCCGATGGAGCACTCTCCCTGTCGATCAGGATATGTCCCGAAAGAGGTAGGCTCCATCCCAAGATGGGGATCCAGGCCAGAGATTTTTTGGCAATAAAACGCACCGGAAAAGGAAAAGCCGAAATGATCCCGGGAATATCCAGGAGGCTGGCGTGATTGGAAATGAGGATGTAGGAATGACTCTTCTCCAGGTTCTCAAGGCCCTGCACGCTTAAGGAAACGCCATTGGTTTGCAATAACCAATTCGCCCAGAGGCGCTGGAAGGATGAGTACCATCGGCCAGAGAGGGCAAAAAGGCAAATGATTAAGGCTGGCGGGCCCAAAATACAAGAATAGATCGCTGCGCAAAGGATCAGAAATATGGCTCGGAGGAAAGCAGGGAGTTGGAAGGAATTTTTTGCACCCATGGGCGATCCAGGGAAGGAGAGGGGCTGGATGGCCAGGGTCGGCATTCGCCCAGCCCCTCATTTAAATGTAACCTCCACTTCATTTCTTGAACGACATATCGAAGGCCGCCAAACGTTCATCGGTGCGGGCCTTCCAATTCACCCGTTCATTCACCCCGTAGATGTCTATCTGCTGGTACACCCAGCCCCAGGGAACATCATCCTTGATCACCCTGGCAGCTTCGGAGTAAATCTTCCGACGCTTGTTCTTATCCATGGTGGTCGCTCCCTGGTCAATCAAGGCGTCAAGCTTCGGGTTGGAATACTGGGAAAGAGCCTGGCCGGTGTGAAAATAGGGGGATAGGGTGTAATCGGCGTCGAAAGTGGTATTCCCCCAGCCGGCAAGAAAAGCGGGGTAGGCATTGCGTCCATAGATCAAAGACAAAAATATGCCCCATTCAAGGGTTTTCACCGAAGCATTGATCCCGACCTTCCGCAGGTCCCCCACTATGGCCTCGGATATTTCCTTATCATTCAAGAAACGTCCATTTGGGGAGTGAAAGATAAAATCGAACCCTTTCGGATATCCGGCTTCCGCCAGTAGTTTTTTGGCTTTTTCGGGGTTATAGGAATAGGGTTTTATGTACGGATCGTAGCCGAATTGTTCTTTGGTGAGTTCGGGGACCAATAGAATTTCGTTGCCGCTGAGAATCTTTTTGAGGTTACTTTCCATATTTACCGCTTGAGCGATGGCTTGGCGCACAAGTTTGTGGGCTACCGGACCTCCCTGGATCGTATTAAAAGCCATGTAGATGGTTCGCACGCTGGGAACCTTGGAAACAGACGAGCGGCCCTTCCAGTCCATCAGGCCCATGAGGTGGGGAGGGATATTCACGATGATGTCCAATTCCTGAGTCTGGAGACCCGCTACCCGCGTGGTGGATTCGGGGATGGGGCGGAAGATGACTTTTTTAATCTTGGGAGCTCCTCGCCAATATTGCTCGTTGGCTTCCAGAAGAAGATAATCATCTTTTACCCAGCGGACAAACTTGTAAGGCCCCGTCCCTACCGGGTTCAGGGCGAAGTGAGCCGCCCCCTTCTCCTGAAAATACTTAGGCGCGAAGCATGCCTCCCGCAAACGCAAAGGACTTTTTTAAATAAGCGCGAAGGGCTCTCTTGGTAATGATTCGAACCCGGTAATCATCGAGAATTTCCACTCGATCAATTACCCCTGGAGAGTTCGTCTGCTTAAGCTTGTTTCTTGGATCGGTCATGCGCTCTAAAGTTGAACTTGACGCTGGCGGCGTTGAATTCTTCCCCGTTATGAAACTTCACCCCCTTGCGAAGTTTGAATCTCCCAGGTGAAGTCGTTGATCAGCTTGTAAGAAGTGGCCAGCAGCGGCTCGATCTTTAAGTCCGGTGACCTTTGCAGGAGAGTGTCATAGAGATTCAGGCAAACATTGAAAGCGGGGGTTTCCATATGGTTCATGGGGTCCAAGGTCGTGGGATCTACCCCTTGGGCGATGACCAGGGTGTCCTTAGGCCCACCAAAGGCCAGCCCGAAACTCACCAGAACAAAGGGCAGTATCAAAAAAATACAATTTCCCCTTTTCATAGATCTTTCTCCCTTCCCTTTTATTATTCAACAACCGAAAATCCGGAACTTACAGTTGCGTCAGCCTGGGGTCCAGCATGTCCCGCAGCCAGTTCCCCAACAGGTTGATTCCCAGGACCACCAGCATGATCACCAGCCCAGGAAAGGTGGCCAGCCACCAGGAAGTGTAAAGATAGACCCGGCCATCGGCCAGCATCCCTCCCCAGGTAGGGGTAGGCGGTTGGATGCCCAACCCCAGGAAGCTGAGGGCTGACTCCATGATGATCATCCGGGCCATTTCCAAAGTCACGATGACGATGCAGGAGGGGACCACGTTGGGGAAGAGGTGTTTGAAGATGATCCGCCCATTGGACCCACCTAGTGCCCGGACAGCGCTTACGTATTCCTTCTCCCGCAAGGAGAGGACTTCAGCCCGCACCACGCGGGCATAAATTACCCACCCCGTGATTCCCATGACGATGATGATGTTCTGGAGATTGGGGCCTAGAACAGCGATGATGGCGATAGCCAGGAGAATAAAAGGAAAAGCCAGTTGAACGTCGGCCAGGCGCATGAAGATGCTGTCCACCTTTCCCCCATAGAACCCCGCAAGCAAGCCGATGACCGTCCCGAGGACAGCGGAGAAAGCCACGGCTGAGATGCTGACCACCAGAGAAATTCGCGCGCCATAGATAAGCCGACTGACGATGTCCCGGCCGAGGTGATCAGTGCCCAGGAGGTATCGGGGGTCCGATCCTGTCTGGCCGATGGGGGGAAGGAGTCGCTTTTCGACATCCTGCAAGATGGGATCATGGGGGGAAAAATAAGGGGCAAAGGTTCCAGAGGCGAGGACACAGAGGACCATGATGAGTCCGAAAATGGCTGCCTTGTTTTGCCCCAATTTGCGCAGGATCTTGCGCCACCGGGCTATTCTTCGTTCCCCCCCCGCAAAGTCGAAATTTTTTGCTGCATTCGCGAGTACGCTCATGGCTGCAAATGCTCTTTCACTCCAGCTTTACCCGTGGGTCCAGGTAGGTATAAAGAATGTCTACCAGCAAATTTACCAGGACGAAAATTGCTGCCAAGGTAAAGACTGCGGCTTGCACAACGGGATAATCTCGATTGTAGATCGCCTGGACGGCCAGGCGCCCCACGCCCGGCCAGGCGAAGATGGTCTCCGTGATCACGGCACCCCCCAGGAGCGTTCCCAGTTCCATGCCCACGATGGTTACTACGGGGATAGAAGCATTCTTCAGGGCGTGCTTGAGGATCACGGCCTTGGGGGTGAGCCCCTTGGCTTTGGCCGTCTTCATATACTCCTGCCCCAGAACTTCGAGCATACTGGAACGCATCATCCGAGCGGTCCGGGCCATACTGTACATCCCGAGGGTAACGGCCGGAAGGACTAGGTTTTGAATCGCACCGCGACCGGAAGAGGGGAACCACTGCAAGGTTACGGAAAAGATCAAGATGAGCATCACCCCCAGCCAGAACACGGGGGTAGATTGCCCGAGAAGAGCGCCGGTCATCCCTATATGATCCAGAATGGAATTCCTGCGGATGGCGGAAATGATCCCCACAGGAATGGCAATGATCAGGGCGATGGCCATGGCTGCAAGGGTAAGCTGGATGGTGGCCGGCATGCGCTCCATGACCAAGGTCAGGGCGGGCTGGCTGTGGCGAAACGATAGGCCAAAATCTCCGCGGAGAGTGCCCTTAAAAAACCGCCAGTATTGCACGACCAGAGGGTCGGTGAAACCCATTTCCTTGCGGAATTGAGCGATCTGCTCTGGGGTGGCATCCATGGGCATCAATAGCGCTGCCGGGTCGCCAGTGAGATGGAGGATAATAAAGACCACCACGGAGATGCCAACAAGGACAAAAATCGAATGGAACAGTCGCTTTAAAATAAAGGACTTCACGCCCTGAACCCCGAAGGGAGCCTGTCTTTTTATATATCCCCGAGCTTCACCAGGCTGTTCGTAAATCGAAATAAAAAATTATATAACACAAAGGATTCTCTGAAGCAATGGCATAGAACGTCTCGCCCATCCCCCTTGCGCCTGAGTCACAATATCCATAGAAAATTCCCCTGCCTCCCGCCCTCTCCCCTAGTTTAGGGAAGAGGGAAAGGGTGAGGGGAAAAGATTTTCACGGTTCGCGGGTGTCGCACGAGTCATGAGGATTCGTTAAAAAATTAATAGTGGGGGCGGTCAAGCATAAACCTCTTCTTAATACGATCGCTCCTAAAGGTAATCGACGGTCGATGCCGAAATAATTGAGAGAATGTTGAAAACAATATAATTTTTGCCTGGTCGGGTGGGTGAAGATCTAAAAAAAGGCCAGATCTTGTAACTTGGGGGTGAAGGATGAAAGAGGTAGTCGTTTACACAGTGGGTCCCAACCTGCCAGATCGTTTGGCTCCCCTGATGGAACTTTCGAAAAATCTGTGGTTCTGCTGGAATCAGGAAGCCATCGATCTCTTCCAATCCGTAGACGAGAATCTCTGGCAAGAAACCGGGCATAACCCCCTCGCGATCCTGGGACTCCTGAAAAATGACAGAATCCAGGAGCTCTTGGGCGACGAAGGGTTCTTGCTGGAAATGGACCGTGTCAGCGGGGAGTTCAAACGCTACATGGGAGATCTAAGGACCTATGAATTCGGGCTGGAGACTCCCTTCGATTTTACCGTGGCCTATCTCTCGGCGGAATACGGGCTGACCGACTGCCTGCCCATCTATTCCGGCGGTCTAGGAGTTTTGGCCGGTGACCACCTGAAGTCAGCCAGCGACCTGCGCGTTCCCATTGTGGCAGTCGGGCTGATCTACCAGAAAGGCTATTTTCGTCAGTACCTGAACGTTGATGGCTGGCAACAAGAGACCTACCCGGACAATAATTTTCATGTCCTGCCTGTAATCCTGGAGCGGGACAAAAATAACGATCTTCAGACGATTGAGGTCCCCATCAAGGACCGCAAGGTAAAGGTGAGAATCTGGCGCATCCAAGTCGGACGGGTTCCGCTTCTCATGCTGGATACCAACACGATCGAAAACATAGAGGAAGACCGGGATATCACCTCTTATCTTTACGGGGGTGACCGGGAAATGCGCCTGAAACAAGAGATCGTTCTTGGGATCGGGGGAGTTCGCGCCCTGGAGCGTATGGGCTTTCGCCCGGCGGTCTTTCACATGAACGAGGGGCATTCCTGCCTGGCCATCCTGGAGCGGATTCGCCTCCTGATGCAAGAACATCACCTCTCCTTTTCGGAAGCCCGGGAGGCCGTTTATACCAGCAGCATCTTCACCACCCATACTCCCGTTCCAGCCGGAATCGACATCTTCGACCGTTCCCTGATGAGCTCCTACCTGGGCAACTACATCCGTTCTCTGGGTATCTCCCTGGAGACCTTTTTATCGCTGGGAACGCAGGATTCCAACCCAAACGACTCTTTCAATATGGCCATCATGGCCCTGAAAAACTCGGCGCATACCAACGGGGTGAGCGAGTTGCACAAGAAGGTTTCCCGCCGCATGTGGAGCGGAATCTGGAAGGCTCTGCCCGAGGTGGACATCCCCATCGAGGGGGTGACCAATGGCATCCATATTCCCTCCTGGATCTCCGATGATATGGCCAGCCTATTCGACCGCTACCTGGGCCGGCGTTGGGCTGAAGACCCGGATAACATCAAGGTTTGGGAGCGGGTTAACCGCATTCCCGACTCGGAGCTCTGGCGGACGCACGAGCGGCGGCGGGAAAGGCTGGTAGCCTTTACCCGCCAGAGGCTCCAGGAGCAGCTCTCCCGCCGCGGCGCCCAAAAAATAGAGATTCAGGCTGCCAGCGAGGCCCTGAACCCGGAGGCATTGACCATCGGGTTTGGCAGGCGCTTTGCCGCCTATAAGAGGGGGGACCTCATCTTGAAAGACCCGGCTCGCCTGGCCCGGATCCTGAACGATCCGCAAAAGCCTGTTCAGATCATTTTTTCCGGCAAGGCCCACCCCCAGGATCACTTCGGCAAGGAGGTCATCAAGAATATCGTCCATTTAGCCACTCAACCCGAATTTCGCCACAGAATGGCTTTCATTGAAGACTATGACATGAATGTGGCTCGTTATTTGGTGCAAGGATCCGATGTGTGGTTGAATACTCCCCGCCGTCCGCTGGAGGCCTGCGGAACGAGCGGAATGAAGGCCGCGGCGAATGGCGCACTCAATATGAGCGTATTGGACGGCTGGTGGGCCGAAGGATACCGGACCGACGTGGGGTGGGCCATCGGCTCCGGAGAGGAATATGATAATCCAGACTACCAGGATCAGGTAGAAAATCAGGCGATTTATGACCTCCTGGAGCGCTACGTCGTCCCCCTCTTCTATGAGAGGGGCCGGGACAACCTGCCGCGTGGATGGATTAACATGATGAAAACCTCGATGCGCACTCTGGCGGCCCGTTTCAATTCTCATCGGATGGTGCAGGATTACATCCACAGGTTCTACCTGCCCTTAGCCCTTTACTGGAAACGAATCGGGGCGAATGGTTTTGAGGGAGCTCGCCAACTGGCCACCTGGGCCGATAAATTGCGGACGAATTGGGGGCAGTTGCAGATCTTGGAAAAACGAGCCGACACCAGGCAAATTATTCAGGTCGGCGAGAGGCTAAAAGTGGAAGTACGCATGCATCTGGGGCAGGTTTCTCCGAACGACCTTTCTGTAGATATCTACTACGGACCCGTCGATTCTAAGGCCGACTTTCTGGACCGGGCGACCCTACCTCTGCGAGAGTTTACCCAGGAACAAAATAGGGCAGTATTTCGGGGAGAGATCCCCTGCCCAGAGGTGGGTCGGTTTGGCTTTCGGGTCCGAGTCCTCCCCTTTCATCCCCTTCTATCCAACCCTTATTCCCTGGGTCTTATTTTGTGGGGATAATTTAGCCCCTGAGCCCCTTTCAGAATCCCTTTAGAAAAAGAACGAATTGTGCTATATTTATTTTATACCCCTGAAGGAGGAATAAACGATGGATCCCCTACCTCGAATTTTTAAGATTCGGCAGAAGATCGAAGCCCCGCGGCTGGCCGATGTGGAAAAGGAGATGCTAACCCTGCTCGACCGCTTCGGATTATCCAGCAAAGTCAGGCCTGGAGAGCGGATCGCCCTCACAGCCGGCAGCCGGGGAATTCGCGATAAAGCCAAAGTACTGAAGGTCATCGCCACCCGGCTGAAAGCCCTCGGCGCCAAACCTTTTATCGTGCCCTGCATGGGATCCCATGGCGGGGCGACGGCCGAAGGCCAGGTACAGATCCTCCACCACCTGGGTATTACCGAAGAATATGTGGGAGCGCCCATCGTCTCTTCCATGGAGGTGAAGGAAATCGGGCGGACGAAGTTTCGGCACGCCCGTGCTCGTCGACAAAAATATCTGCGAGCAGGCCGATAAGATTATCGTGGTGAACCGGATCAAGCCTCACACTGATTTTGACCATGAGGTTGAAAGCGGCATTAGCAAGATGATTATCATTGGTATGGGCAAGCACAAAGGCGCTCTCATGGCGCATCGTCTGACCATTAAAAACGGGTTTCCCACAATATTCAAAGAGGTTCTGCCCGTGACTCGCAGGGCCCTGCCCTTTTTCTTTGGCGTGGGCATCATTGAGAATCAATATGACCAAACCGCTTCCCTCCACCTGCTCGAGCCGGAAAACTTCTACGAGGGGGAAAAGGCTCTCCTGAAAAGGGCCAGGGAGATCATGCCCCGCCTGCCTTTCAAACAGATGGATATTTTGGTCGTCGATGAAATCGGGAAAAATATCACCGGTGCGGGCATGGACCCCAATGTCACCGGCCGTCTCTATTTCATCGGCAGTCCCCCGCTCAAGGAACCAAAGATCACCCGCATCTTCGTCCGCGACTTAACGCCGGAGACGGAAGGAAATGCCATTGGCATCGGCTTCGCCGAATACACCACTACCCGCCTGGTGAAGAAAATCGACCCTGTACCCACGATGATCAATTCGATCACCGGTATGGGGCCGGAATGTGGGCGTATTCCTATCGCCTTCGATAAGGACCGCGATGCTCTCCAGGCCGCTTTCGACAACTCCGGGGTTCTTGAATCCTCCGACCTTCGCCTGGTCTGGATCAAGAACACGCTGGAGATGGAATACCTCTGGGCCACCGAGCCCTTGCTCAAAGAAGCCAAGGCGAACCCTAAGCTGGAAGTGGTCTCGGGACTTCAGGATGTTCCATTTGATGCAGCGGGCAATATGGCTATGGAATGGCCCCCGCGCTGGGCGGATTGAAAAGCCTTCACCGCAGAGAATGCGGAGAACGCAGAGATAATTTGAATTAGAAGTCTTTGGCCACAGAGCGCACAGAGGCCAATGAGAAAATATTGATTAAATAAAAATGCATAGGGGCGGCCGACCAGCCGCCTCTTTTTTTATATTTTCGTCTTAAAGTATCATCAAGTACCATCTTGGGCGTCATCTGGTCTTTTTGGAGGTCAAATTTGCTTATTGACATTGGGTCACCCCGGGGTCTGCGGCGGTGCGACGTCTCGTCGAAATCAAAAAGGGATCCCCGGTTGACGAGAAAAATGGCTCAACTAAAGAATATGAGATGAAAGAATCTTTTGGTTTCAAAATAATATATGCTTTGGCGCTCGCAGCGGTGATCGCGATGTTCATCGGGGCTGCGTCTGTATTTGCGGCACCCTGGAGCTTGGGCGTCATGAGCGATACCCAATGGAACTGCACCGACGATGGCCAGAACCCGAACACGGTGGCCGCAGGAATCATCCAGCAGCTCAACCAGGAGTTCATTAACAAGGGTGTCAAGTTCGTCATCCAGGTCGGCGACCTGACGGACAAGGGGGGCAGCTTTTCGACCACGGTCACGAAGACCGTTGGTGGCGTCACCACTACTTACCTGACTACCAATATCCAAGCTATCGACACCCGGGCAATTTTCGCGCAGCCGCTCTACAACGCGGGGATCGGCTTCTTTCCCCTGCGCGGCAATCACGAAGACGGGACCGCGAAGATTCCAGGCACGCAAATCACCGTCGGGCGAAGCACCGCCAATGAATTTGTGCGGATCTTCCCCCAGACCTCCGGGGGAAGCCAGAACAATACCCCGAGTAGGGTTCTCAATATTCCAAATCCGGATTCCGCCACCCAGCCTTTCCCCGCCGCGACTAGCTGCGCTTTCTCCCTCGGCTCCAACTTCAGCAGCCCCCCTATCCCGGGTCTGAACGGGCTCTCCTACTCCTTCGACTACAAGAATGCTCGATTCGTGCTGCTCGACCAGTTCACCCGGACCGACGGCAGCGGCAACACGAGTACCAACGACAACATTCTCGACCAGCTCCCCTGGATTGACGCCCAACTCGCGGGCAAGCCGCCCCGAGGCCATGCTTTTGTCTTCAGTCATAAGAACCTGATCGGCGAGAGCCACACCGATGTTCTCTTCGGCGCCAATCCGTCTGCCAATGTCCCCGGCCAGCAAACCTTCTTCAGCAGGTTGCAGACCCACGGCGTGCGCTACGCCTTTAGCGGCCACGACCACCTTCACCAACGTTCCCTCATCAAGAGCCCGAACGTCGCTGACCCCGCCCCGGTGGTGCAAGAGATCATCGCCGCTTCCAATAGCAGCAATTTCCACATTCCTTACGGAAACATGCTTCTGCCGGGTACCACTAACAATGACCTGAATTTTAACACGCCCACCTATGGCATCTCCCATAGGCCGCGGGAGACCCCCATCTCTCAGGAGCTCTATAAGATCGGCTATTACATCGTCACAATCGACGGCCCGCGGGTAACGGTCGCCTACTACTCTGCCGATAACACTCGCAGTAACTTTGATTCAGGGGCGAAAGAATATCTGATCACTCGTACCCCCATCTTGATCTTCACGAAAAAGGAAACCTTCGGCTACAGCCTCAATGGTAAGGAATTTCTGGTGGCTCAGGGCAAGTCCTACACCGATATACAGGACAGATTCGAAGGCACGACTGCCCGGATTCTCGATGGCACCAACGGCAGCACGGCGAAGGATGGCAGCTCCCGCGCCCTGACCAAGGCCGTCGACACCGATTGGACCCCCAGGACAGATGACATCGCCGCCAGCAACATTCTCACCTTGTGGGGGATGAGTGACCTAGGAAGCGACCAGACCGACGTGTATACGCTTTCGATGACTTATGACCCTAAGAGCCTCCGGCCCTTGTATCTCGACAATGGCACCTTCGCCATCGCTATCAGAGATGCCACCGGCAACTGGGTCAATGCCGTGAACATGAATGACGGTGGCACCAAGAGGTTCGTGGTGGGTCCCTGGAAACACGGCTACAAGCTGGGCGCCTACGGCTTCGACCCGAGAACGCATACCGCCTGGGCGGTAATCAATCACAACGGAAATTTTGCCGTCGTCCGGAACCTGCAGCCCGTACCGGACACCGGAAGTAATGGCGGAGATGCTGACATACCGGAACAATCCCGAGCCCCGTGAGGGCTTACCCCATGTTGAGGGGTCATCCTGAGGGGAGCAGGAAACGGAGGGACACCCAAACATTCAAAGACAAAAGTGTCACCCCTGTTTGTTTACAACATAACCTTGTGCTAAAATTCCCTTGACGCACAATTCCCTTTTTTGTAAATTCAAGCCACTCCAAAGCGAGTTCTTATCAATAGGCGCCCCCGGAAATGATCTATCCAACCATGATTACGTTGCTCCGAGGCGGAATGAAAAACCGATCTTTCCCTATGCTCCTTGCGCTCCTGGTGGCCCTTTCGCTCGTTATCGCCTGCGCCACCCTGCCGGAGAATGTCGGCCGCAAGGAGACGTTTGCCTATCCCGATACCGGGGATACCCTTTTGGGCAGGGAGATTTCAAGACAAGGAGCCGCGCATCCGGGAGAGTCCGGTTTCCACCTGCTGGGCAACGGCCTGGACGCGTTCGTCGCCCGCGCCGCATTAGCGCACCTCGCCGAGCGCAGCATCGACGTGCAGTATTACCTTTACCACGCCGATCTCGTCGGCCGTTTATTGACTTGGCTGTTGCTCCAGGCGGCCGACCGGGGAGTCCGGGTTCGCCTGCTGGTCGATGACATGGATTTAGCCGGGAGGGATCTCGTCGCGGCCGCCTTTGACAGCCACCCCAACGTGGAAGTCCGCATCTTCAACCCCTTCAGCCGCAAGACGGGCAGGGTGTCGCAATACGTGACCCGCATGGGATCGGTAACCCGCCGGATGCACAACAAGTCGTTCACGGTCGACAGCCAGGCGACCATCCTGGGCGGTCGGAATATCGGCAACGAATACTTCGAGGCCAACCCGGATCTCGCATTTGCGGACCTGGACGTCCTTGCCATCGGGTCGGTCGCCCGGGAGGTTTCGATCGCCTTCGACCGGTACTGGAACAGCGAACTGGCCTATCCCGTATCGATCCTGGTCGACGAGCCCCCGACCCCGGAAGAAATCGGGCGAATGCGGCAACAGTTGAAGGAATTCGTCACCGCGCAGGCAGATTCGGCCTACCTGCAGGCTCTGCGGAACTCCGATCTCGCGGACAAGATCCGGAAAAACCAGGTGCGATACTCCTGGGGAAACGCCGTCGTCGTGTATGACCGGCCGGAAAAGATACTTCACGATACCGGCGAACAGGAATATCAACTGGCCCCGCAACTGAAACCGTACGTGGAGGGGGTTCAAAAAGAGCTGATCATCTTTTCCCCCTATTTC
>CAVXFA010000065.1:0-34497 GCA_963760605.1 uncultured delta proteobacterium | reverse complement strand
TTATGTTTATTGTATGCTTGGACCGTTACGTATTGCTATTCCGACATTTTCCGTAGCCAGGTACTCTCCTACGATGCCTTTCAGGAGTGTAGCGTTAACCCTCATATCGCTGTCGCTGTATTAGCAGCAGGGGATAACGGGCTGCATGGGAATTTCATAGAGATTTGACCCTTTGGGTTGGCCCGAGATTGGTCGAGTGAACGACAACGCGGACCCTGGAACTGGAGGACTTGGCAATTCGCTCGCCAGATACAGCCTCGTCGCGTGGATTGTCGAAAACCAAAAAGGACCTCGTACTCAGGATATTCTTGTGCGACGAAACTGGTGATATTGTCGAGCCATTCGGGCTCGACACCCTTCATGGGTTTTCAGATCGAGACAGGCGGGTAGAGCGGTTCTTTCGGCGAATATCTCGGAAACCTGAATAAGCCCACCACGAACCATAGAGAAAAGAGACCGTAAGAGGCCTCCAACAGGGTGAGGATTGCGAGGATAGCCTCTATGACCTCAGGAAAAGTTCCCATGACCTTGATTCACGATTTCCCACCTTCTCATGCGGGTGTGTTGGCGCCGGTGCCCCTTCCGAGGGAACGGGGTCACATCTTGCCGGGCTGTTGCCCAAATAATGATTGCGAATACCTTATCACAGGACTACAATCGTGGCAACCACAGCGGGGTTAGGGTCAGGCTAAAGTAATAAAGTATTGTTCCCCTACCCGAAGAAGGGGATGGCGGAACGGCCATACGTGCGAAACGTTTTCGGCTAACAATCTCCAATAGCATCCTTTTCTGCAGGGTTGGACGACTACGGAAAAGCGTATCCAGAAAATTCTGCTTTGATATGATAGAGACCTTTGGAAATTTGAGCGCGAACGTTCCGTTTTCCTTCATGGGGGATACCGATGGCCAAGATTGCGCGGAATTTTAGGGTGACAAAACCCGTCATCGCGTAGGCTATAGCCAGCTTTGAGTCCAGGGTGTTAGCTTAATGAAATGAACAACGTCCCCTCCACACAACGTATCCTCCGCATAAATTGAATACAATTGAACTGCCTCCGGCAAAAATCTCCGAATTAGTCCCCAGCCTTAAAGTTTTTGAACACCCTCACAATTCCAACCCAGAATAGCTCTCCCAGGATTATCATCATGAACAGCGCTGTTACGATCACCACAAAGCCGAGACAGATCCAAATAATAGTCTCATATCCCAAATGCCTTCCAAAGATCAAAAAAAGGCAGCCAAGAAAAAGAAAGATAAGGAAGAGAGCCCAAGCTACTTCCTTGAGGTGATCACCCAGAGCCCGAGCCAACATGCCCATCATTTTCTCCCATTTATTTTTAATTAGCACATTTCTGGGAGAAAAAAAAGGCCCTCAGAAGGGCCTTGGAAGGTTATATTGAAGGGGATTACGGATGAAATAGGCAGGAGCCCAAAAGGAATAGAGATGAAGAAGTATGCATTTTTTGATTAAAGCTATTTTAGAACATACATCTACAAGGTATTTAAAAAGCCTCTCAGGCTATCCAGATCCACAGAAGAGATATCAAGAATTTTCACTCCAGTGCGGTAATACCCATCTTTACCTGCCCGATTATCTCCCCAGACTACCTGCACAACCGCCTCGATTATAGTTAGCTTATCAAAGGAGGCCGCATAAAAAAGGTTTAATTTTAGGATTTGGCCATTTTCTATTGGCTCAGGAAGGTAAACCTTCAAACCGCCTTCGCTAACATCAACCGCGTGGCTAAAATGACTATCGGGATCGGGGCTTCGCCAATATGTAATCGGCAAATTTATTGAAAATCTAGGATGCCTTCTTGTTTTGAAATTGGCAACGCCAGAACGGGAGTTGCTTTCATTTTCTTCATTTGCCATGGGGCCGGGCCTCTTTAACTATCTTTTACCAAAAAGAAGTATAAAGTCAAGAGATTAGATGGAGGAATTCGGGAATAGTGCCCCCGTCCCTGGTCAGAATCAGGGGCAGTTAATTCTGGTCAGGGGCCTTAGGGTTTTAAGCGTAGGCGGGCATTCATAGCGAAAGGTTAGAGGGAATTTCTAATTCAGAAAAATTATACAAAAAGTTTCGCCATCTATTCATATCCTCTGGAGAAATACCGACAATTCTCAATCCGGCTCGAAAATCTGCGTCTTCCCCAAATTGAATATCTCTCCAAACGACGCGCGCGAATATTTCAGCGGTATTTAGATGACGATCGAAAATGAAAAAGAGTTTCGTTATCAAATATCGATCGACCTCCAGCCTTTCGGGAAGGTTAACCATCAATCCGCCTTCGCTGGCATTGAGTACCCGCCCATTAAAACTGTTGCGCGAATTGACTTGATAATATTCTATTGGAAAATCCACTGAAAATCTGGGATGCCTTCTCCTTTGAAAACTGGCAACCCCGAAGGGAGATTTCAATTCCTCTATTTCCATTTTTCCCTCCACCTCCTTTTACTGGGGTAGGTTTTTGTCAGAAAGTCTTTTCTCGTAAACCGTCACTTTCTCCTTCCTAAGAGTAGCATATATAGTATGCTGCTTATTTTATACCACTATATATAGGGCTGTCAAGGAAAAAATTTGGATTTCTTGGATTATGGGGGGTTGGAATCAGTGAGAGGGATAGGAAGAGCCGTCGCAACCATTGACGCCTACTCGGCCAAATTTCAGGAGGGTTCCTTCTTATCGCATCGACGTTCCATATGCTAAATATAATTCCGAAGACCGCTTAAAAATCCGAATCGATCTTTTTCATCGCCCTTCAAAATTGTTCGACCCGAAACCCTTTCTTCTCCAGGGTTTCAACGATCCCCTTCTCGCCGATTAAATGACCTGCTCCAACCACGACAAAATAAGTGCCATTTCCTTTCAGGTAACCTTCAATTTTAGAGACCATTCTCCTGTTTCTCTCATAAATAAGCTTTCCATAAATGGGGACCAATTGGGGATCTTCTTTTAGACTTTTCGTAATAACGGCTTCCATCCCGCTCGTATCCCCGGTTTTCCATGCTTGGACCAGTTTATTGGCTTCTTGGTCGGCGTTTTGCAGATCTTTCAGGGAAAGAGTCAACAATAATTCCTGGTCCTTTTCTGAAAGATTAGACAGGAGATGGAGTTGTTCATCGAGGCTCTCGAGTTCTAATATCTTTTTGCGCCCCGTGGCCTTGGAAAGAAAATAATTGTCCACCCCGTAGCTCGGATCATATCCCAGTTTCATAAGTTCCATGGCATCCAGGACTATGGACAAAAACCATGGTCTTTGCTTGTTGATCACTTCCAGGGGTAGGCCCAGCTTGGACGCTTCCCCTTTTAAGAATTCATACGTCTCATGGGAAAGGTGATCTGCAATGCTTTCATTGGGCGGATACAAAGCCTTTTCCATGATCGTTTGCGTATTCATTTTACCTTGATCTTGAACATTAGCCTCAACCACCAAAACATCGGACTTCTCGAAGGCGCTTTCAATTTTTTGGCTGAGGGGATAATTCTCTTTTTTTAGGAAATGGATTGAACCCAACAGATAGACCGTGGAGGCTCCGGATTGAACCTTCCATAAAAAGGTTTTCCCCTCTTGGGAAAAGGCCTCTCGTTCCGGGAAACTCATCAGGGAAAGAAGGAAAAATATGGGCAGAAGAGAGTGGAATCTTTTTTTCATAATTATGATCCTCTATAGACGATTCATGGTCCGGAGCACGATTCCGTGCTGAAGGAGACCGGTTAGATCAAGTCCTGCGGCTCTCGGCCTAGGCCAAAATTAGCAAAAAGTATGAAGGGAGTCAACAATTAAACGATGTCCCCTCACTTTTTCCAGAGCAACGGCTCACCAAAGCTCTACCCCATTTACTTGCTAAGTCTTTTAAAGGAAATTAATCCAGGTACCCATGCTCTCGAAACCAATCTACGGCATCGCGCAAAGCCTCTTCTATTGGCCGTGGATGAAATCCCAGAGCGCGCCGGGCTTTTTCTGTTGAAAAGAACATCCTCTTCTTGGCCAATCTTACCCCGACGAGGGTGACACGCGGTTCGTTGCCGCCGGCTATCCGGGCCCAGGCTTCCGATAAATAGGCGATGGGGAGAACCAGGTTGTGGGGCAGGCGAATTCGCGGAGGCCGCCGTCCCGTAACGGCTGCCAGCGCGGTGAGAATCTCTTTCAGAGTCATGTTGACCGCCCCCAGCACGTAGCGCTCGCCCATCTCGCCGCGCTCCAAGGCCAGCAAGTGCCCGATGGCTACATCATCCACATGGACGAGATTGAGGCCCGTATCGACATAGGCTGGCATACGGCCGGAGGCGGCATCGACAATCATCCGCCCCGTGGGCGTGGGCTTGATATCTCTGGGACCGACGGGCGTGGAAGGATTGACAATGACCACCGGCAGTCGCTGTTCTTCAGCCATTCGTTTCACTTCGGCCTCGGCCAGGAACTTTGAACGTTTGTAGTGGCCGATCATGTCGGCGAGGGATACCGGGGTATTTTCGTCTGCCGGGCTTCCATCGGGAGTAAGTCCCAGAGTGGCTACGCTGCTCGTGTAGACGATACGAGTTACCCCCGCCTGGGCGGCGGCGAGCATAATATGGTGAGTTCCGGTGACATTGGTTTCGTAGAGCTCTTGCGGATTCGGAACCCATAGGCGATAGTCCGCGGCCACGTGAAACAAGGTCGAACACCCGCCCAGGGCACGATCCAATGAGGGCCGGTCAGTCAGGTCACCGGTAAAAATCTCTACGGGCAAACCGGCGAGATTTCGCCGATCACTATTGTGGCGGATCAGGGCTCGCACGCTGTGGCCGGCGTTTATGAGCTGGCGGAGCACCGCCGATCCGACAAAACCTGTGGATCCGGTGATCAAGGTTTTCACGACTCTTCACCTTTTGTAACTACGGGTAAAGTCATGCTACCTCTTCCGGCGGCCTTCATCCTGGCAGGCCCTGGAGGACAGAGCAAGTTGCTTCGGGCATGAAGGGCAACCGCGGCCAAAGTTGCCTGGGCGGCCCGAAAATTTCGCCCCAGACGAACGAGAGCCAGGAGTTCCCCCGGGCGCCTGGCTAAACCACCGGAGAAGCCTGGAAAGGCGTATTCGTCCGAATTCATCGATGGAATTCACAGCACTCCGGGGAATGGCCATTCTCGCCGCATCCGTTATGGCTCGAATGACCATCAGCGCAATCCCCGCTTCTTTGGCTACCAGAGCAATAGACGCACTCTCCATATCCACTGCCATTGCGCCAGTTCGGTGAAATAGAGCAGTTTTTTCTGCACAACTGGCCAAGACCACCGTACTTTCGGCCAGGGTCCCTCTATGGAGGTCAACATGCGGTTTCAATTGGTTGCCCAGGGATTCATGCCAGACCGGGTCAACGTAATAAACAGATTGATCCGTGGCCAGGATGCTTTCAGGGAGGATCAGGCTACCGGGAGAGAGACCTGGGTCCAACCCCCCCGCGAATCCCCAGCTAACCAGAGCCGTTGCCCCATTTTCCAGCAAGGTCTCGGCAGCCAAGCGTGCCCGGCTGGCTCCAATCCCAGATAGGAGCAACATTGCATCTTGGGGAAGGTGGGTCAATTCACCGGCCGCGATCGGTCCTTTGGCCAGGATGCGGGCTTCAGCGGCCATGGCTGCTACGATACCGGGGCGCATCCACCACTCCCTTTCCGTCGCAGAGTGCGGTAGCGGGCCAAGGCCCAGAAGGGGAAATATTTGGAATACCCGTGGTACTTCAAGTAGAAGACACGGGGGAACCCGGGTGCTGTAAAAGACTCATCTTCCCATAAACCATCGGCCTGCTGGGTGCGGATGAGGAACCGGACGCCCCGGCGCACTTCCTCCGAATCTGCCTGTCCAGCAGCCATCAGACCGAGCAGGGCCCAGGCTGTCTGAAAGGAAGTACTCATCGGCCCTTCCCCAGCTTTCTTCCGATCGAAGTAGGTATCACAATCTTCCCCCCAACCCCCGTCGGGTCGCTGCTTCTTCTTCAACCAGTTGACCGCGCGCTGAATATGGAATTGATTGAGGGGATCACTGACCTTCTCCAGAGCGGCCAGCACGGACCATGTCCCATAAATGTAATTTGTGCCCCAGCGCCCAAACCAGCAACCCTCTGGCTCCTGTTCCTGCACGTAGGAAATTAAGGCAGGCTTCCAACCCCCGGCCCCATCGGCCGATTAAGGCCAGAAGGGTGGCACAACGAGCGCTCACATCGCTCGTGGGCGGGTCGAGGAGGGCTCCGTGATCGGCAAAGGGAATTTCGTTGAGATAAGAATAAGTGTTATCGGAATCAAAGGCGGCAAACCCGCCGTTCTTTGACTGCATGCCACCGATCCAATTGGCTGCCCGCCGCACGTTTTCCCGGAAGCATTCTTGCTGGCTTTGGTGCATGGCCCAGGCAACTGCGGCGGTATCGTCAAGATCAGGGTACTGGGGGTTATCGAATTGAAAGGGCCATCCGCCTCCCTCCAGGCTGGGATGATTCTCCCGCCAATCACCCGGTTGATCTGCTAATTGGCGCTCCTGGAGCCATCTCAAAGCCCGCTGGACACGCCCTTTCGCCAGCTCACTGGCCTCTTCTTGAAGGGCCAGGCAGGTCAAGCCAGTGTCCCAGACTGGCGAAACGCATGGCTGGCAATAGGCTGATTCTTCGCGGATCACAAGCAATTTCTGCAGCGCTCCCTTCGTGGTCACCCGGTAAGGGTGGCCCGATGGATATCCCAGGCAGGCCAGAGCTTCATGGGCATTCACCATGGCCGGGAAGATGGCGCCCAGACCCTCCATCCCGTTGAGCCGCTCAATGAACCACTTCTCGGCCTTCTTAATGGCCACCCGGCGAACCATCCGGGGAATGAAAGATTCAAAAAGACGCCCTGCCTTGTCGAGGATCAGGAACAAGCGGTTCAGGCGAGAGCGGATGGGGAAGTAGTTTTTCTCCTTTTCCGGTGGGGTGAGGAATAGCTCGCGGACATGAACTTTCCTCGGATTCTTAGCCTGCGGTTTTAAACTGCACAAAATCGTCAAGGGAACCACGACCGTTCTCGACCAGTAAGATATCTTGCGGAGATGGAAGGGGAACCAGCGAGGAAAAAGCATAATCTCAACGGGGGTGAACGGTACGCCCCGCCAGGGGATTTGGCCAAACAGGGCGAGGGTGATGCGGGTGAATACGTTGCAACGGGCCGCCCCGCCAAAAGCCAGGATAGCCTTACGGGCCTGCGCCATATGGGGAGCATCGGGGCGATCCCCCGCCAGCTTCAGAGCATAGTACACTTTTACCGAGCAACTGATGTCGAATTTTCCCCCGGGGAAGAGGGACCAGCCGCCGTGGTTTTCTTGGTGAGTCCGAAGATACTTAGCGATCTTGGCCTCGAGATCCTCATCCATCTCATCCATATAGTGCATCATCAGGATGTATTCGGCGGGGATGGTGCAATCGGCTTCGAGCTCAAAGCACCAGTAGCCATCCGGATGCTGGAGAGCAAGGAGGGCGGTTCGGGCTCTCCGGATCGCGCCGTCGATCTCTTCGTCAAGCCGTGTTGGATCGTTCGGGTCGGCGATTTCAGCTTCTTCTGCAATCATCTCCATAGCCAGAGAGAGCCCGGAATGGGGCTTTACAGGAATGAGGAATGAAACGATTATAGATTAGCACTTCACCCTTCCCTGCGCAACTTTAAACCTTCTCCTTGCCGATCGTTAAGAGGAATGATATATAGGTTGAAAGCTGGTGAATCAGGGACCGGGCTGGAGGCCTAAAATTTTCCCTAGCTGAAATGGAATCTCTTCTATCTTTTGCGCAGTGGCTCTTCTTGATTCCCGCCGTGGGAGGGTCCGTCTATGGGCTTCTTTGCCTTTTGGCGGTCTGGCGCTTTTGCACCCAATCCCGACCTCCGTCCCCATGCTCGTTTTCTCAGTGGCCCCCCGTGACAATCTTGAAGCCAGTATGCGGTCTCGAGAAGAACCAGAAAATCAACCTGCGCAGCGCTTGCCTCCAGGATTACCCGGAGTTCCAAGTTGTCTTCTCGGTTCAGGACCCCAACGATCCCGCCGTCCCAATCCTGAAAGAAATTCAGCAGGAGTATCCGGAAAGAGTGTCCGTGGCCGTTGAAAATCTCCAAGCGGGCCCCAATGGCAAGATCAACAACCTTCTAGGCGCCCTGCCCCATGCGCGCCATGATATCCTGGTGATCAGTGACAGCGACGTGCGCTTGGAACCTGACTATTTGAAAAATATCATCGCCCCTTTGGCTGACCCGGGGGTAGGGTTTGTCTGCACGCTCTACAAGGCGACCTCAGCGGATCGATGGTACGAAAAAATGGAGTTGCTGACCTTGAATGCTGATTTCATACCCAGCGTGGTCTTCGCCTATGTCAGTGGAGCCTCAAAGTTCTGTCTGGGTTCCTCTGTGGCCTTCCGGCGTGGTTCCCTGAAAGAGATGGGCGGCCTGGAAGCCCTGGCTGATTATCTGGCGGAAGATTATGAGATGGGCAGGCGCCTTTGGGTTTCTGGAAAAAGGATGGTCCTGGTGCCCTATTTTGTCGACATCGGGGTGGATCTCCAAGACCTTTCCCAATGGTGGGATCATCAGGTCTGTTGGGATCAAAAAACGCGCGCGGCACAGCCGGCGGGCTTTTTCGCCAGCATCGTGACCCGCTCTGTTCCTTTTGTTCTCCTTTTGGCTGCCTCCCGGCTGGGAGACGCCCTGGGACTGTCCATCCTGGGAGGAGTCCTCGGGCTCCGTCTGGCCACAGCGGCGGTGATCCTGGGATGGGGGTTCCGGGACCGAGAGGGTTTGAAGAGTCTTGCCCTTCTCCCTTTGAGGGATATCGCTGCCCTGGTCTCCTGGGTGCTGGCCTTTACGAAAAAGACGGTGATCTGGCGCGGTTCGAAGTTGATCTTGACTCAGGATGGGCGTCTGGCAAGGCGGGAGTCTTCCCGGTGAAAAAACTCATTGTCACCGGTGATGACTTCGGTCTTTCTTTGGCCGTAAATGAAGCAATCGAAGAAGCCCACCGGAAGGGGGTTCTCAGCACAGCGAGTTTGATGGTGGGAGCCAAAGCCGCCAGAGATGCGGTAGATCGAGCCCGCGAGCTTCGCTCCTTGCGGGTCGGGCTGCATCTGGTGCTTGTTGGCGGATCGCCGATATCCCCTCCTCACCTGCTGCCCGGTCTGGTGGACGCAAAGGGCGAGTTTTCCTCCCATCTCTTCAGAGCAGGAATTAATTTTTTCTTCAGCCCCGGGATCAGGCGGCAATTAGAACAGGAAATCCGGGCCCAATTTCAGGCCTTCCAGAACACCGGTCTTTCCCTCGATCACGTCAATTGCCACAATCATATGCATCTCCACCCCACCATTGGGGGGCTGATTTTGAAAGTGGGAAAGGAGTATGGTTTGAAAGCCGTGAGATATCCCTACGAGCCGGTCCTTCCTTCCTGGCGTGCCTCCCGCAAGGCCCTTGGGCGAAAACTATTGTCCTGGCTGTTTCTATTGCCCTGGCTGGCCCTCTTAAAAAACCAGCTCCGGCAGGCCCAGGTCCGCTCGAATCATTTCGTCTTCGGGATGAATGATAGCGGGAACATGAACCTTGACCTGGTCCTCCGTTTTCTCAAACACCTTCCTCCAGGAGTTACCGAAATCTATTTCCATCCCGCCTCTCGCCGTTGCCCAGAGCTGAATCGGACCCTGAAGAACTACCGCTACCAGGAAGAGTTCGCGGCTTTGACGAGCCCCACCCTCCGAGAGGCCCTCCTGGCCTCCCCTATTCAATGTATTGGCTTTAGCGACTTATCGGATTTATAAAACCCTTTCTCTGGGCTCGCAGCCTAAAAAATTCTTTGGCTTCGCGGTATAATCGCCGGCGTTCGCCTCCGACGAATAAAGCCCGGCGCACGATCCGCAAGATGATCCGGGGTCGGAAATAATAGCGGGCGTAGAAATCCTCGACGGCTTTTACAATCTCCTGCCTGCTCAAATCTGGATATTGGATGTTGGGCAGTTGATGCCCCTGCTCATCCGTCATGGTCGCGGATGTCAAATATCCTCGATCTTTCAGGTAATCATAAAACTGAGTCCCCGGATAGGGGTGGGATATGGAAACCTGCATCGTCTGCGGGTCCAGCTGCATGGCAAAGCGAATGGTTTTTTCAATCGTCTCCCGAGTTTCGCCAGGATGACCAATTTGGAAATCCCCATGAACCATGAGCCCCAGGCGTTTGCAATTTTTCATGAAGGCCAGCGCCTGCTCGATCGTTGCCCCTTTTTTGATATTTTCTAGAATCGTCGGATCCCCGGACTCAAAACCAACGACTAAAAGGCGGCAGCCGCCCTCTTTCATCGCCCGGAGGGTTTCGAAGTCGGTCGTAACCCGCGAATTACAGGACCAGGTGAACTTGAGGGGTTGCAGTTTCTGGCAGAGCTCGAGGACCCGAGATTTGCTCCAGGTAAAGGTGTCATCGTCAAAAAAGATTTCCTTGGCCTGGGGGAACAACTCCAGGGCTCGCCTGACCTCCGCAACCACATTCTCGCTGCTGCGGGTGCGCCAGCGATGGCCACTCATGGTTTGGGGCCAGAGGCAAAAAGTGCACAGCGCCGGACACCCCCGGGAGGTGTAAAAGGAAATATAGGGGTGGAGCAAAAAAGGAATATTATACTTGGTGAAATCGAGATCGCGTTTAAAAATTTCCACGACGAAAGGTAGCGTATCGAGATCGTCAATAAAGGGACGATCCGGGTTATGAAAAATCTGGCCATTTTTTCGGAAGCTGATACCCGCAATTTCTTCCAGTTTTTTGCCCTCGGCAAATTCGGCAACCGCATAGTCAAATTCTTTCCTTACGACAAAGTCAATCGCCGGTGAAGCCTTGAGACTTTCTTCCGGAAGGACCGTAACATGGGGGCCGACAAAGGCAATCTTCAGGGTGGGTTTGGCAACTTTCATCCTCTCCGCCAGGCGGACATCACTTTGAAATCCGGGGGTACAGGTGAAGAGGACCACGAAATCGTATTGGGTGGCAATGCCAACCGTCTCTTCCGGGCTGACCCCATGGGAAGGAGCATCGAGAAGCCGGCTGTCTCGTATCAAGCCGGCAGGATAGGCCAGCCATGTGGGATACCAGAAGGAAGTGACTTCGTGCGTTGCCGCGAAGCGCGCACCCGCGCCGCCATCGAATTTTTCAAAAGAGGGAGGATTCAACAGCAGGGTCTTCATCCCGGACGTCCTTTTATCAGAGGATTACGGCCGGGCCTTCGATCTGGCCGGCCAGCTTCCCGTTAGGTCGATCTCTTGAGAATGAACCTGGCAATTTCTCGCAAAGGGTCGGCTTTAGGATCGAAAAATCTCAGGTGAGCGATCGCTCCGTTCAGCAAAACTTCGGCCTGCCGGCGGGACTCGCTAACGCCGAATAGAGCGGGATAAGTGGCCTTTCCTTGGGCTTGATCTTTGCGCACCGATTTACCCAGTTTGCGCGGTTCCCCGTGGATGTCGAGAAGGTCATCGGTGATCTGGAAAGCCAGCCCAAGTTTTCTTCCATAACTGGACAGAGCGCGTCCTTCTTTTGGAGAAGCGCCCCCGACGAGACCCCCCGCATAAACTGAGGCGGCGATCAGGGCCCCTGTCTTATGGCTGTGAATGTATTCCAGGAGGTGTTTATCGATTTTTTTTCCCTGGCAGCTTATGTCCATGACTTGTCCGCCCACCATTCCCAAGGAACCTGCAGCGTGAGCGATATGATAGATCACCCGTAACCGTGTAGCCGGAGGTACATTTTTCATCAAATCAGACCGGGCCAGGAGGCGAAAAGCCTCGGTCAACAGGGCATCTCCTGCCAGAATGGCCGGGCCCTCCCCGAAGACCCTGTGGCTGGTCGGCTTCCCACGGCGCAAGTCATCATTGTCCATGGAAGGGAGGTCGTCATGGATCAGGGAGTAGGTATGGATGAGCTCCAGGGAGCAGGCCAGCGGCAAAGCATCGGCCGCCCTTCCTCCTACGGCCTCGGCCCCGGCGAGCGCCAGGATGGGCCGCAGACGTTTTCCGCCGGCAAAGAGGCTATAATTCATGGCCTTATGCACCAGGGGGGAACTCGTCCGTTCCGGGAACCCAGCGCTCCAGCGCTCTTTCCACCAGGTGACCGCGGCGCCGAATGAACTCCTCGATCCTCAAATTATTCCTCCTCAGCTTCTTGCTGATGGCCTCGGCTTTCTGAAAGGCCTCCTCCGATTTCAGCTCAGCCACCTAGCCTCCCAAAATATAGGCTCCAAGGATTCCTGGGTTCAAGAGCTGAAACATTTTTATTTTTCGCTTGACCCCTCCTCGAATCCTTGAACCCTGAAACCCTTTTTTTGATTATTATACACCCCTCGGCATAAGCGTCAAGGATAGTCAACGGGGCGAATTGCCTCAAATAAAAAGTTACCGAAAAGGTGATGAAAAAATGATCGTTGACTCGTAATTGGTGTACCAGGATAACAGGCCCAAAAAAGGAGGGCAGATGATGAGTCCCTGGTCGAAAAGGAAATACATTGAAGCGATCTTTTTACGGTCTATCCAGGCGAATCTCGCCTCGTGGTTGGTGAATCTATCCCAGAGAAGATTGTTCGCTTCAGATGGGGCGATGGAAAAATTTGACGATTATTAAATCCTGACCAACCAAAGGCGGGGCAACCTGTCCGGTTCTTTTTTCTCCATCGCAGTTTACGAAGTAAGGGTTTCTTTTGCCATACCGAGAAAGCGTTTCAAGGTCCAAGGTTCCTGAGCCGCTCCTCTGCAAGAATACCAGCAACGGTCGCAAGGGGTGGGCTTGAAGAAGCCTCTGTGCCACTCACTAAAATGGCCAGCAACGGGGTGATCAGAACAGCGCTTGATCATTCCATCGGGAGTTACCTGAATCCAATTTAGGCCAGCCGTACATCCCGGGATCCCCCTTTTCTCAAAAAATTCCGGAATTTTGTCTAAGTAATATTCACTCGTGGTCACGGAGCCTTGTTGTTTTTTCAGATGTTTTATTTCCGCGATCACACCTTCTAAAGCCAGAAGCTCGTCCTTGGGGATCATCGGGTCTTCGTTCTTTATTTTCCAACAGTTGTAAGTGCTCAAAGCGACCTTGATCCCCCTCTTTGAGGCCTGAGATAAGATCTTTTGAACTTCTCGATAATTCCCGCCTTTGAGGACCACACTGAAGCATAGATTGACGCCAGCGGCCCGCAGGGAAGAGGCCACAGATAGATATATGTTCAGCCAGGCCCGGGAGCCCGCGATCGCGATCGTGTCTTTCGTCGAGATAGTCAAGGGAGATAGACAGCTCGTCGAGGCCTGCCTTCCATAACTCGGAACCTCGCTCCGCCGTCAGCAAGGAGCCGTTGGTGACCAAGGAGATAAAAAGAAAGCCAAAGCTTCTACGTAGCGAGGCGATCACCTGGGCCAGATCTTCTCTTAGGAGCGGCTCTCCTCCGGTAAGGCTGACTGAAAGCGGCTTGAGCTTTTTGACCACGGGCACATAGTCTTGTAACTCTGAGGAGGTTCCCTCCTTCCAATAATCACAGAAGTTACAACGGGCGTTGCACCGTTTCGTCACCTCCAAGTTGATATTCAAAAGGCCCCCTTGGGTTATGTATTTGAAAAATTTGTAACCCCCGATGGCCATTTCAACCCGGGTTAATCTTCGAGGCATATTCTCCTCTGCACTTTTACATTCCTTTTTGAATCTCCAACATTCCTCCACCCTTGAGTACTCGGAACTTATGATTTGATAGAAACTCGCTTTTCAGTACTGTAAATGGGAAGGCGATCGTGTGTCAAGGGAATTTGAGCACCCTTTCTTAGGGTGATTTTTGCAAAGAAGCCCGCCCTATGAAATTTTAACTTGAGCAGCCTCTTAAAGCTGAGCTCCAATTCGGCGCTCTCTAAAGCTGCTCCTGGGCGAGGGCCGGAGGGGGAATCGGACCGAAAAATTCATATATTCCCTTGCTTGGTATGCTATAATTCCAACATGTAAAAATGAAGTAGAGGGAGGTCCCCTTCTGCGAGAGGAAGGATCCATGGCGTCCAGTCGGCGAAACAACGGGGTTGGGGGGTGACCCATGCAAGTGGTCCTGGCTCAGCCGCGTGGGTTTTGTGCTGGGGTGGTTCGGGCAATAAAAATTGTCGATCAGGCTCTCCAGAATTACGGGAAACCCGTTTATGTCCTGCATGAGATTGTCCATAACCGGCACGTTGTTGAGAATTTAAAAAACAGCGGGGCATTCTTTGTCGAATCCCTTGAAGAAGTACCTTTGGGTGCAGTAACGATCTTCAGTGCTCATGGAGTATCAACCCAGGTAGTCGGGGAGGCCGAAAAAAGAAACCTGCACGTCATAGACGCCACCTGTCCATTGGTGACCAAAGTGCATCTCCAGGCTCAGCAGTTTAGCCGCCGGGGATTGGACGTCATCATCATCGGCCACCCTGGCCATCCGGAAGTCGAGGGGACTCGGGGGCGGGTTGAAGGGCCCGCTTATGTCCTGTCGAGCACCGCGGAGGTTCCTGCCTTGCAGATTATGCATCCGGAGCGGCTGGCCTATGTTACTCAAACCACTTTAAGTATGGACGATACCCTGGAGGTCATTGACACCTTAAAAAAGCGCTTCAAAATTCAAGGGCCTGACCTGAGCAACATCTGCTATGCTACTCAGACCAGACAGAACAGCGTTCGACGTCTGGCCAGGTCCATTGACTTGCTTTTGGTCGTAGGGGCCCGCAACAGTTCCAATTCCAATCGCTTGCGAGAGGTCGGGCAGCAAAGCGGTGCCCTCGCATTTTTGATTGAAGATGCCGATGATTTGAATCCGGCCTGGTTTTCCCAAAATACCAGGGTAGGGATTACCGCTGGGGCTTCGGCTCCGGAAGAGATGGTGCAAAGAGTCTTGGAAAGGTTACTCGCCTATTATCCGTGTACTGTAACGGAGATGGCCAGTGACCCTGAACCCATGCATTTCGCTTCGTCGCCATCACTGGGACCTTGAAGAACTGCGCCCGGGATAAGGGTATGGGTGTGCCTTTTATTCAGAAATATCGTATCGCCCAATATGTGTTCAGCCAGAAGCTCCGGGGAAGGCGGCGCTATCCCCTGGTCTTGATGTTAGAGCCCCTATTCCGTTGCAATCTCGCCTGCGCCGGTTGCGGGAAGATCGGCTATCCCGAGGAGATCCTCGAGCGGCGTCTCAGCGTGGATGAATGTTTTTCTGCAGTCGATGAGTGCGGTGCACCCGTTGTATCCATCGCCGGGGGCGAACCGCTGATGCACAAAGACATGCCGCAGATCGTCACGGGCCTGGAGAGACGTAAGAAATTCGTCTACCTCTGCACCAATGGGCTGCTCCTGAAAACTCACTTCCAAAACTATCTGCCATCGCCCTACCTGACTTTCTCCATACATCTGGACGGCCATCGGGGACGGCATGACGCTTTGGCAGGTCGGCCAGGGGTTTTTGATTTGGTCGCCGAGGCCATTCGGCTCATTCGCGCCCGAGGCTTTCGCTTTATTATTAACTGCACTCTTTATAACGGAGGGACCGCCAAAGAAGTGGGCGAATTTTTCGATTTTGTCCTGGCCTTGGGGGCCGAAGGCATTACCCTATCTCCCGGGTATAGCTATGCTCGTACCTCCCAGAAAGAAATGTTCTTGCAACGTGCCCAAAGCAAACGGCTCTTCCGGGAGATCTTCAAGCTGGGGAAAGGGCGCAAGTGGAAATTCAACCAGTCGAGTCTATTTCTTGACTTTCTGGCTGGCAACCGCACCTACCCGTGCACCCCCTGGGGCAATCCAACACGTAATGTCTTGGGCTGGCAAAGGCCCTGTTATCTTTTGGCGGAGGGCTACGCCCCGAGTTTCCAGGCCCTCATGGAAGAGACGGATTGGAGCCGCTACGGCCCGGGCCACCATCCCCAATGCACCCATTGTATGCTTCACAGCGGTTTCGAGGCGACGGCGGTAAACGACAGTTTAGCCCATCCTCTCAAGGCCCTATCCGTTTTCCTGCGAGGACCGGGGACCGAGGGCCCTTTCGCCCCCGATCCGGCCGAGAACCCTGCGCAATCTGCTGGCGCATCTTAGCGATTGCTCTCGGCAATGGGGAAGCGCTAGGATCTAAGGCCGGGTTGGAGAACGACGGTTTTTTTGATCAGAAGGGAAAAACCATGAGAACGCTCGATGCCCAATTGCTTGATTCAGAATATGAACAACGGGTGCTCCAACAAGTTTCGCGTTCTTTTGCGCTAACCATTCCCCAGTTGCCCCCGACTCTCCGCAGGGCGGTCACCAATGCCTACTTACTATGTAGAATTGTCGATACCATCGAAGATGAAAAAAGTCTCTCCCTAGACCAGAAGCGCTTTTTCTTTCAAGAATTTATCAAAGTCATAAACGGCCAGGCATCGGCCAAGCAATTTGCGGCTGCTTTATATCCTTTGTTATCCGGCAGCACTTTGCCGGGGGAAAGAGAACTCATTGGAAACACGCCCTCGATTACCCAGACCACTTTGACCTTTAGCCAAGAACAGCAGGGGGCGATCAAACGTTGTGTCGCGATCATGGCCGAAGGAATGATGGAATTCCAGGAAACCAAGAGTCCTCAGGGGTTGAAGGATCTATCTGATTTTGGCCGTTACTGCTACCATGTTGCCGGGGTCGTGGGCGAGATGTTGACCGAGCTGTTCTGCGAGTATTCGGCGGAAATATCCAAGAATCGGAAAAGGCTATTGGGGCTGGCAGTGTCCTTCGGTCAAGGTCTGCAGATGACCAATATCATCAAAGACGTTTGGGAAGACAAAAATCACGGTGCCTGCTGGCTGCCGCAAGATGTCTTCCAAAGGCTGGGGTATGACTTAAAGAATCTCTCTTCAGGACAGTACACCGAGGAATTTGGCCAAGGGCTTGCCGTGTTAATGGGGATTGCTCGGGCTCATCTCCAAAATGCCCTAGCCTATACCCTGATGATTTCTCCCCATGAAACCGGAATAAGAAAGTTTTGTCTTTGGGCCATCGGAATGGCCATTTTAACCTTGAGAAAAATAAATAAGAAACGTAATTATAAGAGCGGTGAGGAGGTAAAGATTTCACGAAGAAGCGTGAAGGCAATCATTCGGGTGACCAATGCCACCCTCTGGAGTAATTTTCTACTCAAAAGGTTGTTTGGTCTCACCACCCGAGGGCTGCCGATGTCTGCCATTCTGCCCGGAGATCGATGAGGATGAACGAGGGAAGGGAGTGAAGTTCAAAATTTCCATGACGATTCTATTCTGCCTTATAAGTCTGGGCTTCCAGAATATTCGGAGCCACGCGGAGACGCCGGCTGCCCGGGTTCAAGGCATGCTGGAACAAGTGATGGCCATTCAGACCCATCCTCAGCTTCAAGGCCCGGCATTCCGGGAAGAGCGAAGGACCGCTTTAAAAAAGATCATCGCCCAAAACTTTGATTTCGAAGCCATGGCCCGGCAATCGCTGGGTCCATACTGGGAAAAACTGAATGACGCCGAGCGGGTGGAATTTAAAGCCCTTTTCCAGGACCTTTTTCAGGAGTCCTATACCAAGTTGGTTTTGGACTTTCTCAAACGGGAAAAAGTTCTCTACAACAAAGAAGAGCTCCATCAGGGCCAGGCCCTGATTCAAACTACCCTCGTCCGGGTGAACGAGGAGATTCCCGTCGACTACTCTTTGACTTTAGTGCAAGAACAATGGCTCGTGGATGACGTGACCATCGATGGCGTCAGCATTGTCCGCAACTACCAGCGATCCTTTACCCGAGTCATCCAGCGGGAATCATACAAATCCCTCCTGCAGAAGATGCGATTGCAACAGCAAGCCATTGAGAAACCCTCCTAGAAGAGGCAGGCTCGGAGAAGGAAAATCAAGCGACCTGACGTTTCCGAAGTCGATGAAAAGGCATAGGGAGCGGCCTTTCAGTCCGACTGCCAGGAGAAGGGAGGAGTTTTTTCGGTAGAGGGAAAGAAACCAGGATGAAGAAATTCCATATCGGCAGCATCCTTCTGGGAATCGGCCTGCTAATCCTTTTAATCTGGAAAATCGGACTCGATGCGCTGATGGCGGGATCTTTCCCTGCTGGGCTGGGGACTGGTCCCCTTCATTTTGATGGAAGGGATTGTCAAAATCTTCTATACCCTTGGATGGCGATACTGTCTGTCGCCGCCTCATCGATCCCTCCCTTTTTTTCGCTTGTTTGGCATCCACCTGGCCGGCAATTCCATTAATTATTTTACTCCCACGGCCACCCTGGGGGGAGAGGTAATCAAGGGGACCCTTTTATCTAGGAGTCACCGGGGGCCAGAAGCCGCAACGGGCGTTATTATCGGCAAACTCGCCTATGCTCTCTCTCAACTTCTCTTTGTCGTCCTGGGGTCCATCCTCATTCTTTGGAGAATACGCCTGCCCGTCGCCGGATCTATAGCTATGCTCACGGGCACCATCCTTCTCGGAGCGGGCATCGTGGGGTTCCTGGTCGTTCAAAAACACGGAAAACTGGGGGCGGTGGTGCGTTGGCTGGTGGCTCATAAAGTAGGGGGCGAAACCCTGCGAAAAGGCGGCCCAGCAAATTACCCAGGTGGATCAAGCCCTCAAACTCTTTTATCAAGAGCGTCCGGGAGATCTGCCTCTGGCCATGTTTTGGCACACGGTGGGCATGGCCTGCAGCATCGGGAAAACCTGGTATTTTCTCCTGCTGTTAACGGATGGATCTTTTTTTTCGGCCGCGGGAATCTGGTTTTTGGGGACCTGGTTTGATCTCCTGACCTTTGCCGATCCCCCTCGGAATTGGAGTTCAAGAGGGCATCCGCGTCCTCGCTTTCAAGGCCCTGGGGTTCAGTTTGGCTTTGGGCCTGACCTATGGGATCGCCCTCCGGTCTGGAACAGATCTTCTGGGCTGGAGTTGGGCTCTTCATTTATGCGGCGCTCCTGGCCGGGAAACGAGAAAGAAAAAATTTTTCCAAAAAAGGAAGTCACGAGTGATGACCCTTCACTCGATTAAATACTCGGGAGGATGAGTTGGATATGACGAAGCTACCTTGTTTTTTATCTTCGGTTCGATTCCTAATCTTGTCCTTGATCATCCCCTATGGGTTGGTTTTAGTCCTCCATGGGATCGCCTGGGGAGAAAAGCCGAAAGAGGAGAGGATCCTACTGAGTTTGCCGGAGCTAATTCACCTGGCCATCGCCAAAAGCCCGGAGATTGGAGAGATCCAGAGTGAAATCGCTTGCAACCAAAAGTGATCTGGACCAGGTCAAGGCCGCCTATTATCCGCAGCTGGAAAGTACGGCCTTGGTCGGCCCGGTTCAGGATGCCAAAGAGCCCTTGATTGTGAATGGTAGAATCACCGACCCATCTCCCCCCTTGGACCGCTTCCAGTATCGGTATTTTCGGCAGATTGGACCTGACCGCGACTCAACCCCTTTATACTTTCGGCAAACTCTCCAACCGGAAGGAAGCAGCCAGCCGGGGAGTCAAGGCCAAGGAATTCCAGATCGACGAGAAAAAGGGCCAGATTGTCCTCAGAGTAAAGGAGCTCTACTATGCCCTCATTCTGGCCCGCGCCGGGGTGGATTTAGCGAATGAATCAGGGGACTTTTTTGAGGAGGCCCGACGGCGCATCCATCGCCTCTTGGAACTCAATTCCCCCAACGTGAGAGAAAGCGACCTGTATCGAATCGATGCCTATCGGGCAGATACCTCGCGTTTAAAAGCACAGGCGGAAAAGGGAGTGAAAGTCGCCTACTTTGCTTTAAAGTCTCTGATCCGTTTACCTCCCGGGGTTGAGTTTGATCTTGCCGAAAAAACCCTCTCGATGAAGAAGGAAAGTCTGGCCGGCCTGGAAAGTTACATTCAAGAAGCCACGGCCAAACGCCCGGAATTCAAACAGCTCGCCGAAGCCCTGGCCGCTCAGGAATCCCAGGTAAGAGCCGCTACCAGTGACCGGTATCCTTCCTTTTTTGCCGCCTTGCGAGGTTCCCTGGCTGGGGCACCCGGCCGGGAGGCCCTGTATAACCGATATATCCCGGACGATTTTAATCATGCCTATATTGGGGTTGTGGCTGGGCTCAAATGGAACTTTGACTTTGGCATCAGCAGAGCCAAGGTAGATAAAATGCGGGCAGAGTACGATAAGCTTCAAAATACCAAAGCCTTTGCGGAGATGAACATTCCCATCCAGGTGGTGAAAAGCTACCAGGAGCATCTGGAGTGGCGAGAGGCCGCAAACTCTTATCTGCAGGCTGCGACCGCTTCCAGAAAATGGATCCTGAGCGCCTTGACCGATTTCGATATGGGGGTCGGTACGGCGTATGACATGTTGAATGCCATCGAAAAGTATGGCCAAAATCAGGGTAGATATCTTGAGGCGCTGCTCCATTCCAACCTATCGCTGGATGAACTGGAATATGCAGTGGGAATGAAAACCTGGTGAGAGAGAAGTGAAAATCAACCCGGTGCATTGGTTATTAAAAAAAATTTTGGGCATTCAAACCGCTTTTCCCCTTCTGACCTTCCTGGTCGCTTTGGCCCTGGCCGCCCTCTCCATTTTATATACGGTAAGAAACCTGGAGTTCCAGACGAGCCAGAAGGACCTGATTTCTCCGAAGGAACGGCTGATCCAGCTCGCGGAACAGGTCAATCAATTTGAACAGCTGGATTCTTTCATCGTGGTGATGGAAAGCCGGGATCCCCGCCGTTCCTTAAAGTTTCTTCAGACCCTGGTTCCTCGTCTGGAGGCGGATAAAGGAAATTACCGGGAGATCTTCTACCGCGTGGATCCGGAGCGATTCAAACCCTGGGCCTTGCTTTATTTAGACCGAAAAGATCTTAACACCCTGGCCGACAACCTGAAGGAACATCGTCGTTTCCTCGAAGAGATGGCGAAGTCTCCGACGCTCATCAATTTTTTCGAGCAGATCAATCAAGAGATGGCCTCGAAGATGGTAGGAGAGCTGTTTACCGGTTTTCTGGATCAGGCCTCACCCGGATCCTCCAAAGAACCTCTCGATCTTGATTTTCTCATTCGGGCTCTTCAGGAAATGAAAGGGTCCCTGGATGGCGACGAGCACTTTACTTCTCCCTGGGGTTCCTTGCTCACGAAAGAATCCTTTGGGGATAATCCCGAGGAAGGCTATTTCTGGACGAAAAATAAGCATTATCTTCTTCTTTTTGTCACCCCGACCAAGACGCTGGATTTTGCCGGGACGAGGCATTCCCTGGCCGCTCTACGGAAGACGATTGCCCAATTGCAGGCCAATTTCCCGGATGTAAAAGTTGGAGTCACCGGCCTGGACGCCCTGAACGTGGATCAAATGGCCACCGCCCTGGAGGATATGAGCTTGGCCACGTTCCTCTCCATCGGCGGCCTGGCAGTCCTTCTCGTCCTCTTCTGGAAGGGACTGCGGCGCCCTCTTTTGGAGATGACCCGACTCTTGATCGATCTCTGTTTGACCTTTGGACTCACCACCCTGTTCGTCGGCCATCTGAATATTCTCTCGGTCACTTTTGCCCCCCTCCTTCTCGGATTGGGTATTGATTATGGCGTTCACTGGTTCGCCCGCTATATGGAAATGGAAGAGAGGGGGTTTGCTTTGAAGAACGAGGTGCTTCCGGCGATTATGGACAAGCTTGCCCCGGGACTTCTCCTTGCGGGCTTAACCGCTGCCCTTTCTTTCTTCCCCCTGGTGCTCACCGGTTTTAAAGGCCTGATCGAATTGGGCATCATCTGCGCCATGGGCATGGTCATTACAACTCTGACCTCGCTGGGTCTTCTTCCCGCTTTGATCCTGCTGTTTGACAAGCCCAGGCCCAGATCCCATTCCTCTCCGCTTCCGCCCCCGATAAAGCCCTTCTTCAACCTTACCCGCCGGCGGGTTCTGGCTCTCCTGATTTTGGCGGGAGCAGGATTCGCCTTTTCTCTATGGGGTGCAGGAAAAGTGAGATTTGACCTGAATATGCTGCACCTTCAATCCCCGAAGGTCGAATCCGTCATCTGGGAGAAGAAACTTCTTGAGGGCTCAGAGCTTTCCAGCATGTACGGAGAGATCCTGGCGCGCTCTCTTCAAGAGGTCCGGCAAAAGACGAAGGCTCTTGAATCCCTTCCCACCGTCTCCAGGGTGGAAAGCGTGGATACTCTGCTCCCTCACGACCAGGAAGACAAAATTGCTTTCCTGAGAAAACTGGGGCCGGCCCTGGCTGGGGTGGAATCGTTCCAGCCGGCCGGGAATTCCATAAACCCCGGGGAATTGGAAAAAATCCTGGGCCGGATCCGTTTCAAGATGCTCGATTCCAGCGATTCCCAGTGGGGAATCAACAAGCCCCTGGAAACCCAGATGATCCAAGTACGCGATCTCATCGACCAACTACGGCAGCGCTTTCATTCCCTGGAAGGGCCTCAAGTGCGCAGCGCCCTGGGTACTTTTGAAAAGAAGTTGATCCAAGACCTGAACGACAAGCTCAATATTTTGCGCGCCAACGTCAACGGGAGGCCGATGGGCCTGGAAGATTTGCCCCCCCCTCTCCTCCAGCGATTCATGAGCCGCAATCATCTTTTCCTCATTCGGGTTTTTCCGAAAGAGGATATCTGGGAACCCGCGCTTCTTGGACGGTTCGTTAATGACCTCAGATCCGTAGACCCGGAGGCGGTGGGGGATCCGGTCACTCTTTATGTTTTCACCCAGCAATTTCGCGATGGCTGTATCAAGGCGGCCATTTACGCGGTGGCCTTTATTTTTATTCTCCTCCTGCTTACCTTTCGAGATTTCCATTCCACTTTCCTGGCCCTCATGCCCCTGGTGGTCGGGACGGCATGGACCCTGGGTTTGATGAGTCTTTTTAAGCTCGATTTGAATTTGGCCAACAGCCTCTTTTTGCCCCTCGTCGTTGGAGCTGCGGTGGAATATGCCATCATTATCCTTCATCGCTGGCGTCAGAGGGAGAAGGGGAAGGTAGGAGTGGTCCTTCCGTTCAGTACGGCCATGGGAGTCATTCTCGCCGGCCTCACCACCACGGTAGGCTTTGGCAGCCTTTGCATATCCGCTCATCAGGGGATCTTCAGCCTGGGGTTGCTGACCACGATTGGCAGCCTGGCCATTCTGGCCGCGGCGATTTTTTTCTTACCCGCTCTGCTGCAATTTTTCTCCGAATTCACTAAGACGGTGAAACCACCCAACTCTGCCTCTTCAAAAATCTGAAGAAAACTTTCTCATTCTCCTTTCCCGCCACCCATAGAGACTGCGCCGCAATGAAGAAAAAGGGCCGTCATTCCCGCGAAAGCGGGCCCTGTACCCAGTGTGGTGCAGGGCGGGAATCCAGGGAATTTGAAAAAGAATAAGTTAAGGGAAGAATTTAAGAAAATATTGTAAAGGTTAGAATTTGATCTGACAGACGCTGCCAAGCCACAGGGGAGTGATAGTGATGCGCAACCTGCCTTAGGTTGTTGCAGGCCGTTTGGAAAGACAGGGGGAATTCCCAAATCTATAGAAAGGAGGGTAAAAAATGTCCCTCATCATGATTTCCAGGCACCTGGAAAGTCTGGGTACGGAGATCGCCCGGAGAGTAGCTTAGCCACGGCCTCTTGTCCCACCCCCTTTTCGATTTCACCGATAACGGCGGGAGTTACAGGGTAACCAGCGATCCACCCGTTTTTCGGTTCAATGCCGACCGCACTCAACATGCTCTCCGCCTGGGCTTCGTCTTGAGTCTGCCCCACCTTCAACGCCTCGACCAGCTGAACCGCAAAAACACCCTCGGGCACCAACGGTTGTTCCACCGGCGGATTACGGACACTCATTGAGTCCGGCAGAGGCGTCGCCGGAGGCCCGCTGGTCTCTTCTTGCCCGTAAGCGGCAATGGGGAGAAGCACCCAAGCAGCAATAAGGGACATGATTAAGAGGGTTCTTTTTTTTGCTTTCATCTTTTTGCGCCCTAAGTTAATTGTTGCAGGGCACTCCTACCCAGCCCCATCTTTCTACCAGAACGTTTTGCCATCTTCCAGAATACGAGTCCCATCGGTTTTGCCAATGCCGGTCGATCAGTCTCCATTCTCGGCATCTTGACTGCCCGGGAGGCGGAGGATTGGCAGTCGATACGTCTGCATTATTCGAATAACTTTGGGCTGCCGGACCCGGGGGAGCTGGCGCTGGGGGATAATATGGAGAGGAGCGGTACACAACAGGAGGAGGTGGAGCATAATACACCGGAGGTGCCACATAAACAGGTCTAGGCGCCAAGACTAAACCCGTAATTAAACCGGCCCCGAAGCCCAAGATTGCTCCGCCACCGTAACCCCAGTGGGCTTCTGCAGCAACGGGCACGGAGACCAGGAGGACAATCAACAAACCGATGAAAACTACTTTCGCCGTCTTCATTTCTTCACCTCCCAATTCATTTAACGCACTAGACCAGCAGAGGTTGACATATAAATTACTTATTCCAAATATACTCTCTCTCTTAGACCCATTGGTAAGCCTTATTTCTATTCAAACTCCCTGCCCAGAACCTTCAGCCTCTTTTCGACCTTCAGCCGGCTGGCTTCATCGTCTATGTCTTGCCAGAAAAGGTCTCCGATGTCCATTGCTTCCATGCGTTGAAGGCGGGCAAGTTCCCGGATTCCATCGGAGAGGCTTTCTTTTCCCTTAGAAATCGCTGTTTCCAGAGCGTCAAAGATTCCTTGGGTGCAGAGGAAAATCCCGGTATCAATGGCATTGTAATTCTTGATCTCTTTGCCGATATCCGTTACCCGTCCATCCTGGACGGCTACTTTCGTCGCATCCGCCAGGTCTGGAATCCTTTCCGGATGAAAGTCCACTGCCAAACGGCAGTGGCCGAGGGGGAGGGGGGTGGCGAAAAGATCTTTCAGAATTTGGGTTTCAAAAAGATGGTCGGCCATGAGAAGCACAAACGGACCCGGGACATATCCTTTCGCCCGCAGTACAGACAGACCGTTCGGGCGCTCCCATTTTTCGTTTCGCAGGCATTGGATCTCTATACCCGGGGAAATTTCCTGACGAAGAAATTCCTCCAGGACCTCACCACGATAACCCGTCACTACAGTAAAATGATCGATGCCCGCCCTCCGGGCGGTCTGAAGGGTTCGGCAGAGAAGCGGAACCCCGGCCACTTCGATTAGCGGTTTGGGACGGGAATCCGTGGCCGCCCCAAAACGCATCCCCCTTCCGGCAGCGATGATCAGAGCCTGACAGATATTCATGACGAACTTTGTTCCAATAATTATTTGCCGCAGAGCACAAAGAGAACACAGAGTTGCATCGAAAAAAAACTTTCATCTCCTCCCAATCCCCCTTTGCTAAAGGGGGGCGAGGGGGGATTTTTCCGTCTGCGGCGAAAAGATCTTAAAAAGCTTTTCAGATTTTTCTTTGGCTATAGCATATCTATTCCGTGGAAACCCTTTCGGATCTGGATGACTTCTTAAAAAAGCCCATCTGTCCCGGTTTGGGCGGCACCTCCTTCGTCGTTGTTCATTGGCGTAAGGATTTGCGCCTCTTTCTTGTTCATCACCGGCTAATAATCGTCGAAATTTTCCATCGCGTCACCCGCACGGGAGACTTTTCGCTGGGACAAATTTACCACCCAGGAAGCAATATTGGCTTTGGTGAAGGGCAAGGGGAGACGGGCCAGCATCGAAGAATAGCGATAAAAGTCCTGGTACATTTTTTTTACCTTCTCCTCCAGCTCCTCGGGGGAATAATCCTTAGGCTGAATGTAACAAATGATGCCGGGCCATCGGCCAATATGCTGAATATCGATGATCCGATTTTCCGCCTTCATCCGGTCATAAAGAGGAGTCCCCTTGTGAGGGGTTAAAATATTAAAGTAGGCCACAGGCACCTTATTTCGTTGCAAGAAGGCTAGGGTAGAGCGAAAAATATCTTTCTTTTCCGTATCCCAGCCAAAGATAAAATTGAGGGAATAACTAATCCCTCTCTTCCGCAAGTTCGTCAAAATCTCCTCATATTGCTGAACTTTATTGACTTTCTTATTCATTTCATCCAGGGTATCGGGGTCGATACTTTCTACTCCGATGTTCACGTGCAAGAGTCCGCTCCGTTGAGCCAGATCCATGAATTTTTGATTGGTGCAGAGATAAGCGGACCAGAGGGAGGACCAGCGCACCTTCAGGGGAAGGAGGGCCTCCATGAGTTCCATGGCATGATCGATTTTCCCGGCAAAATTACTATCCGCAAACAGAAGATTCCTGGCCTGGGTCGCCTTGATTTCCTCGATCACCTCCTGGACCGGACGGTAACGATAGCGTTCACCGAGATAAAAACGCTCCGAGCAAAATTCACATTTAAAGGGACATCCCCGGGAGGACTGAATAGAAAAGGTCTTAAAGAAACCGTGCTTCCGAAGATCCAGGAGATCGTAACGGGGGAATGGCAGACCTTGGAGGTCTGGCAGGGGATCGACGCGATAGACTTTCTTGAGCCGCCCATTGGCCGCATCCTCAAGCATCGTCGGCCAAATATTTTCCCCTTCCCCAATTCCCTACCGCGTCACAATGTTCTGCGGCTTCCTCGGAGTAGAAGTAGGCATGGGAGCCGCCCATAATCACCGGAACTCCCCTTCCTCTAAACCGGTCGGCAATTTCATAAGCCCGGAAAGAGTTAATGGTCCAGGTCGTGATGGCCACTAAATCAACGGGGGCTTTGAAATCGACGTCCATCAATTGCTCGTCGATCAGCTTGACATCCCATCCTGGAGGGGTAAGGGCGGCCAGATAGGGTAAGGTCAGCGATACCAGAGTTCTCCTTCGGCTCTTATGAATTGTTAAATTGGATCGGGTTCGGTAATGGGATGGTTGAATGATAAAAAGTCTTTTGGCCATAAAAAATATTATACCACCCGTTCGGCTTTAAGAGCGTCCTGGGTGGTTCCGGAACGATTACTGGGCGATCGCTCTCTTTTCATAGAAGCTTGTAATCCACAGAGTCGCGGCAAAGAGATAGGTCCCTACTGCGGCTCCTATGAGAAACCACTGAAGCCGCTGCACCAGGGCAAGGGCGAGCACAATATAGGCAAAATCCCGATTGCTCATCAAGGCCATGATCTTGATCGTTTTGGCCGATTGTCGGAGTTCCTCGCGGCCTCGCCTTAAAATACACTGATATACGGCAACGCCGCATAGCCCGAATCCGCCTATCAAAATCCATAATATATGCAAATACCCGGAGTCGCCGGAATCACGATAAAGGCCCAAAGCAACCCCCACGAAAATCGCAATGTGGACAACGTTGTCCGTGATCACATCCAGAAGATGACCAAAGGGAGTCGCCTGCAGCTTCAAACGGGCTATCTCTCCATCCACCCCATCCACGATTATACAGAAGAGAAAGAGCAGGGAACCTATGAGCTGAGGCCAGTAGCCGGCCCAGGAAAGAACAAAAGGCCCCAATCATCCCGATGCTGGCTCCACCCAGGGTGATTTGATTGGGGGTCACGGGCGTTCGAACAAGCCTCCGGCTCATGAAGCGAGAGACCCGACGGCTTAAATGGCGCGCCAAAAAGCCGTCGCTCCCCTCGGTCTGTAAAGCCAGGGCTTTCATCAGTTTATCCTCGGCGATCCTAGCCTGTTCCTCTCCTCCATCGAGAACATAGGGAAGCCCATCTGCGCCCTGTACTGGCTGGGCCTTGTCCGGTAGATGGGAGATTGGATGAAGGAGACCACAGGTGCGAAAGGATGGAAACAAGGTAAGGAGGGGTGGCCAAGTAAAGTCTTTCCGCGCCTTTCTTTCCTTTCGCTTCCATAAAATAAAGGTCGGAGGGCTCCCCCGCTCTCAGTCAATCGGGTCAGAGAACCCCGGTCAATAACATGATTGGCTTTCAATACCAGGACTCTTTGTTGATCAGGAAGGGCAAGCCTTTCGACTACCCGGCCCAGGGATGCCGGTTCCTCCGCCGGGTGAAACCTTTCTGGGGGGACAAGGTCGGAAAGAATCGGCTGAAGGGCCTTTACCTGACCGATGATGTGTATTTCCCTGAGACCGAGCTGAAGAGCGAGGAGAGTGAGACGGCGAACCGCGGGAATGCCGAAGACCGCCCGCAGCCCCTTATCGTCGGGAGCAAGGATGATCGCTATTTTCCCGATAGGCTCCGCTGGCTGTTCCATGCCTATACCCGGGCCCTTTTTTACCCCCCAAAAGAAATTCTTATAGATCAAAACAGAATCTTTCCTCTTAAAATTTCTACCACAATTTCGTAATCGAAGGCCAGAAAAATTACTGTTCCTCCATCCACGGAGATCATCATCCTGATGGTCCTTGGCTCACCCCTCTTATTTTCACACGCGACGAAATTGAAAATACTGCAATGAGGTCGTCCCCTCCCACAATGGCCTTTAGGGTGACCCCAATTATTCACTCCTCGGGGGGCCATTTCGACGCGAATGAGGAAAGAGCAGATTTAGGCTTGCATATTTATGCAGATCATGGTACATTTTTATGCATGAGAACGACGATCGAAATCAGCGAAGAGCTTTTGCGCCAGGCAAAGAAGAGGGCAGCAGACGAACGTGCTCCTTTAAGGGAGGTCATCGAGGCGGCGTTACGCTTTTATCTGGGAAAGCGTCCCAAGAACAAAAGGTATGAGCTGAAATGGAGAACCGAGAAGGGACATATGCTCCCTGGAGTTCGCCTTGATGACCGCGATGCTCTTTTCAACTTGATGGAGGGGCGAACTTGATCGCCCTCGACACGAACATTCTCGTGTATGCCCGCCGAAAAGAAACTCCATTCCATCGCCAAGCATATAAGGTTCTTAGAGAACTCGCATCGGGTGACAACCATTGGGGGCTTCCCTGGCCGTGTGTGTATGAATTCTTGCGGATCGTGACTCACCCGCGCGTTTTCGACCCTCCCACTCCTATCGAAGACGCCATTGAAGATCTCGAATCACTTTTCCAGTCCCCGTCACTCGTCCTTTTGGGTGAGGGTCCTGCGCACCCAGCCCATCTTAGCCGGGTCGTTCGGGCTGGCCACGCCTCCGGCAACCTTGTACATGATGCCCATATCGCGGCACTCGTGATCGAACACGGAGTCCAAGAGTTCTGGACAACTGACCGTGACTTCACTAGATTTCCGGGTCTTCGTATTCGTAATCCTTTCGTTGAGTAGGTATCTCGGCGCGTTTCCGATGTTAAATTTATTGAGGGCTTCACATACGTAGGAGGACCATCCCAGCTGAACCAATTGCCCCAACAAAAACCTTTGCGGAGTACACTATAAAGGCCGATCAATGGCGTGGCTTTGTACGCAAAAACCGGCTAACAGAGGTCCCTCAGAACCTCCTCGAAGTAGTTACGGCCATCGCTGACTTCCTCAGACCAATTGCGGGAGAGCGGGCAGCAGGTCGTGTCTTCAAAGCAACCTGGAAGCCGCCAGCACCATGGCGCGGATGACCCAATAAATAGAACCGTCCCCTTTTCCAATCCAAGATCGATGGGTTGATATCTGCAAAAAGCCCGCATCATTTTTCCCCTAATAGCCATACTTTCGCTGCCTGCAAGCCTTTTTCTGCAACCTCACATACGTACCTGATCCGAATCCCCACTTGTGGAATAACCTTTCCTTTCACACGGCTAATGTGGAAAAAGACGTTGTTTCCATCGGTATCATCCTTGATAAACCCGAAACCTCTCTCCTCGACATATTTTGTAACAACCCCAAATCTCATCACCCCCGTATTTTTCGAAGGCCCATCGAAGGAAATACGTTTCCCAGGCGAGAGAGTAGACTTGACTTCTTCTAACTTCTCCAGTGCCTTTTGATAATCCTTTCCCTGATCCTGTTGGAATAGCTGGTTCGCTCTCTCTAAAGCCTCGATCGCCTGGTCCTTAGCTCCGAGGACGATCAAAGCCAAAGCGAAATCCCAGTAATGATAGAACCTCAGCGGTTCTCGTCGGATGGCTTCGCGGAACTGCTTAGCGGCCTCCATTGTCTCTCCCTTAGCCATACTGCATTGTCCCATACCACGGAGAATGTAAGGGCCTCGTTTATGTTGAGGGATTCGCTCATAAGCTTTTCGTGCTTGATCGTGATCTCCTTTCTTCAAATAGGCCTGAGCAATTTTATGGCAGATATACTCCTTCTTGGGGTTCAGAGTTTCTCCTTTTTGTAGATGGTCTAAAGCTTCATCGACTCGGTTGGCTTCCAGTAGAACACAGCCCAATCGGTACCAGTTATCTGCATCGTTGGGCTCAGCTGTTACACTCTCCTGAAGCAGTTTAATTACTTCTTGAAACTCGCTAGGGCTTCGATCCTTCTTGCTCAGGAGCATACGAGCTGCCTTACTACAGAGTTTTCCATATGTACACTTATTAATTTCACTACGCCAATTCGAGGGAAGCTCCAGATACCTCTTAATGCCTTTACGATAAATTTCCAAAGCTTTTTCCGGATCGCCTGCTTCTTGGTAGGCATCTCCCAGCCTCAAAGAAGGTAAAGACCATCGAGGAGCAAGATCGGAACTCCTCTCATAGGACGCAATGGCCTCAGGCCATTTCTTTTTCTGCTGATATTGAAAACCAAGGTAGTAAAACCATTTACCTTCGGAAGGTTGTCTCTGGCTCAGGTTCTTGTAGAGATTAATAGCATCATCGTAAGCGCCATCTTGGGAGTAATAATAAGCCAGCTTACTGAGTGCCTTCACCGACAACGGGTTAACCTGTTCCAGGTTCTTTAATAAGGAGATGGCTTCTTCCCATTGGCCACGATCCGCTAATGATCCTGCCTCGGAAAGAACCTGGTCCTCACTATTCACGTCCATCGAGAGTTCTTGTTGTTCAGTCTCCATAACTTATTCTTTTTCGAGAATCTTATGCGTTGTTTTATGGTGAAGTTTTGCCACCCTTCGTAAGTCATCAGGTCCCTTTTTCGCGATAATCTGCTTTCCTGCCATTACCACAGCCTCAGAGGCTCCCTTCGGTAATTCAATCTGGGATTCCTGGCTTAATCTCTCAAGGCGGGTGAGGAATTTGTCACGAGAAAGAATGGGACGCAGAGGCCACGGCAATGTCGCGTTCTCCCTTAGGCATTTGGATGAGTTGAATTTGCTTTCCCTTCTCCATAAGGCCGGACTGGATGTAATGTTCATCTCCAAATTGATCGGCCACCGCGTGAGTACAAGGGTGCCGTTCAAGCATACTTTCGATGGCTCTGGCGTGTCCCCAGGCCAATAAGTGGTTGAGGTTCTTTCCCTCCTTTTTGAAATCTTCATAAAGCTCATTGTAGCGCTCCGGAGGAATCTCGACTTCTATATATTGCCCGCGGCATATTTCCCGAATCTTGGAGGCAAGGTCATGGCATCGCTTGTCCGAGAGGAGTTTGGAATCCTTAACGCCCAGTGCTTCAAGCTTGGATTTCGTTTGCACATCGACTAGGACAGCTGCCACTACCATGGGGCCGAAGTAGTCACCTTTTCCCGATTCGTCAGTCCCGATATGGGGAAAAGGGATCTCTTGAATATCGGGTGGTGAAGGGGAAGGATGCTCAGGGGCCGTGCCCGATTTAATGGTTTGAAGCAGTGTCTCAACTGAAAGCTGGGCGCTGGGGTAGTGGAGATTATAAACAGGGATGATACAATTGAGGGCAGTCTTGTAAAGATCACCAGCTGCACCCTGGATTTGTAGGGTTCCTTTCTGGTATTGCTTCACGATAAGAAGCTCCTTTTCCCGAGCGAACTTGAAGGAATATTCACAATAAGGCTCCTGACGTTGCTCCGCCGGCTGAAGTTGCTCCAGGGATTCCCGAATCATGGAACGGAGCGAAGGATTCTGGATATTCAATCGCTGCTCGATCTTTCGCAACGATATTCGGGACTCTTCCAGTCGTTGCAAATTCTGCAGCAGTTCCTGGTACTCCGGGTGGTCATCTTGTTTAGGTACATGAGTTCCGGTATCGTAAATGTTGATGGAGATCTTAGGGAGGAGTAGCGGGGCAACCTGGAATTGCAGGCCATTCTGAATTTGCCGAGGAGATGAAAGGTCCCACCCTTGAGCCTGACAATGACCCCTGAGTGCGTTAATCTTACGAACCTGAAGGGAGTCCCCCGCTAAAGGTTGTGTCGAGACCTGAAGTTTTAGAAAGACCTCGAGAAGATCATCAACAGGGATTATCTGCAAGGTGTCCTGACCAATGTCTCCTACGTCATCCATATTCCGCAAAGGGATGAAGAGGCGACGGCATCCGGCGAGACGGGCTGCATCTATTTTTTTGGGAACCCCTCTTACCGCCTGAACCCGCCAACGTCCTCGGTCAAAGTTAACATCACCAGTGAACGACGTATAAGGATCAATAACCATCTTTCGAGCCGATCCATATATGCCAACAGCGGCCGCAAGACCAAGAGAGGTTCCAAGATACTCTGGCTCCATAAGGTCAAGGGTACAAAGAATATCGTCCGACTCCCGCAGAAATCCTTGGCCAATCAAAGCAAGGCGGACCCTGTTAAAGACGGCTCCGAAATCTTCACGGCTGTAGACTAATTGGTGAACTTGACCACTCCCGGATTGGACTTGGATTTGCAGAGAAAGCATTAGGGCTGATTGGCTATCTGACCTCACCAATAAAGTGTTCACTATGCCAATCCCTTCTCTGGCCTTTAGTGCTTCCAAACAGCCTTTAACTGATTCCACATTGGTAATCTCGAAGCCATTATCTTCACGAAGGAAATCCAAAAAGGTAGAGATCTTGTCTGAGGGCGGACCGTCGATTTCCCGGATAGCCTCCAAACGGCCAGAAGACTCAAGAGTATGGAGCAGAAGGGCTTCGGCAGGAGAAAGAATTATCAATTTCTCGAAGACCTTTTCGACCGAAAATTCGGAGTTCAGAATCCTGAAGAAGAGATCATTAACATGTTGTGCTTGTTTTCTCCGCTCACGAATCTCGGCCACCTGATCACCGAACATCGTCGGTTCGGGGGGCTTTACCTGGAATAGCCAGTCAAGTCGCGAAAGGATGGGTTCATCCCAAAGCAAGCTGTAGGCTTTGTCATCAAAGATCAACTTGCAGATGTTCTTGAATAAACGCGCTACCTCGCTGGAGGGGCTTTGCGACCCGGAGGCAGGCATTAGGAGTTGAATCTGATACAGCAAGGTTTCTATTTTGGTCTTAACGATGCTATCCATGGATCAAACCTCTGTTTCTTTACGGTATGGTTTAAGTATGATCTTTGAAATCTCCCATGGTCTAAGCAGTGTCTTCTCTGATAAAACAAGACGCCTATCAGAAACCGATACGTTATGCCCGCTGAAACGTCTACCATCCGCGGTCTCATATTCAATATTAAGAGTTCTCCATGGAGGGAAATCACCGATAGTGTCAATAAACAAGGCAGCATGTTCGTAGTCATAGTCGAGTACACCGACCTTTTTCCCCTCGGGGGTCTCGACTGCAACCTCCTCTTCCTCTGGCGAGATCGTTTCTGCCGCCAAGGCGTACTCTCCGGTCCGCTCAGGTTGAACCTTCTTGGGTATTCGTCGTGTAAGCAAAATGAGGTTTTCATGCTGGCCTTCAGAAGGTACTGTACTTCTTCTAACCTCGATGACGATGCCCCACTTCTTCGCCTCTTCGAGGAGAAAAGTGACAACATCCACTGGTCCAACTTGAAGGGATCGCCGAACAAGCTTCATAAGGAGATCGGCTGTTCTTGAGGGAGGAGAGGTCCGATCTTGTTTCTCCCAGGCGGAGATCGACTGTCGTGTACACCCTACCAAACGAGCGAAATCCTCCATTGAGAGGCTAAGGGCATTACGAATCTCTGCGATCTCCATCGGGGGAGAGAAATGCTTTGCGTGCCTCAAGAGAACGCCGAAAGACATCTTCCCATCGTTGGGTCTCCTCCGGAGCGAACTGCTCAGAATGGCACTGGTCACAGATCCCTATGAAAGCCTCATCAACGATAAAGGGGTACCCTTTGATTTTCGTTCTATAGTTATGGACTTTAGTGGTCCGGACAGTCCCCCTATCACACTCGGGGCAAGTATATTCAAATAGAAATTGAGTTTCCATGACTATCATTCCTCCTAAGGCTCGTAATCTGCTGTATGTGCGGAGATGAAGAAGTAGAGCCTCCCTCCGGCTCCTTTAACAACTTTACCAACCGTGTAAAACGGTCGCCCATGGGTATCCCTCCCCAAAATCACATATTTTGTCCCATGGACCGCTTCCTTTAACTCATCCTTTTCTTTCTTCTGAATTCTGGTTGCCGACAGTATGCAGTGTTCTAAGTCCTCCAAATCAAAGAATCCTTCCTCGATAGCGTCTTGAACCTTCCGTGAATATCGATACGATTTTTGCGCTACGAGGAACTTGATCTCTTCAAGAGTCATATCTAGGCCTTTGTATGCATTATGTTAAATAATTTACATTTTGTAAAGTAAAATATTTTACATATAGATGACAAATAGAGCTATGAAGAGGCTTTTTTGCTTAATTATGGCTCCTGGCGCGTCCAGAATATCTCATAATACATTGATTTT
>CAVXFA010000064.1:0-49433 GCA_963760605.1 uncultured delta proteobacterium | reverse complement strand
ACTTTTGGGCGTATTTTGCCGCAATGTTTTTTCTGAAAGTTGGATATAATGAATAATGAAAGAAGATCTGGATTAATCTCTTGTTAGGAATACTGTTAGAGGAGAAACACATGGAATCCATTTCTTCTCCCGAGAAGATCAGGATGCTCCCCGATCAGAGCACCAGGTTCCCAGTTACCCGATCATCCCTTTCATCGAGGGGGATGGCATCGGCCCGGATATCTGGAAGGCTGCGGTACGTGTCTTTGATCGGGGCGTCGAGAGATCTTACGGCCAGGGAAGAAAGATTTACTGGCTGGAGACTTTCGCCGGGGAGAAGGCCCAGAAGAAGCTGGGGACGCCAATCCCCGAACAGACCCTCCGGACAATCGAGGATCACAAGGAGCGATCAAGGGACCGCTCTTTACGCCGGTCGGCGGGGGGATGCGCTCCCTAAATGTAGCCCTGCGCCAGGCGTTAGACCTTTACGCCTGCCTCCGCCCCGTGCATTACTATCCCGGCGTACCCAGCCCGCTGCGGCATCCCGAGAAGGTCGACGTGATCATCTTCCGCGAGAATACTGAGGATGTTTACGCGGGCATCGAATGGCCCCAAGGCAGCCCAGAGGCTTTGAAGCTGCTCGCTTTTCTGGACAAGGAGCTGGGGCAAAAACTGCCCCTGGATTCTGGCCTTGGGATCAAGCCCATCTCCGAGGGACGCACCAAGCGGTTGGTCCGCCGATCTATCGCCTACGCTTTACAGCACGGGCGTCAATCTGTAACCTTGGTGCACAAAGGAAACATCATGAAATACACCGAGGGCGCGTTCCGCGATTGGGGGTACCAGCTCGGCCGGGAAGAGTTTGGCGACCTCACCCTTACTGAAGAAGAATTTTTTAGGGGGCACAACGCCAAACTCCCCGCGGGAAAGATCATCCTCAAAGACCGCCTGGCCGATGCTATGTTCCAGCATCTCCTCATCCATCCAGAAGAATACGATGTCCTAGCCATGCCCAACCTGAATGGCGATTATTTTTCAGATGCCTTAGCGGCCCAAGTGGGAGGCCTGGGGATGGCCCCGGGAGCAAACGTGGGAGACAGAGCGGCCGTCTTCGAGGCCACGCATGGAACCGCACCCAGTTATGCGGGGAAAGATATGGTCAACCCCAGCTCTTTGATCCTTTCCGGCGTGATGATGCTGGAACATCTCCAGTGGAAAGAGGCCGCGGCCCGGATCGTCAAGGGCTTAGAACGGACGATCCAGGAGAAGACGGTAACCTACGACCTGGCCCGCCAGATGGAGGGGGCCAAACTTTTGAAATGCTCGGAGTTCGCCGACGCCATCATCGACAACATGTAACCTTCGGTCCATCCCTTTTTACCGGGGCCTCATCACAAAATTCGTTAAGAAAACTTCTAAATCCGCAAGACGAACCCCTCACTTTTATCCTCCCCCGATGGGGAGAGAGGTCAGGGTGAAGGGGCGATGTAAGAAGCAGAAGGAGCTAGGCCCGCCTTTTCAACGGGTAGGGGATGAGCGCGGCCGGAATGAAGGCTAGCCAGGGAATGAAAACGATGATCCACAGGGTAAGGGGAACGCCCCAGCGGTCGGCGACGAGTCCTAACACGGCGGCTCCTATCCCTCCGGTGCCAATGGCAAAGCCCAAAATCAGGCCGGAAGCCATCCCCACATGTTTGGGCAGGAAAGACTGGCCCATGACCATGGTGACAGCGAAGGAAAAGATTAGGATGAAACCTGCCAGGATAAACCAGATAAATGACCAGATGCCGGAGCTTAAAAGAAAAAGGACTAAAAGGGGGCAGGAAAAGCCCAGGCTGAAAAGAAGAATTTTTTTATACCCGAAACGATCGGCCAGGGGTCCACCGATGAGGGTCCCAAAAGTTCCGGCAGTGAGGAAAGCAAAAAGGAGATTCCCGGCCATCATCGGGTCCCCCTTCATATAATTAATGTAATAAAAAGGGATGAAGGTCATCACCCCAATATGGGCCCAGGAGCGCAGCATGACCATCCCGATCAGTAAAGACATTGGGTAAATCACCGACTTCTCCGACACAGAAGTCGGGGTTGAGAGAGACGAAGAACGGATGGCGGGCTGGCGCACCCGCCAGAAGTTGCTGAGGAGAAATACCCCTGCTAAGGTCACGCCCGGGATCAAAAAATACATGCTTCCTTTGAGGCCAAAGTTCTTTACGGAATAAACCGCAAGCAGCGGCCCTAAGGCTATGCCAAGGTTTCCGCCTACGCCAAAGACAGACATTCCTGTTGCCTTCTTCTCGCCGGCGAAAAAGTTGGCAATCCGCCACCCTTCGGGGTGATAAATCGCTATCCCTAAGCCACTCAAGATCACCAGGATGATCATTTGGGGGTAACTAGAGGCCCATCCCAAGAGGGCAATCCCCAAGCCTGCGCAAAAACAACCCAATGGCAGAAACCAGAAAAGAGATCTCCGGTCTGTTATATAGCCAAAGAGTGGCTGGATCACTGAAGAAGTAAGGTTGGAACATAGGATGATTGTCCCAGCCATGGCATAAGAAAGGCCTAAAGTCTCCTTTAAAAAAGGGAGGAGTGCGGGCAGGGCCCCCTGGGGCAGATCATCTACTAAATGGCCGATGCTCAGAAGGATGAGTCCCCTGTAATCGATCTTTTTCCCTGTTTCCATCTTCTCGCTCAAAACTTTCTCCCTCTCCCGCTCTCCCCTTCAATTGTTCCTTCCCGACCGGATCACGCTGGGCTTGGCGGCGCCCAGGGTCATCCTGCCTGGGTCCCAAATACCCTCAAATCAATGGCCAAGCCAGCCGGTTCCTGAGGTCAACAATCAATGTTTAAACGCTCTCTGACCGGTAAAGACCATGGTCACCTGAGGCCTGGCCTCATTGCAGGCTTGGATCGATTCGAAGTCGCGGTCCGATCCACCCGGGTGAACGATGGCGGTCACTCCTTCCTTGATTCCCACGTCCACCCCATCCCGGAAAGGAAAGAAGGCATCGGAGACCATCACCGCCCCTTTGATTCCCCCATGATCTTCCCTGGTCTGCCGGTCGATCTCTTCTTTGATTGCCGGATTGCGCTTCCCCTGGGCAATCTCCATTTCCAGAGTCTTATAGGGAATCCCGTATTTGCGGAAGCAAAGCCCATCGGCATATTTAGTGTATGCTTTGAACACCGCGATCTCCGCCACCCCTACCCGGTCTTGTTCCCCCGTGCCGATGCCGACGGTCTGCCCGTCTTTAACATAAAGAACTGAATTGGAAGAGACTCCCTGCTCCACGGCCCAGCCAAAGGTCATATCGGCATACTCCTTCTCCGTGGGCTGCCGGGCGATGGTGTAAGTTTTTCCTTTGTAGGTGGCCGTAGCTTTCTGGAAATCCTTCATACTCTTGATGGCATTCAAAGAGGACTGCTGCACGATAATGCCGCCGTCCATCAGGGATTTGAAGTCCACAAAGCGCGTATCCCGGTACTCCGCCAAGCGGTCCATTCGCGGCACCCGGACGATGCGCAGGTTCCCCCGCCGCTTTAGGATATCCACCGTAGATTCTTCATATTCCGGTGCTACGACGACTTCCAAATAATTTTCACTGACCATTTCCGCCGTGCCTTTGTCCATCGCCCGGTTAACCGCCAGGCACCCCCCGAAGGCTGCAATGCGGTCGGTCATGTTCGCCCGGTCATAGGCGTCGGCGAGAGTCCGGCCATAGGCCACGCCGCTCGGGTTGTTGTGTTTCATGATGGCCGCGGCCGGCCGGTCCATCAGATATTTCAGAATATTCAACCCATTGTCCGCGTCCGTGAAATTGATCTTCCCGGGGTGCTTTCCCGACTGGAGCATCTCCTCCTCAGAGATGGCGCTCACCAAGCCCCTTCCCGGCCCGATGAACTCGCAGCTGCCGAGGACCAGGTTACCATGGATGAGTTCGTAGAGGGCGGCCTCCTGCCCTGGATTCTCCCCATAGCGTAGGCCCTTCTCGATCCACTCCCCGGTTTTTTCATCTGGAATCTTCCAGCTTCTTTTCCGGTAGACCAGAATCTGATTGCCGAACTGAATGATCATCCGCTCCGGGAAATGATCCTCCATCACCGTCCGATACATTTGCTTCAAATCAGCCATGCTTTCCTCCGATTTTTATTTTTATTCCTTCCTTGGACCCCTGGAAAATCTGGGGGGCTTTGGCCAAAGGGTGAATTTCTTCTCTGGGGGAAAAAAGACGATAGGATCTTACCAAACTTCCGGACGCATTTGAAGAAAATTTTATTCTTCTCCCGCCTGGTTTCGACAAGAAGGTCGGTCCCTCTTGGTTTTTCTTCTGTTGGGGTGGGCCCAGCGAGATAAACTTCGGGAATTAAGCCTTTTGTCCTCTGTGGAAAAGCATGGGGTCCACCATCAGGGGTAAAAAAGATTGAATCTCTTGGTCAATTATATTAGACTGTTTCTGCCGGATGGGAAAAGCAAATAGGACTTCCCCCGGCAGGAAAAATTTTTCCAAATTTATCGCCGCAGCCAAATAATGGCCCTGGATCAAGGAAAGAAAGGATCCTTATGAGTTACAAAAAAATTTTATTCCAAAAAGAAGGTCCCATCGTCACCATTACTTTTAATGACCCAGAAAAGCTCAATCCGATGGGTCTTCAGATCGGTGAGGAAACCCGTTTGGCTCTGGAAGAATGCGGGCGGGACGAAGAGATCCGGGCGGTCATCTTAACCGGGGCGGGTCGTGCCTTTTCAGCGGGAGGGGATTTGCGAGAGATTTCGAAAGAATCTCCACCTATGGTCTTCCGGGACGGCATTGCTCGGATCTTTCAGGCTGTTTTAGCGATTGCGGACCTCGAGAAGCCCGTGGTCGCGGCGGTGAATGGCCCGGCCATGGGCGTAGCCTTCAACATGGCTTTGGCCTGCGACATCATTGTGGCCTCGGAAGAGGCTTCTTTTTCTGAAATCTTTGTCCGCGTCGGCCTGATCCCCGATGGCGGCGCTCACTTTCTCCTGCCGCGTATTGTTGGCCTGACCAAGGCCAAGGAACTAATCTACACCGGTAAAATAATCTCCGCAAAAGAGGCAGCAACCCTGGGTTTGGTCAACCAGGTCGTTCCCCCAGATAAACTCAATTCCGCCGCCCGGGAATGGGCCGACCGTCTGGCCCAAGGCCCCACCCGGGCGATTGGGATAGCCAAAAAAATCCTGAACAAGAGCTTTCAGAGTAGCCTTGCCGACATCATCGAGATGGAGACGGAAATGCAAACCTTGCTCCATGAGACCGAAGACCACAAGGAAGGAGTTGCCGCATTTTTCGGAAAAAGGTCTCCATCTTTTAAAGGGAAGTAATCCCTAAGCACCAATGCCGAAGAGAGAAAATCGCTCGTCTCGCGCCGCCCATAGATTGGAGTACTACCTTTTCCTGTCAGTATCTTTCTTCGTCTCGCTACTATCAAGAGCAATCATGGTGAAAGTTGGTCGAGGCTTCGGGGCATTAGGGTATTTCCTTTGGAAAGAAAGGAGGAGGATCGCCCTGAAAAACCTCGACCTTGCTTTCGGGGAAGGCAAAACGGAGGAGGAAAAGAGATGGATCGCCAAGGAGGCATTCAAAAACATCGGGGCTACCATGATGGAGCTTGGGTAGGGCATGAGGAGAATGAATGAGAAAGCTTTCTCCAAAATCGTGGAGGTGGAGGGATTGGAGGTGCTGAATTCCGCCCTTTCATGGCGGAAGGGAGCCATCATCCTACCGGCGCACTATGGTAACTGGGAGATTATGGCCAATGCCGTTGGCTATCTAAAATTCAACGCCCATTACGTGGCGAAGCGGTTGAAAAACCCATGTTTAGATAAAATGGTGAATAATTATCGGTGTGAAACGGGCAACAAAGTGATTTACACGAACGGTGCTTCCAAGGAAATGGAGGACGCTTTGAAAAAAGGGGGGGTGGTCGCTACCCTTTTAGATCAGAAAGTACCTTTGCGCGAAGGGGGCATACTGGTGAAATTCTTTGGGCATGATGCGGCGACAATCCCTTTAATCGCTAAACTCCACCCAGCAAGTTTTGATTTGTTCTGGAATTATAAACTTTTTGGCACCCTCAAAATTACCTGTGTTATAGCGAGACTGTCGAAAAACCCATTCCATGTCCCTGCTTGCCTGTGCCAGCAGTATGAAAACTAAAAATCACCCACTCGATTGGGACAAAATCGAGATCTTTAATTCCTCTCTTTGCTCAATTGTTTAGAGCATCTTCTTGATGGTCTCTGCCATTTGATGGGGTGCCAATCCAAACTGCTCCAATAATTGTGGATAGGTAGCCGAATGAATAAATTGAGGGCGCCCGTTCTGATCGAGAGCATTGATGGGAATAATCCGAGATGGATCAATTACCTTTTTAGAATGAAAGAGAGCCTCTCTGCAACGTGACCAAATATAGCCGTTGTTTTGTTCAGCAATAACAAGTAATTTCCCTGAATCATAGAGATGGCGCAAAAGCTTCTCATCGATGGATGGCATATCCACTACGCCCACCCGCAGGCCGAATTTTTCTGTTTCCTTTGCTGCGGCCAGCGCCTCGTGGACACCTCGTCCACTGCTGATTATGACGGCCCGATCCTTCGCCCCCTCTTTGAGGACATAGCCTTTCCCGTATTCGAAAACAAAATCCGGGCCATAGAGGACGGCAGATGAAGCCCGCATGATTCTAACATAGACGATCCCTTTGTTCCCCTCCATAACCCATTTCATGGCGCCCAAAAGCTGTTGAGGACAAGATATGTCGATTATTTTCAAATGAGCAATTCCATCAAACACCATGACATCGTCATTACCCATATGAGTGGCCCCATTCGTCCTGGTTTCGAAATTGGGGGCCGTAGCCACAAGGGTCAGGTCCAGCCCGTGACCTTCGCTGAGCCAGCCATTCTTCATCTCCATGGCCTCAAGCCTCTCCTGATAGCCGATCGCAATTCTGCGCAACACCCTCCAGTCAAAAAAGGGACAGAAGGTGCTGATCCAGGTGTTATAGCCCATGGCCGCAAAAGCTTCCCCGATGCACATCATGTTGGGCTCGGCCACGCCAACATTAAACGCCCGTCCTTTGTCTACAAACCCAACCCCCTCTTCGAGGCCGCTCGTGGAAGCCAGATCCGCATCAACGGATATGACCCGGCGGTCCCGCGCAAAGACCTTCATGGCCGTGGTGATCACACTGCTCGAAGAATATTCCTTAGATTGATCCAGCCGGGGAAGGAGATTGTCCCGGTATTCAATTTTCTTATTTCTGGATGGCGCAGGTCTGGTCTTTACGGAAACAATAATTGGCCTCACCTCCCTTGCTTCACCACCCTCGAGAACGATCTCAAGGTTTATCTCCCTTGCCATTGCCAGAAGACGCTCGCGGATTAGACCCTCTTCGCCTTTCGATTCCAGCTCATTAAAGTAACCGAGAAATTCTGACTCTTGATCGGATCGCATCTGCTCCAGCAAAGTCATTTCCTGCTCTGCCATGCTATCTGAAATATCTATTTTGTGGCCAACCATATAGCTTGAGAATGCCCCGTGCCCTTTTCTGGTCCGACAGATGATGGCGGTGGGGCGTCCATCTCGGGGAGAGAACTTAAACGTCTGAAGTGCGCCTAAAACCGGGCTATACTGAGTCGCATCCACGTTGGAGGCCTTCCAACCGAAGGCGGTAAATCTCCTATCCAGCTCGAGCAGGGGGAAGATGAGTTGTTTGGTATCATCCAGCTGTCCGGAGTTCTTATCGACGATTATACAAAGATTGTCCAGCCGCTTGTGGGTCGAATACATGATGGCTTCCCAGACATACCCTTCCTGCAGCTCCCCGTCGCCGGTCATACAAAAGACATCAAAATTGGGACTCCTTTTCCCGACTAAGGCAAACCCCTCGGCCACAGAGAGCCCTTGGCCTAAGGGACCTGTCGAAATGTGAACGCCGGGTAAAATGGGTCCCGGATGGCCATTCAGGATACTCTCTCGGGATCGGGAATTCTTCAGCACGGATCGGTCGAAATACCCCAGATCTGCGTAGATAGAAGCCATGGTCGCCACCGAATGTCCTTTGCTCAGAACAAATACATCCTGTCCTCTCTTGGTGGGATTGGCAATGTCAAGCTGCATGATCCCTCCATAAAAAAGAGAAACCAGAGGAACCGTGGCTGAAGCAGCACCGCCCATATGAATGCCCTTGTCTACCGCCTCATTTGCCTGTTTCAATGTCAGGATGCGGATGTCGGCATCTTTGATTTCCAACAGCTTTAAGCGCCCCTTCCGAATCACGTATTCCAATTTTCCTGAATTTTCCATCGCTCATCTCCCTGTGGCTAAGATCTTCGATTTATCAGTTTCCAGAGGATTCAGTATTACCTTCATACTTTCTTTTCTTTCAAATTTGCCAAAAGCCTCCTGCCATCCACGGATGGGGTAAATATCCGTCACCAAGGGCTTGGTCTTCACGATCCCTTTTTCCAGTAGTGCGAGAGCGGTTTTCCAGGCAGTCCATCGCTGGCTGAAGGAACCGCTTACAGTTAGCTCCTTATAGGCTATAGTCTCAAAATTAATCTCAAAGGGTTTACCAAAAAGTCCAATTTGAGTGTACACACCTTGCTTTTTGATCACCTCGAATCCACTTCTGGCGGCCGCGGGGGCACCGGAACACTCGAGAACAACATCCACCCCTTTCTCCTGGGTGACCTCAGCAATGAATTGCTTTAGATCTTGCTGCTGAACGTTCACGAATTCCTCAAATCCGAGCTCCCTTGCTAATTTAAATCGATCCCGATCTTCTGAGGTCCCTGAAATAATCACCCTCGCTCCTTCAGATCTTGCAACTTGAGCTGCCAATAAGCCAATCGCACCCACCCCGGAAACGAGAACCGTCTCCCCCGGATCGATGTGGGAGAGTTCGATCACTCCGTGAGTGACCACCGACAGAGGTTCACAAAGTGCCCCGGAGATAAAATCAACGTTGTCGGGAAGCTTATGAACCCTTGTTTCAGGAACAATAACATAATTTGCAAAAGCACCATTAAACCAGAAGCCAATACCCCTACGATCCCTGCATAGATTATAATGCCCGGTACGACAATACTGGCATCGCTCGCAAACGGAAAAAGCGGTCTCGCTGGTCACGCGTTCTCCAACATTCCAGTGGGAAACGCCCTTTCCCACTTCCGCAATGACCCCACAAAATTCATGTCCTGTTACAACAGGTGTCCTTATAGGAATGGCGATGTCATCATGAAAGATATGGATATCGGATCCGCAGATTCCAGCAGCTTTAACCTCAATCTTTACCTGGCCCTCTTTGGGAAAGGGTTCCTCTACCTCGCGAACTTCCATTTGTCCTTCCCCTCTTGCGAATTTAACCAAGGCTTTCATCTTCTCCTCCCTTATGAAACGTCCCGCTATAGACCATTACTGTTAGTTAACCGATCCACCACTGATTCCACTGGCTGCAGCGTCCATGGGCAGCTATGACCGCTTCCTCCTTTCATTTCATAGGCGAAATTAGGAAGAGGCTTGAGAGGGAATCCGAGGATCCCCCCTGGAACTCGATCTCATACTTCCCTCCAGAAGGTTAGAGGTTAATTTTTTAAGCTAACAAAAAACTTAGTTTATACTGTTTCGGTAAATACGGCGATCCCAAAATAGGTCAAAATAAATTGATTGTCAAGGCAAAACTGGGCAAAACTGGGCCTCTGAAAACTTCAGGAAGTACTAGTCGATCGGGGTAAATTGTCAGATTAGGATAAAATACAGGGGGTCATGAAAAACTTTTGCCAAACCCGTTAGAAATCCCTAATATGAAAGAGCAGCAAGAAATTACATCCACAGGGCATCACGCCACCTCGATGCGCGGGCTTTCCGGACAGATTATGAGTAATCTCGCGGAAAATGATTGGGGAAAGGAAATTGGAAATTGGCGCAAATCCCATGATGCCGGGCCAACTCCATGGAAACTCACCGTTGCATTCCCATGCTCTGCACTACGACGATTTCGCTCTGGAGAGGCGAGGACAGAGGATTGCTTAGCACCTTGGCCAGCTTTTCGGCCAGGCTTTCCAACTGGTTGCTTGTATAGAGATGTAACCAAGACATGGTTTCTAAAATAGCCTTTTATGGGGGTTCAGTCCGGATTTCATTTGACAGGATCGAAGGTCCCCAACTTTTGAATTCCAGGGGTTGATTTGTCAAAGGTAAGGTGTGTCTGTCAGCTGGATGATGCGGATATGAATCGTGGAATTCGCTTCTGAGTAGACTCAGGTCTGCCTGTCCCTCAGCCGCTAGATACGACTTCAATGATACCCGATACTCCGCTGATCCGGACACGGTCCCCTGTACGAAGGAGTTTCTGGTAGTCGGCCGGCAGGCCCTCGACGATCGGAATCGACACCTTGAAGAAGGCCTCGGCCAGGATGGCACACGCCACGATCATGGGTTCGCTCTTCACGTTCACGATGGCCGCCGGCGCGCAGCCATTCCTGACGGCCTCCAGGAAGATGCCCGGCGTCCCCGTGGATCCCCGGCCATAGGGAAAGACGAAGGCTTTGTTGGCCAAGGAGGTCTTCCAGAGATCGTGCCGGCGGTTGATCACAATCCCAGTTTCCGGATCGATTCCCTGCCAGAACCCGAAAGGTTGGAGCGATACCACCACCTCTCCTTCGAACTCCCCGGGAGAGCATCCCCGTCCCTGAATGATTTTCGATGAACTCATCGGCGATCCACCCTCCCTGTAATGGCCGCCTCGAAGCAGGCCTCGGTCCCGGCGAAGATGCACTCGGTTCCCACCGTGGTCGGCGTGTAATAGGCGAACTTTCCGGAGTCGGTGACCAGCCGACGAAACCCCCAGGCCCCGAGCGGACAGTCATTGTGGCAGGTCCCGACCATGAGCTTGGCCCCCGCCTCTTCGATCGTCTCGAGGTAGCCCATCCTGCGGGCCATTTCCTCCACTACCGTGTTGGCACAGATCCAAAGCTCGACTCCACGATGGACCCGCTTTCCCTCAAGCAGCGTAGCGTACCGTTTCATCTGGTCGATGGAGGCGTGGGGGCAGCCCACACCCACCACATCCACCGGGCCGTCTTGTCCGGTGCTCATCTGCGCCATGGTTTCCTGGACTTCCCGGGTACCCACCACGTGCCGCTCCGCAGGCTGGCGCCCGCCGAGGGCCTCTTCCACACTGCGCGCTTCCGGGGTGATGCCTACCATGTGGTACAGGGCCACCGATCCGCTGGCCGCGGCAGCCGCCCCGAAAGCCTTCAGTTGATCGAAGGTTGCCCGCCTCACTCCCAGGATGACGGGGATCCGATCGCCTGTGACCTGGCCGACCCGATAGCCCAGGGCCGGGAAGTAATGGTCTTCAAAGTTCACAGACAGATCAGGCGTGAGCTCGAAGATCACCTCGCCCCGGCGGCCCTCCGGCAGATGGAGCCCAAAGCGCGGCACCCGGCCCGCCAGGGCGGCGCAGACATCCACGTATGCGGCCAGGCGATTCGTCCTAGCCCCGATGACCGAGTTGACGAAGACCACGGCGCTCGACTCCGACCAGCCCAGGTCTTCGCCGAACCGGGGAACGTTAAAGGTGGTGTAGGGGGTACAGGTCCAGGTCGGGATCACGCCCATCCGATTTAACAACTCGGCGATCTTCTTTTGCCGCTCGGCATACCCTGCCGGGGTTTTGAACTGTTGCCAGCGCGCGAAGTCGATGGAGCCTGGGTCGGAAGTGGTGCGCACCTTCACGCGGGCCCCCTGCTCGACGAGTTGCGTGTATATCTCGATGCCCGCCTCTCCGGCGATCTGATAGGAGGATCCCACCACGTGGGCGCTGGCAATCTCCACCAGGCGGTCCGCGCCATAGGCCTCACCCAGCTTGACCAGGACCTTGAGGGCGATCTGCTGGGGCGCGCCGAACGCGCCATCCAGGATTTGTTTTTCCTCGTCGGTCAAGTTCATACTGACCTCCTAGCCTAAAAAGAGAAGAGCTGCTTCGTCAACCTGTCTTTTATAACTTATTGTCTTGATGTGGTGCCGGCGGTCGGAATCGAACCGACACGTCCCCAGGGGACACGGGATTTTGAGTCAATTTGAATTTTTAGGCGATTCCCCATCAAAATTAAGCAATTAGCTTTCGAGCCCTTACAAAGGTCATGTTGAAATAGCTTGGGTTATCTTGGATTATTTTCGGTTAGGACGGTTACATTTCAGTTACACTCCCAGCATGAGGAAAGTATAGTCAAGTTATATCGACATGTCAATTCCTATATCTATGGCCACTAATATAATCCCTCGCCCTGAGTGCCGAAGCTCGCCCAAAAATTTTCCGACTGCCTAGACCTTTGTTTGAGGTCTTTCCCCCTCTCCGGGCCTTTTTTCCTCAATAATTTCCTTCTTTTCGTTTACAATATTTTAGCTCACTCCCGCTATTTTAGGCTGTTTTCGGCATGGTTTCGTGCTATTTTTGGCCATTTTTGCATAATTTATGCTCTTAAAAGCTTCCGAGATTGGGAAATCGCATTTGAGGCGAAGTTTGGGGGTTGGATTAATAGTGGGCGGGTGAGGAGCAAATTCAGCATATGCGTCCTTCAAATTATTGAAGAGCCACTTCAGCTCATTTGGAGATCAGCTGGCAAACAGGCTATGTTGACGCATGAATCAAAAAGCCTCCAAAAGGGTATTACAACCCTCTTAGAGGCTTCACATGACCATCTTCTGGTAACCCCACCTTCTCATTTTATTCTTCGGAAGGTTGAAGGTTAAATTGTTGGGTTAATTAAGCTGCGGACAGGAATCTACGACTTGCATCTTGGATCAAATAGGAATGTTGTCAAGAGAAATTTGGGTATTTGGGTATTATTTTTTATCCAATAATAACAACTGGTCATCTTGCATATGGCTTCATGCAAAAAATTCGCCCTGATTAGCGTATATCTTGTCAAGATACTCACCTTCCCACAAGTCGGGATGCCGAAGAGGAATCGAAACCCCAAATTTAAAAAGAGAACATTACTACTTGAACTTTTCTATCGAGGCAGGGTTTTAAAAATCACACTTTCAGGAAGTAATGCTTCCTTGCCAGTCTTTACACAGGCTGTCAAAAAAACCCGCTCCTAGCACATCAAACTAATCAAGATTTCTTCCTTATCCAAACACTTTCCCTTGATAGCGAAGATTTCAATCTGCTGGCAGAAAGACGGGGGATTAGGGGACGGGGTTTACTATCTTTATTAACGTCTTTGCTTTCTGTCCAGAATTTGGGAGATGGCAGAGGTCGAAACACCCAACTGCCGGCCAACCTCCGCCAAAGGCACCCCCAATCCCCGCGCTAGCTTCAAGTGGAAGGCCATTTCGGGGGGTAATAGCTTACCAAACGCCCCCACTGAGCCTCTGGGTCTTTCTCAAACCCTTTGGTCATTAGAGTGTCAAGAATTGCATGGTGCTTCTTCTCATCCGCCCAGATCTGTTCGAAGATATATTGCAGGGCAGGTGTCTTTGTCAGAGATTTAATTTCGGCAACAAATTCCCTATGCTTTCTCTCCATATCGCTATGTTTCTCTAATAAATCCCAGACTTCGTTTCTTTCCTTCGTCCCCACAATTTGCTTATACTCGAGGATTTCCAAGGCTGCCCGACCCAAATCGGCATGTTTTCGCGAATCGTGCTGAATGGCTCGCAGCAAATATTTCACAGTTGGATTTTCCGCTTGATTGATGGTCCTCTCAGTCAGATCAATCACTTCCTCCTCGATTCTAATGAGTTGATCCACCTTTTTCTTTAACTGATCAATACTTTCTTCCTTGACCATAAAAATCCCCCCCTTTATTTTTTTGTATGACCGAAATCTGAAAGATTCCCATCGGCAGCTCGGCCTCCTCTCCCCCCTCCCCTTTTTAGGAAGAGTTTAGCCCTGTCGGCGCAAGAATCCAACTCATATTTTTATTTTACTCAGAATGGTCCAAAAATAAGATCAGGGGGAAACTGTATTTTATGGATAAAAAGACCGTATTTTGAACCCAACTTAATACAGAAATCAAAACAAATAAGCATATGGAATCTACTCATTGCATCCTGGGAAAACTCATTAACTTAATGTTTTCTGTTTGCAATGCTCTATGCAATATCTTTGTCATAAAATAACTATCTTTAGTCACAAATATGAGTGTGAAGTGTAGACCCTGCATTTCAGACTAATAAAAATAGAGTAAGTTTCAAGCGGGCAAGGGTACCTGAGCTCTACCCCCCTCCTTGCTTACACAACCTCCTTCTGATATTCTAATACAAACCCAATAAATAAAGTGAAATCACCCCCTCCCTAACCCTCCCCCCTTGAGGGGGAGGGAAGGGTGGGGGGTAAGAAAAATTAATTCGTTTGTATTAGTATAAATGAAAAACGAAATTGAACTCCGTCAGCTTACCAAAGCTTATGGAAGTCTTGTGGCTGTGAAAGACGTTTCCTTCGCTGTTTCCAAAGGAATGGTCTTTGGGCTCTTGGGCCCAAACGGTGCCGGCAAGACCACTCTGGTGAACATTCTGACCACCCTTCTCCGCCCCACCTCCGGTTCGGCTTCGGTGGGAGGCTATGACGTTGTTCGCGACGCCGCCAAGGTGCGCAGCCTGATTGGAGTGGTTCCACAGGAGAACAATTTAGACCGCTACCTCACGGGCCGGGAAAACCTCATCCTGCACGCCAAGATGCATGGGATGAGTCCCTTCTCCTACCATCGGCGGATTGACGAGCTCCTCTCCCTCATGGGACTTTCGGAAAGGCAGAAAGATTTTCCCACCAAATTCTCCACGGGCATGCAGCGGCGGTTGGTCGTGGCCCGGGCTATCGTCCACGATCCCCAGATCCTTTTCTTGGATGAGCCCACCACCGGACTCGACCCTCAAGCCAAGCGGGCGATCTGGGATTATTTTCTTTCTTTAAAGGGGAAGCGGACCATCTTCCTGACTACCCATAACATGGAAGAGGCGGATTTCCTCTGCGACCAGGTTTCCATCATCGACAACGGCTCACCCATCGCCTCCGGGACCTCTCCTCATCTCAAAGAAATGGCCGAGAAGGCCTGGTTCTATGAGATTGAGGTCGCTGGCAGAGCGGAAGAATACGCCAAGGCTTTGGCGCGGCTGCCCTTCATAGAAAGCTCTTCTCTGCAGGATGGCCTGATCCAGGTCTGCCTGAAGAAGGAGGCAAGCTTAGGAAGCTTGGTGGAACAGATTGACCTCCGGGACTTGAAAAAGATCACCTCCCGCCAACCTTCGCTGGAGGATGTCTTCTTAAAATTGACTGGAAGGAGGTTACGCCAGTGATGCGCGGGGCAGGTTGTATCTGGCAGCGGGACATGCTCGTCCTGCGGCGAAATTGGTTCTCCGAGGTGGCGACGGTTCTGGCTTTCCCGTTGACTTTTTTTCTCACCTTTGGGTTGGGGCTTAAGGGCTACATCCAGGACATCGAAGGCGTGCCCTATGCCATCTTCGTCGTTCCTGGATTGATCTCCATGACTGCGGTCCTGGCAGCCTTCGATGACGGCGCATGGGGCATGTGGTTCCACCGCATCGTCCAAAAGACCATCGAAGAGTACCGGGTCAACCCCATCACGGTTGCGGACATCATCATCGGCAAGATTATCTCCGGCCTTACCTCCGGCCTCCTCAAAGGAATCTCCGTGGGGATCGCCCTGTTCCTGCTCACCGGGTTTCAGTTTGCCTTGACGTACCTGCTGGTCTATCTCCTTTTTATCTTCGTCGGGTGCATCATTTTCTCCTGCCTCGGCTCCCTTTGCGGGACGTTGATCGATAAGCCCGAGAACCTCGGCCGGATAGAAGCTGTGGTCATCATGCCGATCATCTTCCTGGCGGGTCTTTTCTTTCCTCTTTCCATTTACCCGGAAAAGGTTCTGCCCTACATCAAAGCCATCCCCACCACTGCCCTCTTCGAGGGTGCCCGGATCGCCCTTTTAGGCGGAAAGCTAGACCTGGCCTACCTAATCATGCTGATTCTTTCGGCCATCACCAGTTTCATCCTGGCCGTCCGAGTATTCGAAAAAAAGATGCATGGATAGAAGAGAAATGAAACCTTCTCCCTTTTCTTAGATGGGGGAGAGAGGCCCCTTCATCTTTCGCATGGCAAAACCCGCAATCCGCAATCAAATGACTCCTTCTTCCTTGAGTTTCTTTACCACCTCCCGGCTGAACCCCAGGTATTTTCCCAGGATCAGCTCGTTGTGTTCTCCGACCAAAGGCGAGGGGCGCTCAACCTCTCCGGGCGTCTCTGAAAGCTGGAAAGGAATGCCGGGAATTTTGGCTTTGCCTATGATCGGATGTTTGACCTCCACGAAATAGCCCCGTTCATTCAGGTGAGGATCATCGACCACCTGCTGGATGTTGAGGATCGGTGAGTTGGCCACTCGCTCGCGGTCCATGATTTCGCCAACCTCTTTCACTGTGCGCTGGGACGTCCATTTTTCAATCTCTTCTTGGAGGATGTACTTTTTCTCCCAGCGCGGCCTCTTCGTGCGATACCCCGGGTCCGCGGCCCAGTCCGGCCGGTTGATGGCCCTACAGACACGCTGCCAGTGTTCATCCCCCACGGTGCCAATGATGATGTAACCGTCCTTACACCGGAATGCGGCCATGGGGGCCTCGTGGGGATTCATGGAACCGATCGGGGTCAGGAGCTCCTTGCCGATGGTCCAGCGAACGATCCCTCCCTCCAGGATGGAAACCATGGTTTCCTGCATGGAAACGTCGATGTACTGTCCGACCCCGGTCTTCTCCCGGTACCAGAGAGCCGTCATCATCGCGAACGCGGCGTGCACCGAGGCATTCACATCCCCCAGCGACGTTCCCACCCGCGTAGGAGGGCTATCCGGGTGGCCCGTGATGGACATCAGCCCGCTCATCGCCTGAGCGGTAATATCGAAGGCAATACGCTCGGAATAGGGACCCCATTGACCGAAACCGCTGATGCTGGCCATGATGATCCGGGGATTGATCTCTCGCAGGACTGGATAGCCAATCCCCAGGCGCTTCATTACCCCTGGGGCATAATTTTCCAGGACGATATCCCCGATCTTAACCAGCTCTTTAAAAATGCTTACGGCCTTGGGGTGTTTCAGGTTTAAAGTGATCCCATATTTATTCCGGTTGAGGGTTAAGAAATATCCGCTCCGGCTCCGATCATGCGGGCCCCCTTCGCCCTCCTCGACCAGAGGGGGATTGTCCCGGATGATCTCTCCTTCCGGGGGTTCAATTTTTATAACCTCTGCCCCCATGTCCGCAAAAAGCATCGAACAATAGGGGCCGGCAAAGATTCGGGTAAGGTCCAAAACCCGGATTCCCGCTAAGGCTTTCGGTGCCATAAGAAAAATCCTTTCTCCCGTTCACCGCCGAGAACGCGGAGAACGCTGAAATAAAATGATCAAATCCCCAGGTAGGCCTTCTTGAGATGTTCATTCAGGAGGAGTTCTTGCGCCTCCCCCTGTAGGGTAATCCTCCCGTTTTCCATCACATAGCCCCTGCGGGCCAGGGAAAGAGATCTCTTGACATCTTGCTCGACCAAAAGGATCGGGGTCCCCGTGCAGTTAATTTTTTCGATGGCCTCGAAGATCGTTCTTAACATGAGGGGAGCCAGACCCAGGGAGGGCTCATCCAGCATGAGAAGCTTGGGGATGGCCATGAGCCCTCTGCCGACAGCCAGCATCTGTTGTTCTCCGCCGCTTAAAGTCCCGGCGAGCTGGCTTTCTCGCTCTTGCAAAACGGGAAAGAGGGCGAAAACATTGCGCAGAGAATCGTGCATCCTTTTCCTGGCCTCCGGGGTATAAGAACCCAGCTCCAGGTTCTCCCGGGTAGTCATGTAGGGAAAAAGTTGCCGGCCTTCGGGGATCTGGATGATGCCCAGGTCCACAATCGAGTAGGCGGGCAGATCGTTGAGCAGCTTCCCCGCAAAAAGGACTTTACCCGATCGCGGCTTGAGGAGACCGGAGATGGTATTGAGGGTCGTGCTTTTCCCTGCCCCATTGGCCCCGACGATGCTGACGATCTCCCCCGGTTGTACTTCCAAGGAAACATTGGAAAGGGCGAGGGCGTTCCCGTATCTCACCTCAATCTTCTCTACGCTAAGAAAGGACATACTCTTCCCCAAGATACGCTTTGATCACCCGCTCGTCTTTGGCCACTTCCTGAGGGGTTCCTTCCATGATTTTTTCCCCATGATGGAGGATGGCCACGCGATCGGAAAGGGACATGATCGCATGCATCACATGTTCCACCACAAAAAGAGTGATTCCCTGCCCTCTGATCTTTCGCAGCAAGGAGAGCGTTTCGTCTACTTCAGGAGGGGTCAGTCCAGCCATGACCTCATCGAGGAGGAGAAGGTCAGGCCGGGTGGCTAAAGCCCGGGCGAATTCCAGACGTTTTTGGTCTGGCAGGGTGAGGCTTTTGGCCGGCATCCTTTTCTTCTCTCCCAATCCCATCCAATCCAGGATCTCATTTGCTTCCTTTTGGGCCCGGCTGGCGTTTTTAACTTTGGAAAAAACTCCGATCATCACGTTCTCCAAAGCGGTCAGATTGCCGAAAGGCTTGACGATCTGAAAGGTCCGACCGATTCCCAAGTGGCACACTTGATGGGGACGCCGGACCCCGGCAAATCCTTGGCCTTTGAATTCGATGGTTCCTGAATTCGGGCGGTAGACGCCGGAGATAAGGTTGAAGAGGGTGGTTTTCCCGGCTCCATTCGGGCCAATGAGGCCGAAGATCTCCCCCTGCTTGATCTCCAGGTCCACTTCCTTGACCGCAGCCAGTCCCCCGAATAGTTTCGTCACTTTCTTCGTTCGCAAGATCACCGGCTGGTTATCCGAATCCATGGGCCCGCCCTTTTTTCAATCCTGAAGTAAGGATGCCTCCGGGAACGATGGTAAATTTACTTTTTCCCTTTGGCCCGCTCTTCCCAAGTCGGCAGGGGGATGACCATATCCCGAACTGCAGCCGCGGCCGGCCAGACCGTATATTGATCCTGGTTAAACCATTGCATGACGATGGGCTTCGCCCGTAAATCCGTTCCCTGGTTGGGATGACCGGGAGGGGCAAATTTTACTCCCCACCCCGTAGGGGTGGTGCCTTCGGGAATATCCGTCTCTAAGGCGGCTTTACGGATGGCTTCCGGATCCATGGACTTGGCCCTTTTGATGACATCCCAGAGGACCATAACCCCCATGTAGGCCCTCAGCGAATGTCCGGAGCGGGGTAAGAAGCCAAAGATTTTTTGGTATCGCCGGGTGTACTCTGTGACCCCCGGGCAAAATTTTTCATTGACATTCCTCGGTTGGGTAATATCCACGTTGAGGATATAGTTAATATCGTCTCCCAAAGCATCCGCCGCATCTTTGGTTCCATGTCCTCCGCCACACCCGATCATGGCCTTGACGTTCAATTTCAATTCCTTTGCCTGCCGCCAGAATAAAATCGCATCGTTCAGGTAAGAGGTGGCGATGACGATGTGGGGTTGAGTGGATTTCAATTTCATGACCAAAGAAGAGAGGTCAACGGCTTTGGCATTGTAGGGCTCATCCGCCACAACCTGAAATCCCCTCTCTTTGGCGAATTTAACGGCCGACGTCCCGACCGTCGTCCCGTATAGCGTATCCTCGTAGATGACCGCTACTTTTGTCTCCCCAGGCTTTAATCCCAATTTGGGGCAGATGCTTTGCTCTGACAGCTCTACGGCCCGGACCCCGAAATCTGAGGCCAGGGGGTTGATGCGGAACAAATAGTTAAAGCCCCTCTGGGTAACGGCATCGGCAATGCCCCCCATCTCAAAGTAGATCACTTTATATTTTTCGGCCACCGCGGTGGAGGCATAGGCGATGGAACTGGAATAGGATCCCACAATGACTCTCACTTTTTCAACGGTGATTAATCGCTCTGCTTCGGTTGTTCCCGCCTTGGCATCGGGTGCATCGGCTTTGACATATTCAATTTTCTTTCCCAGTACCCCGCCTTTTTCATTCTGGACAACTCGGGCTGTTTCTGCCCCCCTCCACTCCTCATTCCCGAACAGAGCCAGCGGCCCGGTCAAAGGATAAAGGGTGCCGATGCGAATCCCCTCTTGACCCAGAGCTGGAATCGCCGTCCATAAAATCAGGGGAAGACACGCGATCGACAAACACAGGACGAATGGATTTCTTTTCATGACTCCTCCTTAATGATGTAGTAAACGTTTACCCTCCCATCCCGAAAGACGAAGGTGGAAGTTTCGGCGATGCGACTCAAGGCTTTTGTTCCCGGGGAAAAAACTTCTCTTTGATCAGCCCCAAAATTCCCTGGGGCATAAATATCACCACCAGCATCAAAATACACCCGTAGATGACCAGGTGCAAACCGGAGTATTTTCCCCCCAACCAAGCTCGGAGGAGTTCTTGCAGAGGGATGAGGACGAAGGAGCCGAGGATCGGTCCAACCGAGGTCCCCATCCCACCGATCATGGGTACAAGGGCAAATTGAATGGAAAGGTCAAGGGAAAATTCACTGTAAGGTTCGATAAAAAGGATATACTGGGCGTAAAAAACTCCTCCCAGGGAAGTGAGGGCGGCGCTGACGATGGCCGCCTTCAGCTTGGTTCTGGCTGTATTCACCCCCACTGATTCCGCCGCATCCTCATCTTCCCTGAGGGCGATGAGATGATACCCAAATCGGGATTTTTCAATCCAGTAGGAGATCAGGAACACCCCCACCATGAAACTGAGGACAATGTAAAGGTACGGGGCTTTCTCCCGAAACATGAAATTTTCCAGCCCCATCTTCTGCGGGATGGTGATCCCCACGGAACCTCGGGTAAAATCCTTAAAATAGATGATCAGGATGCGGAGAACCTCCGCAAACGCGATGGTGGCCAGGGTAAAGAAAGGCCCCCGCAGCCGGAAACATGGATAGCTGATCGCCGCCGCAAAGGCGGAAGTGATGAGAGCTCCAACGAACATCCCGACCCAAGGATTCACTCCCTGGTAAAGGTTGAGGAGAACGCAACTGTAAGCTCCCAAACCGAAAAAAGCGGCATGGCCCAAGGAGAGCTGTCCTCCAAACCCCCCGATGAGATTCCAGGCGGACCCCAAAGCAGCGTAAAAAAGAATCATGATGAGAATATGGAGGACAAAGGGATTCTTAACGATTTGCGGGAAAAGGATTAAGGCCACCAAAAAGAGGACGGCGATATACCCTCCTGGCTGCTTGAAGAACTGGGGAAAAAGTGTTCTCATTTCAACCCCATTTCTTCCGCGCCCACTACGCCGAAAAGGCCCGAAGGTTTTAGAAAGAGAACCAGGATAAAGATGATAAAGTAAATCGCTTCCTTCAATTGGGTGGCCAGGTAAAATCCGCTGTAAGACTCCACCAGCCCGATGATCAGCCCTCCCACAAAAGCGCCGGTCATATTCCCCATCCCCCCCAGGACCACCACGACAAAAGCGGTGAGGACAAATAGGCCCCCCACGGTGGGGAAGACGTAATAGACGGGCATCAGCAAACCCCCGGCGATCCCCACCAGGGCAGTGCCCAAGCCAAAGGTGAAGAGGTAAATCTTCCGGATATTGATCCCCATGAGCGTGCTGGCGGTTCGATTTTGGGCCACGGCCCGAATCGCTTTCCCGAGGTAGGTCTTTTTCAGGAAGACAAAGAGGGTCCAACTAATCAGGACGGTGGCGCCAAAGGTAATCAGGCGTGGGAAGCTGATCAGGATGCCGGAAGCCGAGATCGTATTCGTTGAATAGGCGGTTTTGATGGAGCGGTAGTCTGCGGTCCAGAAGAAGAGGGCGGCGTTTTGTAGGGCCACGGAGAGACCGACGGTTGAAAAGATCTGCATGGATGAAGGGGCATCTAAGATGGGATGGATCACCAACCGTTCCGCAATGAGGCCGGCCATAAAAAGCATCGGCGTGACGATCAAAAGGGAGAGATAAGGATCGACTCCCCCAATTGGAAAAGCCAAAACGCGGCATACATGGCGAGCATGAGGAATTCGCCGTGGGCAAAGTTGATAATGCGAGTGACTCCAAATATCAGCGTCAGGCCGATGCTGATGAGGGAATAGATCCCCCCTAACAGAAGACCATTGACGGTGAGCTGGATGAAATTCTGAATCATTCTGTCTTATGCTGGAAGATTCAAGGCCTCCTGGAAAAGATGGGCTTATCTTAAGGGAGTGCCAATTTTTTTTCAAGGGGAAAAGGGCTCTTGCCCCCTTCACTTTTTGGAAAAATTCCGTCGGGGATCGGGAGGGGGGCAAGGGGAAGGGCTTCGAGGGCGAAAGGGTTTGATGGGGAATCAAATGACTCCTTCGGCTTTAAGCCCGTTTACCTCGGCGCTGCTCATCCCCAGGTATTTTCCCAGGATCAGCTCGTTATGTTCCCCCACCAAAGGCGACGGGCGTTCAACCTCCCCGGGCGTCTGCGAGAGCTTAAAAGGGAACCCGGAAATCTTGGCTTTGCCGATAATGGGGTGCTCCACCTCCAAAAAATAACCCCGCGCCTTGAGATGCGGGTCGTCGACCACCTGCTGAATGTTCAGAATCGGCGAGTTGGCCACCCGCTCCCGATCCAACATCTCGCCCACCTCTTTAACGGTGTACTGGGTGGTCATCTTCTCGATCTCCTTTTGCAGAGTATACTTTTTCTCCCAGCGCTGCCCCTTCGTGGCATATCCAGGGTCCGCGGCCCATTCCGGTTTGTTCATGGCCCTACAAAAGCGATGCCAGTGTTCATTCCCCACGGTGGCAATGATAATATACCCGTCCTTGCAGCGATAAGCCGCCATGGGGGATTCGTTTGTGTTGTGGGAGCCGATGGGGGTCATCAGCTCCTTTCCGAGGGTCCACCGCACCACCGCCCCCTCCATGATTGATACCATGGCTTCCTGCATGGAAATATCGATATACTGCCCTTCCCCGCTCTTCTCCCGATGCCATAGAGCGGCCATGATGGCAAAAGCGGCGTGCACGGAGGCATTGAGGTCTCCCAGGGAAGTCCCGACTTTGGTGGGAGGGCTGTCGTCCGGTTGGCCCGTGACGGACATGATGCTGCTCATCGCCTGAGCGATAATATCGAAGGCCAGTCGTTCGGAATGCGGCCCCCATTGGCCGAAACCACTGATGCTGGCCATGATGATCCGGGGATTGATCTCTTGCAGGACTGGATAGTCAATCCCCAGGCGTTTCATCACCCCGGGAGCATAATTTTCCAGAACGACATCCGCGATCTTAACCAGGTTCTTGAAAATGGCCACCGCCTTAGGATGTTTCAGGTTCAGGGTGATGCCGAATTTGTTGCGGTTGAGGGATAGGAAATACGCGCTGCGGCTGCGGTCGTGGGGACCGCCTTCGCCGTTTTTTACCCGAGGCGGATTGTCCCGGATCATCTCTCCTTCGGGCGGCTCGATTTTGATGACTTCCGCGCCCAGGTCCGCAAACAGCATCGAACAATAGGGTCCGGCCAAGATCCGGGTGAGATCTAAAATTCGAATTCCTTCCAAAGCTTTGGCTGACATAAGAAAACCTCCTGAGAGTTCTTTCGCAGCGCCCTCGCCTGTTTAGGCGACCAGGTAACCCTTGATCTTGTCTCGGTCAAGCTCTATTCCCAGCCCCGGGCCGCTGGGAACCTGGACCCATCCCATCTGGCAATCCAGGACCGGCTCCTTAAGAATGCCCTGGCGAAGCGGATTTTCCGTGTACATATGCTCGTATAGGTAAAGGTTGGAGAGCGATGAGGCGTAGTGCACGGCGGCCGCGATACTCACCGCACCCGATGCGCCGGTGTGGGGTGCCACGGGAACACCATGGGCACCGGCTAGGGCCGCGATCTTGCGTCCCTCCGTAAAGCCGCCGCAGCGAGCAATATCCGGCTGGATTACAGAGACCTTTCCGCGTAGAATAAGGTCTCTGAATCCGAAGCGGGTAAACTCGGACTCGCCCCCCACCACCGGAATGCGCAAGACCTCGGAAAGCCTCGCATATCCTTCTAGGTCGTAAGGCGGAACGGGTTCCTCCAACCAGAGGATATTCAAGGGCTCCAGCATCATGCCCAGCCGCAGGGCCCCCTCGACGGTATAGCCACTATTGGCATCGAGCATGATTCCGATCTCGGGTCCCACGGCTTCCCGGATCGCCTGGATGTTTCCGAAGTCAGTCTCTACCCCCAGGCCCAGCTTGACCTTAATCTTCTTATATCCGAGATGGACCAGGTCCTGCGCCTCCCGCACCATCTCTGCCCGATCCATAAGCATGATGGAAGAGGCATAAGCCTCCAGCTTCTCGTGGTGACGCCCTCCCAGGAGCCTGGATACGGGTTGGTTCAGTGCCTTTCCGATTATATCCCACAAGGCTATATCCACGCCGCTGATAGCCTCAATCATGAATCCTTTCCAATGCCCCCGGCTCTTCATGGTGGAAAACATCCGCTCCCACAGCACGTCCACGTCCATTGGATCGGCACCCACCAGCACAGGTTTTAGGATAGAAGTGACCACCTCGCGAGTCGCAGAAGGGCCCAGGCGTGTCAACGCCTCCCCATAACCGATTAGGCCATGATCCGTCTCCACTTCCACGATGGTGGCGGTCATCTCAGCCATCACGAGGCCGGCAATCTTCCAGGGTTTTTCCAGGGGAGCGGAAAGAGTGTACGCCCGAATATCTGCAATTCTCATGTCGCTGCTCCTTCGTATCGTCTGTAAATTCAGATAGGGACGCCCACTCTCACATACCCAGGTAGGCTTCTCTGATGAGGGGATTTTCGGAGAACTCTTTGCGGGTCCCTTCCAAAACAATCTTTCCGTTTTCCAAAAGGTAACACCGCCCGGCCATGTCGATGGCGTAGAAAATGTTCTGTTCCACCATGAGAATGGAAAGGCCCTGGCCGATGATCTTGCCTACCGTTTCGTAAACGGCATCGACCAAAACCGGGGCCAGGCCCAAAGAAGGCTCATCCAGCATGAGCAAGACGGGATTCTGCATCAGGGCCCTGCCGATGGCCAGCATCTGTTGTTCTCCGCCGGAAAGTGTACCCGCAATCTGGCGGGAGCGTTCTCGCAATCGGGGGAAAAGATCAAAGACCGTTTCGAGGTTCTTATCTCGTTCTTTTTTTCCTCGGGGGTTCCAGGCGCCGATGGTGAGATTTTCCAGAGCCGTTAAGGTGGCAAAAATTCCCCGACCCTGAGGGACATGGGCCAACCCCAGCTCGGGCAATTGATAGGCCGAGAAGTTGGCTAGATCCTGATTATTGAAAAGGATTTTTCCCTGGCGAACGGGTAAAAGCCCAGAAATTGCCTGCAGCAGGGTCGTCTTGCCTGCTCCGTTGGCCCCCAGAACGGCGACGATCTCTCCTGGATGGACAAGAATGTTGATGCCATGAAGCACTTGAAGATCTCCATAGGCCACTCCCAGATTTTCAACTATTAGCAGGGACTCCACTTCTCGTTCCCCTTTTACCCAGGTAAGCTTCCACGACTACAGGATCCTGGCTGATCTTGCGAGGCTCGCCTTCGGCGATCTTCTTTCCGTAGTCCAAAACAACGACCCGATCCGAGATGTTCATGATGGCCCGCATGACATGCTCGATGACCAGAATCGCCAGGCCCTCATCCCTAAGCTGCCGCAATAGATCCAGGGATTGGTCTATCTCCATCGGGGTCAGGCCGGCCATCACTTCATCCAGGAGCAGCACTTCCGGGCAAGTGGCCAACGCCCGCGCCAGCTCCAGCCGCTTGCGATCCTGGACGGTAAGATTTTTGGCCAGGGTATGGGCCACGTGGCCCAGGCGGACCCTTTCGATGATTCTTTTGACTTGTTCCAATGCTTCTTTCCGGCCAGGAGTTCGGAGAAGCGCCCCAATCAAAACATTCCCGGTGACGGTCATGTTTAGAAGAGGTTTTTCCACCTGAAAAGTGCGGGCGATTCCGCGCTCCACGACCTGATTTGGTTTGAAATGGACCAGGCTTTGGCCATGAAAGAGAATGTCTCCAGCGTTCGGTTTATATGCTCCCATGATCATGGCAACGATCGTGCTTTTACCCGCTCCGTTAGGCCCGATCAATCCCAGAATTTCGCCCCTTTTTATGGAAAAGGTCACATGGTCAACAGCGATTAATCCGCCAAAAACTTTGGTGACTCCTTGAACCTGGAGAAGGGCATTAAGGGGGGGCGTACTTGTATTCTGGGCTGACTCCTTGGGAATCTGTTCTGCTGGCAAATTTTGCTCATTCATATCGCTGGCCCTCAGCCCCGGGGAGAAGGGTGATCAAACCCCTCGGGCTAAATAGGACGACGATCATCAGGATGGAGGCATAAATAATCAAGGAGGCCCCTGCCCGCCCACTTCCAAAAAGATAATTACTGATCTCCGTCAACGGCACCAGGATGCAGGCGCCAACAATCGGCCCCCACACGGTCCCCACGCCTCCGATGATGGCCACCAGGATGATTTTGATCGAAAGGTCCAGCCCGGTCACACTATCCGGGTCAATATAATAAAAGTAGGCCACATAGAAGCTGCCCAGCAAGGCGGTTAGTGCAGCGCTAATCATGAAGGCCCTGACCTTGGTATTCGCCAGGTCGATTCCCAGATTCTCGGCCGCATCTTGATTTTCTTTGATGGCCTGCAGGTAATATCCCATCCTGGAGTCGTGAACCCGGGCGGTCACATACAGGCACAACCCCAGCAAGGCCAGGCAGACGTAATAGTAAGGCGGTTCGGTGGCGAATTGCAAATTCCAAACATTGGTCCCTTTGAAGGGAATCGTCACGCCCAGCGAGCCGCCGGTCTGGTCGCGAAAATGAAGGAGCAGGATTCTAAGGATCTCCCCGAAGGCCAGTGTCGAAAGAGCAAAGTAAGGGCCTCTTAACCCGAAGACCAGGTGCCCCAACAAGTAGGCGACCCCCATGGACAAAAAAACCCCGGGGATGAAACCAATCCATGGCGGGACATTCAGATGGAGGAGCAGCAATGCGGTTGGATACGCTCCGATGGCCATGAAGCCAGCATGCCCCAGCGAAAGCTGACCGGCATACCCTCCTATAATGTTCCAGGCACATCCGAGAGCCGCGAAGAAAAAAATATTGACGAATGTCCTAAGAATATAGCGAGAAGGAATGAAATGGGGTAGCAGGAGAATGATGACCAGTAAAATAATAGGATAATAACGTGTCCAATAAAAACTCTTCGAATGATCTGCCTCCATCAATAAGCCTTTCCCTTCCCGAGAATACCCGCAGGTTTAAAAACCAGCACAAACACAAAGATGATAAACACACCCAGCATGGCCAAGTCCAGGGCCAGGAACTGGGAGCTCAATGACTCGGTCACCCCAATGACCAAGGCGCCGATGATCGCCCCGGGGATATTGCCCATGCCCCCCAGGACGACCACCACAAAGGCAATGATAACAAACATGCCCCCAACGGAAGGAAAAGTATAAAAAAACGGGGTGATCACGGAACCAGCTCCCGCAGCCATCGCTATACCAATCCCGAAGGCCAACCAATGCATTTTTCTCGGGTTGATCCCCATGAGGGTGGCGACATCCGGTTTTTCGGCCACGGCCCGGAGGCCTTTGCCCAAATCCGTCCGGGTCAGGAACATCCATAAAAGTGCCGAAAAGGCCATCGCTACGATAAAGGCAATCACTCTTGGAACCGGAAACAGGAGGGGGCCAATGGCCCAAACGCTGAGTTTATAAGCCGTCTTCACTGACCGGTAGTCCGGACCCAAGAAAAGGAGGACAAGGTTGGTGAGCAGAACGGAAAGGGCCAGAGTTAAGAGAATTTGGGCCTCATCGGGCTGGCCGACCACCCGGCTGATCAGCGTCTTCTGGATCAAGGCTCCCACTCCCAACATAAGCGGAATGACCAGAAGAATGGATACGCCAGGGTCCAGCCCGAATAGTAAATGGATTAAGTAGGTGAGTACCATCCCCAGCATGACAAACTCGCCGTGGGCAAAGTTCACCACATTCATGACCCCAAAGATCAACGTTAATCCCACGGCGACAAGGGCGTACACCCCACCCATCAAAAGACCGTTCACGATTGACTGGAGTACGATTAAAATATCCATCGAGTTGGGTTCTCCCCATGGGTCTGTCTTCCCTCTCCCCTTCACGCCCTGGCGCGAAGGGGAGAGGAGGGAGGCAGATTAGCGAATGGGCCAGACAACATTATTTGTGGCTGCTGCTTCGGGATAAACAGTGCGCGGTTCTCCCCTCTGCCATTGAATCATCGTCGGATAGACATAGACATTCCATCCCGTGCTGTCGAACTTGATTTTTCCCGGCTGCATTAATCCGGCAAGGCCTGTGGGGATCTCAATGTTGGCCAATACATCACGCACTTTTTTTGGATCCGCAGAACCGGCCTTTTCCAAAGCCTCCTTCAAGACCCAAACTGCCGCATAATGTTCGCCCGCCTGTTCGGGCATGAAAGTTCCGAAGCGCTTCTTGTAGCGCTCGACCACCGATTTCCGCTGCGGGTCGGACATGATGTTCTTGCTGTCCCAGCTCCAGGATCCCACGCTAAAGACTCCGTTGATCTTATCCCCCAAAGATTTATAAATATCCGGCCAGATGAAGCCCGCACCCCCACCAATGACCATGGGATTGACCCGCATGGCGTACATCGTGCTGATGATCAACTCTGCATCCGTCGTATAGGAAACAGGAAAGATCACATCCACACCGGAAGCTTTGATTTTTGTAACCAAGGGGGAAGCGTCGGTGAATTTGGCATCATAGGCTTCAAACAGGCCAATATTGTACTTTTCCTTTATCGCTGTATCTTTCAGGCCCCCCGCTGTCGATGTGCCATAGGCGGTATTTTCATACACGAACCCCACCTTATGGATCGGGAATTTATACTTTTCTTTCAGGTAGGTGAGGAACTTAACCTGGGAGGCCCCGAAGTGACTCCCCTTGGGACAAATCTCAAATACATACTTGTAGCCCTGCTCGGTGATTTTGTCCGAAATCGAACTCGTGATTAGCGGCACTTGGGATTTCTCGATGACGGGCAGGCATGTCAGCGTCATCTGGCTCATGCCGTAACCGATTGCCCCGGATAGCTTCTGGGTGGAGATCGTCCGTTCCGTGACACTTGGCCCCTGGGCCGGCGTGCTGGTCACATCGGCCACCACCAGTTTTATTTTTGCGCCCCCCAGGGCCTTAATCCCTCCCATATTGTTGACATCTTCCGCTGCCAAAACCGCCCCGTCCCGGCTCATGGTGCCCAGGTCAACGGCCGGCCCGGAGAGGCTCACAAAAAGCGCAATCTCCACATCTTGCGCCGCCCATATCGGGCTGGACAAGCCCACAAAAACGAAGATGCTCACGGCCATCATCCAGAAGGGTAATGATTTCATTGGTCGTCTCCTTTCTTTCAGAAGTAATGAAGGATCGGACGCCTCTCGGACGCCCCCCTTGACCCCTCTAGGGTCTCTCCAATGATCTATGAAAACCTTTCAGACCAGTCCATTATCGAAGAAGACCACTACAATGTAGCAGATTGCCGAAAAAAAACAAGCCCGTTTTGGGCTAAACGTGGAAAATCAAAAATGAACAACGCCCAATTTATCATTACCCATCCCCGCGTCGAGCAATCCCTCATAACATCTTTAGTCTCCCCCCATCGCGGGGAGCTTGCCCTCACGGACTGGGAAATATTTAATCGGCCAAATCGCGTTTCCAGATATTGGCGCTGAAGTATAAGAAATCGTGGGAAGAGAGTCAAGCGCTGCTAGTACTTTGTGCTGCTAGTACTTTGTAGAGATCTCTGAAATCGAATTGGCAGTCCCATGCGCCCCAGACTTCTCCAAAGGCCCCTTCTACTTCTTCATTGTCTCTTCGCTTTGGAATCTTCAAGTGGGTAACTCTGATCAAACCGCTAAAATAAAGGACCGCCTTCCCTTCATCTGTTGACTTGATTTTTTCGATTTGTTATTATGGAGTTCAAAATTTCTCCGGGAATTGAATTTCTTGAAAATCAAAATGTATTCGCCACTGGACCAAATCGTGGGTCAAGTCAAGGAGGTCTCGCTCGCGCATCCTGTTTCTTTGGCCGATCTGCTCCGTTCCCTCGCCGGCGAAACGCCCGCCCTTGCCCCCTACTCGGGATTCGGCCCAAAGGATGTTCAACCCTACGGCCTTTTGATCTGGCGGGATGGAAAACTGCTCACGCTGGCCGATATCTTGAATCCAACCGATGAGCTGGAAATGATTCCCATGATTGCAGGAGGTTAGATGTGAACGGCTACCACAATCGTATAGCCTGGATCGATTTGAGCATACGCAAAGTAGAGGTAAGGCCTCTGGACGGGAAGGATTCGCAGGATTTTGTGGGTGGCGCATCACTGGGGGCGGCCTACCTGGCTCGCCTCGTGGGCGCTGATACCGATCCTCTCGGACCGGATAACGCCCTCCTCTTCATGACCGGGCCCTTCACAGCCTCCGGCGTTCCCGCCTCATCGCGACATGATGTGATAAGCCTTTCGCCATTGACCGGAATCTTCGGCGAAAGCAACTGCGGCGGATCTTTCGGCTGGCAGCTGAAACGTTCCGGCTTTGATGGTCTTGTCATCACCGGCAAATCGGACAAGCCGCTTGTCCTCGTCATCGACGCTGACCAGATCACCTTTCGGGACAGCGGCGATCTTTGGTCCACGGATGTTTTCACCGCCGATGAGCGCCTCAAGGCGGAAATCGACCCCAAGGGGGTGACCGCGCTTATCGGCCCTGCGGGAGAACGGTTAGTCAAGGTCGCTTCCATTTCACACGACGGTCGCCACACCCGATCGGCAGGGCGCTGCGGCATGGGCGCTGTCATGGGGTCGAAAAACCTTAAGGGATTGATGGCCACCTCCAGGGGAAAAACGGAGGCGGAGATCGCGGATCGGGAGGGATTCCGAAATTCGCTCAAACAGGCCCTGATCCTGATCAAAGAACGACTGGGAGCTTTCGGGCAGATGGGTACTCCGGGAGGGGTCATCAACTATGACAAGCTGGGGAACCTTCCTATCAACAATTGGCGCACGGCCCAGTGCACACCCCTTGCGGAAAAGACCACCGGAACCACCCTGAAAGAAACCATTTGGGTCAGCCGCGCCGGGTGCAAATTCTGCCCGATTCATTGCGGCCGGCTGGTACAGAATACCGAGGGGCCCTTCGCTCTAGACGGGGTGATAGAGGGGCCCGAGTATGAAACCCTGGCCGCCTTCGGCAGCCTATGCATGAACGACAACCTCAAGGCGATCGCCAAAGCAAACGAATACTGTAATCGATTCGGCCTGGACACGATCTCGACCGGCTCAATCATTGCGTTTGCCATGGAATGCCGGGAAAAGGGCCTCCTTTCGGAAAAAGATTTGGATGGCGTGGACCTCTCGTTCGGGAACCCCGAGGGGATGGTGGAAATGGTCAAACGCATCGCTTACCGCCAGGGAGAACTCGCCAGCCTTCTGGCCGAGGGAAGCCGGAAAGCCAGCAGGATCATTGGCGGCGGGGCCGAGGAGTACGCCATCCACGTGAAGGGGCTGGAATTGGCGATGCACGACCCGCGCTTCTCCTGGGGCCATGCCCTTTCCTATTCCACCAGCAATCGCGGCGCCTGCCATCTGAGCAGCCTATCCCATCCCTTCGAGCTGGCAGTGGCCCTACCAGAGCTGGGTTACGAAAAGCCCTATCCGGGGCGCCAGAGAGAGGGGAAGGCCCAGTGGGTCATCCACCTGCAGCATGTGATGACCATTCTGGACAGCCTTTCCATCTGCAAATTTACCATGCTCAGTAACGCCCTGACCATCAGCCATTTCCGGGAATGGCTCCAGCAGATCACCGGGGTCGGTCGCAGCCTGGAAGAGTTCATGGCCTTGGGGGAAAGAGCCTTTACGTTGAAGCGCATGATCAACAACCGGCGGGGCATTACCCGCAAGGATGACATGCTTCCCCCGCGTTTTCGCACCCTCAAGAAACGAGGAGGGAATGTCGATTTTGATGTGCCGGCCCTGCTTCCTATGCTCTCCGAATATTATGATCTTCGAGGCTGGACCGAAGAAGGCCGTCCCACCCCCGAGACAATCCGCCGTCTTGGTCTGGAGGCCTTCAGGTCCGAAGTGCGTTGAAAGTCTAAAGGCTGGCCAATCATGTCCAGCTTCCGTCCTCGATGGCCAAGGCCCGGCACGGGCAGCCGTCCCCTCCCTCGATTTTAAGGGGCAGCGCGACGAAAAAGACTTTTGACCTTTGCAGAGCCTCCAGGTTCGACAGTCCCTCCACGATCACAACCCCACCGGAGAGCAGGATTTGATGGATGCCCGTCACTTCCGCCACGTCCTTTATCTCTGCGACGGAGGGCGGTTCAACGCCGATCATTTTCACCCTTTGGTCCACGCACCAGCGGGCGAGGCTCTCGCTGACGCGGGGGAGGCCGTCCCGGTAGACCGCGGCCTCCTCGACGAACCGCGACCATCCGGTACGGAGGATCAGGCTTTCCCCGGGCTGGAACTTCGACGGTAATTCGCCCAGGTGGGCCAGTTCAATCAGAGCCCTTGGGGCGATTCCCGGAAGATCGATCACCCAGGCGGCTCCCATGAAGAGGTCGAGCGGGATTTGGTCGATGGATTCGGGTCCGGCGGCAAAGTGCATCGGGGCGTCTATGTGCGTTCCGGCATGCGAATAAAAATGTAGGGTTCGGGAATTCCAGCCATCTCGCTCGAAAGTACATGCCGTCTCCCACTCCACCCCCCGCATCCCGCGGCGGAGGGTTAAACTCAGGTCAACAATCCGTGGTGGCATTTTTCAATCCTATAAATTTTTCATTTTTATACAGAAACCTGCCGAGTACCCCCTTCTCTTTATAATGAATAAGATCCCCCGCCCGAGCTATCCAATCCTTCGATCCATAAAGTCATATCCCCAAATAGGCATCCTTTACCTGAGGATTGTTCAAAAGCTCTTTTCCTTCTCCCTCGAGGACAATCCCACCATTTTCCAGAACGTAAGCTCGGTTCGCCAAAGAAAGGGCATGAAAAACGTTTTGCTCAACTAACAGGACGGTAATCTCATGGGCGTTAATTTCCTTTATGGTGTTAAAGACCTGCTTGACCATGAGAGGAGAAAGACCCAGGGAAGGTTCATCGAGCATTAATAGTTTCGGGCTCGCCATCAGTCCCCTGGCGATGGCCACCATCTGTTGTTCCCCGCCACTTAGAGTTCCGGCCAGTTGACTCCTTCTTTCTTTTAAAATCGGGAAAAGCCCAAAAACTACTTTAAGATTCCCTTCCTTATCTTTTCTGGCTTTCGGAGTAAAAGCACCCAACTCCAGATTTTCCAATACCGTCATGTAAGGAAAAAGAAGTCTGGCCTCGGGAATTTGCACGAGTCCGAGCCCGACGATTTGATGAGGAGGAAGATTCTCGATCCTTCTGCCGATAAATTCGATTGTTCCCGCTGAACACAACAGAACACCCGAGATCGTATTCAGGGTGGTACTCTTACCGGCGCCGTTTGAGCCAATAATGGAAACCATCTGGCCTTCCTTTATTTCAAAGGAGACATTCCGCAGGGCTTGAACATCCCCATAATGGGCACTTATGTTTTCTAATTTAAGCAAGATACTCCTCCCCCAGATAGGCATCGATGACCCTCTTCTCCTTGGATATCTCCGCTGGGAGGCCCTCAGCGATCTTTTCTCCATGATGTACGACGATGATCCGATGGGAGAGAGTCATCACCGCCTTCATGACATGTTCAATCATTAAGAGGGTAATCCCCCGATTAGAAATGGCTTTGATGATTCCAATGATCTCGACGGTTTCCCGGGGATTTAAACCCGCTACCACTTCATCTAACAACAGGAGCTCGGGCCGGGTGGCCAAGGCCCTCCCCAGTTCAAGTCTTTTCCGATCGGCAATGGTCAAACTGGAAGCCAGGGAATCCCGATGCCCGGATAAGCCGATAAAATCTAGAATTTCCATGGCCTCGTGCCTGGCCTCTTCTGCCTTTTTAATCCGGGCAAATGCCCCGACCATCACATTCTCAACAACCGTCATATCCTTAAAAGGCTTCACCAGTTGAAAAGTTCTTCCAATACTTTTTAGACAAACTTGGTGAGGGGGTTTCAGGCCGGTGATTCTCTCCCCTTTAAATTCAATTTTTCCCGAATCGGGTGGCAAGAAACCAGTGATCAAATTGAAGATGGTGGTCTTTCCCGCCCCATTGGGCCCGATTAACCCAAGGATCTCCCCTTTCTGAATCCAAAAACTTATATCCTTCACGGCCACCAATCCCCCAAAGCGTTTATTCAAAGACTGGACCTCAAAAAAAGGAGATTCGCCCCCTTTTTCCGCAGGGTCCAAAGCCTGGGAGGGAAGGGCGGAGGATACGTATTCCGGCGTTTCCATAGATCGCTTTCCACCCGGAAGCTTCTCCAAAAATGGCTTATACCAGGTCATCAGCCAACCCGCGATCCCCCGAGGGATATACACCACTGCCACCATCAAGACCAGCCCGTACACAATGAAATTTAGTCCAGCAGTAACACCGCCGAGCCATCCCCGGAGGAAAACATCCAGGGGGGTTAACAGGAATGCCCCCAGGATCGGCCCGATCACCGTGCCTATACCTCCAATGATGGCGAAAAGGGCGAGTTCGATAGAAAAAGGCAGAGAAAAAACGGTAAAGGGATCAATAAACAGGAGATACTGAGCGTAAAAGGTACCGGCAATAGAGGTGAAGAAAACGCTGATGATTAAAGCAAGGAGTTTACAGCGGGTAGTCTTGACCCCCAGACTCTCCGCGGCATCTTGGTCTTCTCGCAGACTAACCAAGTAGAAACCAACCCTGGAATTTCTGATGATATAAGAAACCAGAATCGTCAACAGCATCAGGACAAAAGCAATATAGGCATAAGGGAGTTTACTTCTGAACATAAAATTTCCTATCCCCGGCTGGAAGGGAATCAGCAAACCCACTCCTCCCTGGGTTAAACCTCTCCAATAGGAAGCCAGAAGGCGCAATACTTCACCAAAGGCGATGGTGGCCAAGGCAAAGAAATGGCTTTTGAGCCTGAAGCAGGGGATACCGATTCCTATCGCAACGAGTACCGATAGGCCTGCCCCGGCTAACATACCCAACCAGGGCGAGACGGCAAAGTTCAGGTATAAAAGCGTCGAAGTGTAGGCTCCGATCCCAAAGAAGGCCGTGTGACCCAAAGAAATTTGACCGGCGAACCCCCCCACCAAATTCCAGGCGGCTGCCAAAGTCCCGTAGAAAAAGCTCGTAATAATAAGATCTTGATAGAAAGGATTTCGCAGCAGGATCGGGAGAATCCCTAACAGGATCAGCAGAGCCAAAGGAAAATAGAGCCCGGGGTGGAATAAATCGTGAATAATTTTTTTAGAACTCACCCTCATTTTTATACCTTTTCTCGCCTATCGATTCATGCTCGGCCGAACAGTCCGGTGGGCCTAAAGAGAAGGATGAGGATAAAGATGACAAAGTAAATCGCCTCCTTTAGGTGGGGAGAAATGAAAAACCCGCTGAAAGCCTCCACGACTCCGATAATCAAACCACCAACGAGAGCACCGGTCAGACTGTTATATCCTCCCAGAATCACCACTACGAAAGCGATTAAAACGAAAAGGGCTCCCACGGTGGGAAAAACAAAATAAACTGGGATGAGCATGGCCCCAGCCGATCCCACGCACGCAATCCCGATACCAAAGGCAATTTGATAGGTTCGGTAAACATTAATCCCCATCAACATGGCTGCCCTTCTTTCCTGGGCAAGTGCCCGGATCGCCTTGCCGGTATAGGTTTTCTTAAGAAAGATCAGGAGGGCGGCGATGGTCCCAATGGCGAGGCAAAAAGCGACCAGGCGCGGGAAACTAATCATTAAGCCACGGGTCCTTAAGCTCACACCAGAGTAAGCGGTCTGGACCGTTCGGTAATCCGCCTTCCAGAAAAAAAGGGCAATATTCTGTAAGACCAATGACATCCCCACGGTCATAAATATCTGATTCAGAGCGGGGGCGTTAAGAATGGGCTGAATCGTAACCCTTTGGACAGCCAGACCGATGAAGAAGAAGACGGGCAGGATGATCAGTAAGCTAAGATAAGGATCAACCCCATACAGCTGAAATAACCAATAGGAGGCATACATGCCGAGCATCAAGAACTCACCGTGGGCGAAATTGATAATCTCCAGGACCCCAAAGATTAAGGTAAGCCCAATGCTGATCAGCGCATACATTCCCCCCAACAACAGCCCGTTGATGATTAACTGAACGATGGTGATGAACATCTTTTATCTACCCGCGAAAAATGACCTCACCTTTTGGGAAGAAGGGGTTCTTTCCCCTTCTTCCCATCAGGCCTTTCCAGCCTTGGCTAAATCTCTACTTTACAAACCGAGTGATTCCTTTGGCTCTCTCCTCCCATGTGGGCAAGGGAAGCAGAGGACTTCTTACAGCAAAATCTCCTGGATAAACGACCCACATCTTCTGCTCCTGCCATTGCATCAGAACGGGATGAGCTCTGAGATTCTGCCCGGCATCCGGATGATCAGGAGGGGCGAACTTCACCCCAAAGCCATACACGGTGCCTCCTTGCGGGATATCCACCTGGAGGGCGGCCTTTCGAACTGCCTCGGGGTCGACTGACCCGGCCCGGGGGAGAACTTCCTCGAACAATAGTTGAGCGGCAACAAAACCCGCTGTCGCATGGGTGGCGGGAAGGTGGCCAAACTTCTTGTTCATCCTTTCTTGAAATTCCTTCAAGGTGGCTTTGGTTTTTTCATTATATACCTTCGGATTGATGCCAATGGGTGGATCGATGTCGAAGATATAGTTGGCTTCATTGCCAAAAGTCTTTGCCCAATCGGGCATCCCATGACCCGCTCCCGTGCCAATGAAGGCTTTCACGTTGAGATCCATATCTTTGGCCTGTTTCCAGTACAAGATCGCGTCTTCCATGTAACTGGTGGCAATAATCACATCGGGGTTTTTGGCCTTGAATCTCATCACGATAGGAGAAATGTCTACGGACTTGAGGCTGTAACTTTCGAAGCCCACTACCTCCATCCCGAGTTTCTTTGCATGGGTGTTGGCACTATTGCCCACGGTGGTTCCATAAAGAGAATCCTCGAACATGATGGCCACTTTCATTTTCTTGGGATCGATCCCCAACTTGGGGGCGACCACATCATGAGCGAAGTTCGCGGCCAGAATGCCAAATTGACCGGCCATGGGCATGGTTCGGAAAAGGTATTTAAACCCCCTCGCGGTAATTTTATCCGCAATGGCGCCCTGCTCCCAGTAGATGACTTTGTTTCTTTCAGCCACCTCACTGGCGGCAAAGGCCAGGGAGCTGGAATAAGTTCCAAAAATGATCTTTATTTGCTCAATATTAATCAGCCGCTCACATTCGGTCATCGCTTTCTTGGGGTCCACTCCATCGGCTTTGACCCATTCCACCTGTTTTCCGCGGATTCCACCTTTCTCATTGACCATATCTTGGGCAATCGTAGCTCCGTTAAATGACTCCTGACCCAGGAGCGCCAGGGGGCCGGTAAAGGGAAATAAAGCTCCGATTCTGACCGTCTCAGCGGCAATGACTGGAGAAGAAATAAACATCCCCAAAATGAGCAACGACCCCAACCAAAAACCAATTGCGCTTTTCTTCATTTCTGAACCTCCCTTAATCTTGTTGATAAGTCCAAACTTTACCAGAGGAATGAATTAGACTCCCCCTTTTTTCCTTTAGAGGAACCATTCATTTTTCGAGATCTTTTTTAAATTTCCCTCCCGCCTTCCTCGTTTTCTCACCTCCTCTTCGGTTTGAATTTCCAGTTTTCCCTATGATTTGCCCAAAGCTGAGACAATATATCTTACAGGAGAGGAGGAATGTCAAGATATTTTTCCTCAGCTTCCACGAGAAAACTTTAGGCAAGAGTTTTTTCACAAAAGCGAAAACGTCCCGGAAAAGACTCTTGCAAACCCTCTAAAAATTGAGGCCAATTTTGAAGATGCAGAAATCCCTCTGTCCGAGTTTCTCGGCTTTCGATAATTTCCCCGAGGCTACGGCGATCACCTCCTCGAAAATCCGTTTCCCCGCTTCTTTTACCGTCTCCTTTCCCTGGATGACTTGGCTGACATTGAGGTCGATGTTATCCTTCATCTTGCGGTAGGTCTCGGCATTGCCGGTGATCTTGATCACTGGCGCGATCGGCGACCCCGTGGGGGTTCCCCGGCCGGTGGTGAAGACGGCGATCTGCGCGCCCCCGGCCATCATTCCGGTGAGTTGATCGATATCGTGGCCCGGTGTGTCCATCAGAATTAGACCTTTCTTCGCGGGCGGAAAAGCGTATTGGATCACTTCCTCTAAAGTCGTCGTCCCCCCTTTGTAGATGCATCCCAAGGACTTTTCTTCAAGGGTCGTAATTCCGCCGGCAATATTTCCCGGGGCCGGGTTGGCCCCTCGAATATCCTGGCCGGTAGCGATCGCCTCTTTCTCCCACCAGGCGATCAGATCTAGAACTTGCTTCCCGATCTCCGGCGTCCGGGCCCGTTTCGCTAACAGGTGCTCGGCCCCGATCAATTCCGTGGTTTCCGACAGGATCACAGTCCCACCCGCCTCAACCTGAAGGTCGCTGGCTGCGCCCAGCGCCGGGTTGGAGGCCAGTCCGGAGGTGTAATCTGAACCCCCGCATTCCGTCGCCATAATCAGTTCGCTTAACGGAATCGGTTCCCGCGGGAGCGCGGCGGCATCCGCGAGCATTTCCTTCAAGATCTTTTTCCCTTTCGCAATCGTTTTTCTCGTTCCCCCGACATCCTGGATCTCGATGAATTCCACCCTTTTGCGGCTGGGCAGGATGGCCTCAGCGATTTCTTTGGCCGGCAGGTTCTCGCACCCGTTGCCCACCACCAAAACGGCAAAAACGTTGGGATTCGTGCCAAATCCTACCAAAGTCCGTTTCGTCTGCTCCCGATCCGCCCCCACCTGGGCGCATCCGAAGACGTTAGGCAAATAAACCGTTCCCTTCAAATTCCGGGTGATGGCTTCGGCCGCTCCTTGCGAGCAGACCACGCTCGGGATGACTAACACATGGTTCCGCACCCCCGCTTTTCCGTTCGGCCGGCGGTATCCCTGGAATTTCATGCCGCACCTTCCTTTCTTCCTCGGTGGCTAACCACGTTGTGCACGTGTACGTGTTCGCCCCGGGAGATGGGCGCTGTGGTCTGGCCGATGGGTTCTCCGTACTTGATTACATCCTCTCCCGTTTCGATTTTCCGCAGGGCGAACTTATGGCCCATGGGAATGGATGACAAGAGTTTAATCTTCTCCCTATGGCCCTGCACTTCCAGAGAAACAGTGCTCCCTCCCGTCAGGGATACGATGGCTGTGGCCACGTTGTCCCTTTCGTTAATCAAGATTGCTTTCGATTTCCCGGCCATCTCAAACCTCCCTTCCCTAAAAAAATCAAAATCCAAAAATCGAATTATCATAAATTTTTTGATTGGGCAATGTCAAGGTAGTAAGGGAGCTTTTTCCTCTTCACTTTACGGATTGATTAGCCAGAAAGCAAGGGGAAGGGGGGTAAGAGTAAGGGGTGATGGCGGAGGCAACGTGGGAGTAAAGGGAAACTTTCTCTGGGCTGACCCCGCCCGTCAGAGTGCTCAGGCCGATGAGCGAGAGAACGAACCCCCAGTCTAATTTAACCTTTTGGGCAGCTTCTTCCTTGATATTTTTCGGACGGAAGTCTTGGCGATTAGAACTTCCCACTCCTCATCCACGTTCGCCTGGATGGCTTGGATGGTTTTCGCGGTCAGATGGCTAAAACGTCCCTGCATCTTGAGATAATCAGTAACTGGAAGCCCTTTGGGAGGTACCGTGATCGTATATTTTCGTCCATTTTCAACTTCATAGAGCGGAAAAACTCTTGTATCTACGGCCAACCGGGCAATTTTCACAGACAGCTCGGAAGGAAATTTCCATCCCGGTGGACAAGAAGAAAGAATATGGATGAAGCGCAATCCTTTAATCTCTCTGGCTTTGCGCATTTTCTTCAAAAAATCTTCAGGAAAGGCTACGGATGCTGTGGCCGCGTATGGGATGCGGTGAGCGGCCATGATCTCCATAATGTCTTTTTTGGGAGTATCCTTGAAAGCCGGGTTGGGAGTGGTGCTGGTCCAGCTCATAAAGGGCGTGGCCGAGCTTCTTTGAATGCCGGTATTCATGTAGGCTTCATTGTCGTAGCAGACATAGATGATGTCTTCGTTCCGTTCGGCACATCCCGAAAGGGACTGCAGGCCGATGTCGAAGGTGCCCCCATCCCCAGCCCAGGCCATGACCGAAACGTCTGTAACCCCTTGGGCAACGAGCCCAGTCTTCACTCCAGATGCAGTGATGGCTGCGGTTTCGAAGAGTACGTTCAAGATGGGCACTTTAAGGCTCGTCGCCGGAAAAGCATTGGCGATGACAGACCAACAGGAGGCTGGGATGACTACGATCGTCTTTCTCCCCAGAGCCTGAAGGGCATACCGCATGGATAACGATGCACCACAGCCCGGGCACCCGACATGTCCTGAATAAAGTAATTCTTCTTTGGGGAGCTCATACCTCATGGCATTCCTCCGATCCAAGCAATTTCTCCTTTCGGCGCCTCTTCACCCTTGGCATACTCAAGTATCTCTCTTAGAGTCGCGGGGGTCACGTCCCGCCCTCCTAGGCCAGCGATAAACCCAAAAACCGACGTTCCCTCTCCGTGATAGTGCAAGGCAGACCGGATCTCCTGGGCAAATACCCCTGTTGCCCCAAAGGAGATATTCCGGTCTATCACCGCCACTTTCCTCACCCGCTGCAAAACCCGACGGACATCTTCTGTAGGAAAGGGACGGAACATCTTCATCTTCAGAAGCCCGATTTTTTCTCCCTTTTCCCTATATTCATCTACCACGACTCGCGCCGTGCCTGTGATGGTTCCGGTAGTAACTAAGAGGATATCTGCATTCTCAACCCGATATTCTTCCATGATCCCATAACTTCGCCCAAAGGCCCGCCCAAATTCTCGATCGACCTCCTTGGCCACGCCTTTGGCCTCCTCCATAGCCTCCTGCATCTTCATTCGCTGCTCCATGTAAACTTCCGGCAGCATGTGACAATGAAACGTATGCGGATCCTCCACATTCAGCTTGAATTTGGCTGCATAGGGAGGTAAATATTGATCCACTTCCTGGACGCCTGGGATCTCCACCTGCTCGTAGGTGTGGGAGAGGATGAACCCGTCCAGACAGACCATGACGGGTAAGAGGACCTTTTCGGAGATTCGATAGGCCATGATGATACTGTCCAGGACTTCCTGGTTGTCTTCGCAATAGAACTGCAGCCACCCCGTGTCCCTCTGGGAGATGCTATCGCCGTGGTCGCACCACATGGTCCAGGGAGGGGACATGGCCCGGTTGACGTTCGCCATCACAATCGGCAGTCGTGCCCCCGCAGCCCAGTGGAGGACTTCATGCATCAGGGCCAACCCTTGGCCAGATGTTGCCGTGAAAGTTCTTGCCCCGGATGTGGCTGCCCCCACGCAGCAGGCCAAAGCCGAGTGCTCAGATTCTACCTTAATGAAATTAGCCTTTAACTTGCCACTGGCACAGAAATCCGCGAGGGTATCAACAATGGTGGTCTGCGGGGAAATCGGATAAGCTGAGACCACCTGCACCCGAGAAAGCATCGCCCCATAAGCGACTGCCTCATTGCCAGAAATTACTTGTTCCATACCTCTTCCTCCAGGATGATGGCTGAGCGAGGACATTCCACAGCGCAGACCCCGCAACCTTTACAATAGTCATAGTTAATAGCGTATTCCTTCTCCTGATCTCTGAAAGAAATGGCTACGTCCGGGCAAACCATCAAACAAACATTGCAGTGGATGCAACTGCCGCAACTAAAACAGCGCTCGGCCTCCTTTTTTGCCTGGGACCCTGAAAGTCCTCCGTGAACCTCGCGGAAACCCCCGGCTCGTTTTTTCACCGCAAGCACAGGAATCTCGGTCCTAGGAATTCGCGTAAAGTAATCGAGATTGATCTTTTCAAAACTTACAACTTCTTCGGGTTTCCCCAGTGGGTCATCAATCTTCCGCTGCAAATAACGGGTGATCGCCCCGGCAGCCCGCCTTCCAGAAGCAATGGCCAGTGACACATAGCCCTGCCCGGTAGCCGCATCTCCTCCGGCGAAGATTCCGCGCAGATTCGTCCTGCCCCAGGAGTCAATCGTAATCAAGCCATTTCCCGTTTTCATTCCTCCGGGCAAGAAAGAGAGATCGGCCCTTTCCCCCACCGCCAGGATCAGGCTGTCGGCCTTCAAGGAGAAGTTGGACCCCTGGATGGCTACGGGGGCTCTCCTCCCGCTCTTATCTAGCCCCCCGGGTTTCGTCCTTAAACATTCAACGGCCTGAATCTTCCTGCCCTTCCCGAGAATCTTAACGGGCGAGGCGTTGAAAATGAACTGCATCCCTTCTTTTCCGGCCTCCTCCACCTCCCCGGGAATGGCGGGCATATCTTCTTTTGCCCTGCGATATAAAACCGTGACTTTGCTCCCCAGCCGCCAGGCGACCCGGGCTGAATCGATGGCCGTGTTGCCTCCTCCGATTACGACGACCCTTTTCCCCAAGGAGATATCTCTACCGGAGTTCATCTCCTTAAGAAAACCGAGGCCATGGGTCACACCTCTGAGATCATCCCCGGGGATCTTCGGCTTCTGTTCTTCATGGGCTCCCGTGGCCAAAAACATTGCGGCAAAAGGCTTCAAGTCTTCCAGTCCAAGGTCGGTTCCAAACCTTTTCCCGGTCTGGATGTCCACCCCCAGAGATTCGATCCGGGCGATTTCCGCGGTCAAAATTCTCCGCGACAGCCTATATTGAGGGATGCCATATCGCAGCATTCCTCCAGGTTCATTCATGGCCTCAAAGACCGTGACTCCATAGCCTTGCCGGGCCAGAAAATAGGCGCAGGAGAGACCTGCGGGGCCGGAGCCGATGACGGCGACTTTTTCACTTCGCCTATCCATCTTTCGACCATCGGACTTTCCCTCTTTCATGCCCCAGTCGCCCAGGAATCGCTCCAGGACGTTGATGGCCAAGGCATTATCATACTCCTTACGATTACAATCCGTTTCGCAGGGATGGTGGCAGACTCGTCCGCAAATGGAGGGGAAAGGGTTCGCCTCCAGGATCTTCTGCCAGGCTTCCTGCGGCTTCCCATCCGCTAAAGAAGTAAGATAAAAGGAGATGTCCTGTCCGATCGGACAGGCTTTGGAACAGGGAGCCTGGAGGGAAACATAGGAAGGACGCATGTATCTCCACTCTCCCGTTCGATTCCAGAGGGTAGACTGCATAGACATGGAAACAATGGGAACATCTTTGAAATTTTTAATGACAATCTTCTCTTCCATTCCAATCCTCTTTCCCCAACTAATTAACGGAAGTCTTTAGGGTGAAGTCTTGTTTCTTGAGTCTTACGTGTTAGATTTTGGTTGTCGCTTTTTCCTTTTTTCCCAGGCGCCTAACCCCGTACGCCTTACGCCTAGCGTATTTTCACGCTCTCATAGGCTTCTCGGGCGGCCGCCTCATTCTCCTCGCTTTTTACCGTAATCATCTCCCTCACGGTCTCGGCCAGAGCCTCAATCCCTATGACTCCCGTCACTCTAGCAAAGGAACCCAGAATGGCTGTATTCACAATGGGCTCAGTCCGAGACCCAAGTTTGTGTTTGATGGCTATGCCGCTGGCATCTATGGTGGCCACTTTAAAGTAACCTGGAAATGGAAGAGAGGAAGGGAGCTGCGAGGTGTTCATGATAATCCATCCCCCTTGTTTGAGCCCGGCCGTCACATCGACGGTCTTGTAAAGGACCGGATGGAGGACGACCACACAATCCGGGGTGTAGACTTCACTGTGAATGCGAATCTTCTCCGTATCGACGCGGGCGAAAGCCGCGACTGCAGCACCTCTCCGCTCAGACCCAAAGGTGGGAAAAGCCTGAACCTTCTTTCCTTCTTTGGCCGCAGCCGTGACCAGCATCCTGGAGGCGACCACCGCTCCCTGCCCTCCCCTACCGTGAATCCGAATCTCAATCATGGTTTCATCTCCCGACTTAAGTGCCTAAAATGCCAAAAGTTACTGAGAAGATTTTCCCTTGTTTTCAAGGTGAGCGCCTTACGGCTCACGGCCTTTAAAACCTTATGCCACAAGGACCCATCTTTTGTCAATGATCGACTTTGACTCCCAAGATGCTCTAGCAATCCGCAGACTTATATGATTCTCTTGATTTCACGCCTCTTTTCTGCTAATTTTTAATAAATAATGCAGGCTGCGGGTGCCCCTTTTGCTTCTGAAGAATCCGTTCTTTTTGGGGCTCACTATCATAATTTTCATTGCTCTCCAGGTATGGGCGAGTTATCTGAGCATTCATTCTTTCCTGGATGGAGATTTCCTCCTGGGTTTCTCCTTTTTCTTTTTTGGTCCCAAGTCTGGCCCTTCTCATGGGCTTTTATTACATTGAGTTTCGTAAAAAACGGTCGCTACAAAGAATGCCAAGCCATAAGGAATGAAAAGCAAGGAAAGGTGAGAAATGGGAAAAAGTGAAGAGGTAGGCAAAGGAACAATTTCAGCCCAAAAGGCCAAAGGAGCCGATCTGGTCGACTACCAGGAGGGTTCTGTGGTGAGCCGGACGATTTTGGATAAAAAGACCGGAACGGTGACTTTGTTTGCTTTCGACAAGGGCCAAGGGTTAAGCGAACATACGGCGCCCTTCGATGCTTTGGTTCATCTTCTAGACGGGGAAGCGGAAATCATCATTTCCGGGAAGGCCCTCCGACTGAAGGAGGGGGAAATGGTGATCATGCCAGCTAATCAGCCGCATGCCCTGCGAGCCATCGAAAAATTCAAAATGATCCTGACCATGATCCGCTCTTGAACTCCGTTCAAAGGCAAAATGAAAAATGAAAATCTTACTGAGTTTTTAGTTCTAATTTTGACTTTTGCAATTTTCAATTTGCCATACCCTATCCTCTATCCTTCTTCTGAATCCCAAATCTCTATATATTTCGCAGGCATTCCGGGTCTTGCATCCACTTGGCACCCGTAATAGGGAATAGGATATCGGATTCCACTTTTCTGGGTCGCATCTAGGCCCTTGAGGATCTTATCGACCGACGCGGGAGGAATGGCGATAACTAACTCATCCTCCTGAACGCCCCCGAACCTTCTCTCCCCGAAACAAGGAATGGTCAGGCTTGGCTTCTGGCTGTGATAACACTCGCCCACATAATCCGTGCAGGCGCTCTCTCCTACAGAGAAAAACTGAAGCCTCTCATAGTTCTCCCACTGAATGCCCGCTATTAGCCGGATCATCTGGGCTGGCGTGCCATAGACGATAATCATATCCGGCTCGATTCTTTCCTGAAACAAGGGACTCATGGCTACGGCCTTGAACCTCCCATGGGGAATTCGCCTCATGGATCTTTGATGCTTCCGGGCATCCTCTTTCGTGGCAAACCAGATCTCGTGCATCATGGTCCCATCGAAAGCCTTTACCTGAGGAGGGCAGAATCCCAGGACGGAGGAGCAAGACGGAGAGAGGAGCTCCTCTTGAGTGGCTCCCACCGTCCACCCAAAAGTCCGGGCTATGGTAAGCAATTGGCAAAAAGTTGCTTTCCACGTAGGTTTCTTAATCTTGGGGACTTTTTCCATCCCCTCGGGGGATTCAAAAAACTTGAGGGCGATGGGAAAAGTTCTTAACCTCAAGTAGAAATCAAACTGCTGCGCCACTTCTTTCCAATTGGCCATTCGGTACCTCCCACTTTAGGGAAAGTTTTCAGACCTGATCCTATGAAATCCCTCAGGACGAATTGTGAGGCGGTCCACATCGAGAGATGCCTTAGATTATCTTATTTAAGAACTTTTTCAAGGAAATTTTACCCTCCTCCGGGTGAAAAGGCCGATCTTTTAATTCCATCGAGAAAATGTTAATCTCTATAAAACATGGGGACAGGGAACAAAAAAGAGCAAAATAGGCTAAGTTAATGGAAGAGATTCGGGGAAAAGATAACCGAATCCTTTTGGCAGTAACCGGAGGGATCGCCAGCGGCAAGAGTACGGTGGCCCGGATGCTGGAGCAACTTGGGGCCCGGCTGATCGATTTCGATTTACTCAGCCGGGTGGTAGTAGAGCCGGGCAAGCCGGCCTGGAGTGATATTATAGCCTCCTTTGGAGGGCAGGTTCTTCGGGAGGATAAGACTCTGGACCGAAAAAAGTTGGCGAAGATCATATTCCGCGACCCGGAAAAAAGGAAAGAGCTGGAAAGATTCATTCACCCCAGAGTCTACGAGGAATTTACGCGGCTGGCAGAAGAATACGCCGCTATAGATGTAAATATCATTATCCAGGTTGTCGTCCCCCTTTTGCTCGAGGCAAAACTACAACACCTCTTTCACAAAATCCTGCTGGTTTACATCCCGGAAGAAAAGCAAATCGAACGCGTGATGAAACGCGACCGCATCTCGCGGGAGATGGCCCTCAACATGCTCAGTTCCCAAATACCGATCGAGGAAAAAAGGGGCTATGCGGATTTCATCGTGGATAATTCCGGCCCCTTGGAAGAGACGAAAAGACAGGTGGAAGAGGTCTGGGAGAAATTGAAAAAAATCCAAAAAGAGAAAAGGCGTTAAGGTCCTGGAAGAAAGGGCGGATCTATGAAAGAAACCACAATCATTAAGAGCCCGGATACGGAAAGAAAAAATCGGATTCCCCCCAATCAAAGACTGACCGATCAATTTCCCATTCTCCATTATGGGGATGTCCCGCATATCAATATGAATGAATGGGTCTTTACGATTTCGGGTTTGGTCGATAAGGAGAGAAAAATTCGCCACCAGGAATTCATGGCTTTGCCGCGCGTAAAAGTATTTTCAGATATTCATTGTGTTACCGGGTGGTCAAGACTGGATAACCTCTGGGAAGGGGTGAGTACCGCCGTCATCAAGGATTTGGTCAAAATACTCCCCGCAGCGAAATTCGTCATGGTCCATGGAGCCGGAGGTTTTACAACCAACCTTTCTCTGAAAGATTTCTTCGAGCCCGATGTTTTGTTTGCGATGAAACATAATGAGGCTCCATTATCTCGGGAGCATGGCCATCCGGTTAGGCTGGTCGTGCCAAGGCTCTATTTTTGGAAAAGCGCCAAATGGGCTACCGGCCTTGAGTTCATGGCGGAAGACAAACGAGGATTCTGGGAAACCGGCGGGTATCACAACCACGGGGACCCGTGGACGGAAGAGCGGTATAGCGATTGAGAGATGCGCCAGCCTAGCAGGCATTAAAAACCGTTTGCATTTTGCCTAATTTAATAAATGTCTCATCTCCAAATTCGTTGGTGAAAAATATATAAGCATGGCCCAGGCAGAATGGCCTTCCCGCCGGGGCCGTGAAAATGGGTTGGTCTCTGAGCAGGACTCATTTTCCTGCCAGATATTCCTGCGCTACGGCTACATGAAGCGCGGCTCCGATCGGGAGGATGTCCTCATCGATGTCATACCTGGGATGATGTTGAGGATAGAGGATTCCCTTTTCTTTGTTCTCCACCCCCAGGAAGACAAAGGTACCCGGAATTTTCTGGAGATAATACGAAAAATCTTCTGACCCCATCAGAGGCTTCATCTGCGAGACCTTATCTTTCCCCAGCAGATCCTGAGCCACCTTTACGACGAACTCCGTCATCTTTTCCTCGTTGATCACTGCCGGGAATTTACTCATCAGATTAAACTCATAACTCCCCCGCATCGCCGATGTAACTCCCTCCAAAATTTCCTTTAGCCTTCTGGAAAGGTACTCTCTCAGTTCCGGGCTGTGGGAGCGGATCGTCCCCCCAAAAGTCGCGGAGTCTGGGATAATGTTGTAAGCTCCTCTTCCCGCCTCCATTTTACAAATGCTCACCACAGCACTCTCTAAGGGATCGACCTCCCGGCTTACAATCGTTTGTAAAGTCGAAATGGCGTTGGCCGCAATCGCAATGGGATCTATGGCGAGGTGCGGTACGCCGCCATGTCCCCCTTTCCCCATGATTTTCACATCAAAGAAATCGCCTGCGGCCATAAAGGGACCGGGCTTATAGCCGAGGGTGCCAAAGCCCATTGGGACATAAACGTGTAATCCAAAAATACCATCCACCCCTTCCAGAACGCCCTCTTCGATCATCGGCTTTGCTCCGGCCCCAGTCTCCTCTGCAGGCTGGAAGATGAAGACCACATTCCCGGTCAGCTCCTTCTTCCATTCCGCCAGCACCATTGCAGCTCCCAGAAGCATGGCTATATGGGCATCATGGCCGCAAGCGTGCATGGCACCGGCATTTTTAGACTTGTAGGGCCGATCTGTCTCTTCTTGAACGGGCAGGGCATCCAAATCGGCCCTCAGAGCAATGGTCTTTCCCGGCAAGGAGCCCTTGAGGATCCCACGTACCCCGGTCCCATTAACCATCATTTTTGTCTCGATTTCGAGTCCTTTCAAAATCCCATCCACTTTCTTGGCTGTGTTAAACTCCTTAAGAGCTATCTCTGGATGTTGATGGAAATCCCGGCGTAAATCTACGATTTCTTGCCGGATCCCCCGGGTTTTTTGGAGAATATTTCCATATTTAATCATTTCAAACTTCCTCCTTTTTTGATTGTTTTTCTAATCCAATGGCGTTTAATTCTTTGATATTCCCCCTTTGCACTTTCCCCTCTCTCCAGCCTGGAGAGAGGGATGGGTTCCCCAAATTTTTCAGGGGTAATGATTCATTAATTTATCGGGTGGATCTCTGGCTGTGACCATAGCTGAAGCGGAGATGGCCTGTCAACAGCTTCTTCGCTCGATCGTATAGCAACTTTTCGGGTCTCATCGTTCATTTTTCATTCCCTCAGCAGGGATGGGATTTTCCCTATCCGTCATAAGAAAATGGGGGCGGTGAAAGATTATTCAGATGCAAAATCTTACCCCCTAGTGTAGTGTTACAATAATATCTTTACAATTATCCAGTTTCGTGTTATACATGGGTTCATGTGGAACCCAGCCGAAAAATTGTCCATAACGGAAGAGGAGCGCAAAACCCTGAAAGCCTGGGTGGCGGCCAAAACCAGTCCCCAGCGGACCGTCCTGCGTGCACGCATCTGCCTGTTGGCTGCGGAGGGTTTGCCCAACCGGGCCATTGCCAAAGCCTTGAAGACCAGTCGTCCGACAGTTGTGCAATGGCGCAAGCGGTTTGAGGAACGAGGCCCGCAGGGACTGGCGGAAGATGCCCCCCACGGCCTGAGTTCCCGCGCCCTGCCCGCCGAAAAGATCAAGGCGATTGTGGAGGCTACTCTGCATACGACGCCTCCGGATGCGACTCACTGGT
>CAVXFA010000063.1:0-23792 GCA_963760605.1 uncultured delta proteobacterium | reverse complement strand
TCTTGTTGGCCGCCGCTACTACCATCGCCCCCTCTGTGGGGTCGCCCACCATGCGGAAGGTGCGCTCCCCCTTTTCCTCGCCGCTCTCCTCCAGCTTGGCGTCGTTGCAGAGCACTGCCCCGTGAAGAAGAAGGGAAGTAGTCGGGTCTGCACACGGGTCAAATGGCTGGTCGCTGAAAGAGAATTGCCCGTTGGGACTGTACCCTTCTCCGGTCACCCGGAACCTCTTACCGCCGGTCCATCCCTGGACAACCGTCATCTCATTCTGGGTCAGGGTGCCGGTCTTGTCCGAACAGATCACGGTGGCGCAGCCCAGCGTCTCCACCGCCGGAAGTTTACGAATCAAGGCATGGCGGCGGATCATCTTCTGCATTCCCAAGGCCAGGCAAATCGTCACCACTGCTGGAAGCCCTTCTGGCACGGCGGCAATGGCCAAGCTTACCGCGGTCATGAAAAGTTCGATGATATCTTTCTTCTCGGCGGTGAGATAGGCCAGGAATCCTTCCTGGAAGATCGTTCCAAAATGCGTGTCGCGAATGAGGCCGTAAACAAAAATGACCCCGCAAATGGCCAGACAAACGATCCCCAGCATCTTGGCCAGTTGATCCAGCTTCAGCTGCAGGGGGGTCGCTTCTTCCTCATACGATTGGAGCATCTCCGCAATGAGGCCGATCTGGGTATGCATTCCTGTGGCAGTCACCAGCCCCTTGCCTCGCCCGTAGGTCACCAGGGTACTCATGAAGGCGGAATTCTTCCGGTCGCCAAGGGGAATATCCCTGTCCAGGACCACTTTGGCTTCCTTGTCAACCGGCACGGATTCCCCGGTCAGGGAGGCCTCTTCTACTTTGAGGTTTACACTTTGCACCAGGCGCATATCCGCGGGGACATAGTTCCCGGCTTCTATTGTGACGAGGTCACCGGGGACCAACTCCCGCGAAGAAATCGTTATCTGATGCCCATTCCGTATGACCTGGGCATTGGGAGCCGCCATCTTCTTGAGGGCAGCCAAGGCCTGCTCGGCCTTTGATTCCTGGACGACCCCCACCACGGCGTTCAATACCACGATGACCATGATGGCCGAGGCATCGATGATCTCTCCCAGAAGCAACGAGACGACCGCCGCGATGATCAGGATGATCACCAGAAAATTGTTAAACTGATCCAAGAGCATCTTCAGAAAGCCCGGCCGCGGACGCTCCATCAGCTCATTGGGCCCATATTTTTTTAGCCGGGCCTGGGCTTCCTCAGGACTCAAGCCTTTTTCGAGGTGGGTCTCAAATTCGCTGGTTACATGTTCAATCGGCTTGCAGTGGCACTCATGAACGTCCATAAACATCCTCCTTGGCAATGCGGCAGGCTGCAATTCCTGATCCGCGAAAACCTAAAAATATTCAATACGGGAAATGAGCTCCAATCCTCACAGGTTTGCCGGAGTCTGGAGAAGGATTGCTTACCTCCACTGGTTTTTACGGAAGATGGGTAATGATTGGAGGCCCCCACATTCTAAAAAATGTATTTCATCATTTTTGAATTGTCAAGAAATTTATGGGAAAAGGAAGACCTCCCCCGGAGGAATCCTAGGGAACTCGACGGGAACGGGAAAGGCCTCCAAAGGGGATGAAGGTTGATGGATAAAAATAAATTCTCTTCCTTTTTTCTCTAAATCGCCTTATTATGGAAAAAAACCACCCAGATCAGAGAGGATGTTGGCTTTTCCCCCTATGGTTTACTGTAAAGAAGGGAGGTATGTTTTTATTCCGAGGACGCGATGGACTACAAGGCTACCCTGAACCTGCCCAAGACATCTTTTCCCATGAAGGCCAACCTTCCGCAGCGAGAGCCCGAGATTTTAAAAAAATGGGAGGAAGGGCGAATTTATCAGAAGCTGAGAGAGATCGCCAAAGACCGGCCCAAATATATCCTCCACGACGGCCCGCCCTATGCGAACGGGCACATTCATATTGGCACGGCCTTGAATAAAATCCTCAAAGACCTCACCGTCAAATCCAAGAATATGGCTGGGTTCAACGGAGAATACGTGCCCGGATGGGATTGCCACGGACTTCCCATCGAACACCAGGTGGATAAAGAATTGGGAAGCAAGAAAGCTTCCTATTCCATCAGCGAGAAAAGAAAGCTCTGTCGGGTTTTCGCTTCCAAATTCCTGGACATCCAGCGCCAGGAATTTAAGCGCCTGGGGGTCATGGGTGAATGGGATAACCCCTACCAGACGATGAGCTATGACTATGAAGCCACCATCGTGCGGGAGTTCGGCCGCTTCGTCGGCAAAGGGTCTGTCTATCGGGGGAAAAAGCCGGTCTATTGGTGCGCCTCCTGTGAGACAGCCCTGGCCGAAGCGGAGGTGGAGTACGAAGACCATACCTCTCCGTCCATTACGGTCAAGTTCGAGGCGCTCTCAGATTTCAGCGAGCGCTTCCCGGCCCTGAAAGGCAAGAAGGTTTATGTGCTCATTTGGACGACCACGCCCTGGACCCTCCCGGCAAACTTGGCGATTGCCTTCCATCCCGATTATTCCTACGTGGCCGCGGAAGTGAACGGGGAGGTCTGGATCTTGGCCGAAGCCCTTCTCGAACAGGTCATGGCCCAAGCGGGAAAAACAAAATACACGGTGCTGGCGAAATTTCCCGGCAAGCAGGTCGAAGGCCTCAAGTGCCGTCATCCCTTCATCGACCGCGAATCAGTCCTTATTTTGGCCAACTACATCACTTTGGACACAGGCACCGGATGCGTGCACACCGCGCCCGGCCACGGTCAGGAAGACTATGAGTCGGGCATCCAGTATAACATTCCCATTTACTCTCCGGTGGATGACCAGGGACGCTTCACTTCCGACGTTCCATTCTTCGCCGGTCAGTTCGTCTTCGATGCCAATGAAGCAGTAATCCAGAAACTCGCTGAGGTGGGGGCCCTGATCCACTCTGAACCTTACACGCACCAGTACCCCACCTGCTGGCGCTGCAAGAACCCCATCATCTTCCGGGCCACCGAGCAATGGTTCATCTCGATGGAAAAGAATGGCCTGCGCCAGAAGGCCCTGGAGGCCATCGACCGGGTCACCTGGATCCCTCCCTGGGGCCGCGATCGCATCTACGGGATGATCCAAAACCGTCCGGATTGGTGTATCTCCCGCCAGCGGGCCTGGGGAGTTCCCATCGTGGCCTTCACCTGTCAAGCCTGCCAAGAGATTTTGCTTGAGGAACACCTCGCAGAATACGTTTCCGAACTTTTCGAAAAGGGAGGGGCAGACGTCTGGTTCGACCTTCCGGCCAGGGAGCTGCTGCCCCCGGGAACGCGGTGCCCCAAATGTCGGGGAGAGGAATTCTCCAAGGAAACGGACATCCTGGACGTCTGGTTTGACTCCGGGGTAAGCTATGCCGCAGTCTGTGAAAAACGGCCTAACCTGAAATCCCCGGTCGACATCTACCTCGAGGGAAGCGATCAACATCGGGGTTGGTTCCATAGCTCCCTCTTGGCCTCAGTGGGGACCCGGGGTCATGCGCCTTACCATTCCGTCCTCACCCATGGCTTTGTAGTCGATGGTGAGGGAAGAAAAATGTCTAAATCCTTCGGAAACGTGATCGCCCCAGATGAAGTCATTCACCGCTATGGGGCAGAAATCCTCCGCCTTTGGGTCGCCGCTGAAGACTACCGCGACGACATCCGGATCTCGGAAGAGATCCTCTCGCGGCTCTCCGAAGCTTACCGCCGCATCCGTAACACCTGCCGGTTCCTTCTGGGAAACCTCTATGACTTCGACCCCCAGAAAGACAGCGTCCCTGACGCTCAGCTTTTAGAACTGGACCGCTGGATCCTTCTTCGCCTACAGAAATTGATCTCCCGGCTGAGGGAAGCGTATGCCGATTTTGAGTTTCACCTAGTCTTTCATTCCTTGCACAACTTCTGCGCGGTCGACCTAAGCGCCCTCTACCTGGACATCCTGAAAGACCGACTCTACACGTCCTCGCCTTCCTCCCCCCAACGTCGGGCGGCTCAGACTGTCCTCTTCAAGATCCTGGACGCCCTCGTTCGTCTCATGGCCACGATCCTTTCTTACACGGCAGAAGAGGTCTGGGGGCACCTTCCGGGATCGAAGCCGCGAGCCGAGAGCGTGCATCTGACCCTTTTTCCGGAGGTAGAACCCCGGTACCTCGACGAGCGGATCGAAGAACGCTGGGAGCTTCTTTTGCAAGTGCGCCGGGAAGTCTCGAAGACCCTGGAAATCGCCAGGCAGAATAAGCTCATCGGAAATTCCCTGGAGGCGGGCGTGACCCTTGCCGCTCCGGAGAAGCTCCTCTCCTTCTTGCGGCAGAATGAAGCACAGCTGAAGGACCTCTTTATCGTCTCCCAAGTCGAGCTGGTCTCTTCTCTTCCCCCTGGGGCTTACCGTAGTCCTGAGCTGGAAGGATTGAGCATCCTGATTACCAGGGCCAGGGGCAAAAAATGCGAACGCTGCTGGGTTTATGATCCCCACGTGGGGGAAAGCACCGACCTCCCCTCCGTTTGTCCCCGCTGCCGCGACGCCCTTTTGACCCTACGCGCAAGGGGAAAGCCGTGAATCCGAAATACCGTTTGGCGCTGATCATCGGCCTGACTGTCCTGATCCTGGATCAAATCACCAAGGCCTTGGTGCACAATCTAATGCACCTTCACCAGTCCATCGAGATTGTGCCCAACTTCGTCCATCTCACCTACCTGAGGAATACCGGAGCTGCTTTTGGATTTCTGGCGGGGGATCGCTCCGCTCTGAAGATGGTTTTTTTCCTCCTCGTATCCGGCGTAGCCATCGGTTGTATCTTCTATCTTTTGAGGAATCTTCGCCCGGGCCGGAACACCGAAACCCTCAGCCTCTCCTTGATTCTCGGAGGAGCCATCGGGAATCTGATTGACCGTCTGCGGATGGGTGAGGTGATCGACTTCATAGACTTCCACTGGCATCACGTTCACTGGCCGGCTTTCAACGTCGCCGATTCGGCGATCACGGTCGGGGTCATCCTGCTCTTATTCCAGATGATCCGCAAGAAATCCCTTGGAAATTCGAAATTCGAAATTCGAAATTCGAAATTATAGTGGATATGTACCCCATTCTGGTAAGATTCGGCGAATTAACGTTGCACACCTACGGGGTCTTATTGGCCGGCGGCTTCCTTCTGGCCGTCTTCCTGGCCAGCAGGGAAGCCCACCGCACCGGAATCGATCCGAACTTGATTTTGGACCTTTCGTTTTACCTCCTGCTCGCGGGCCTGCTGGGTTCCCGCCTTTTTTACGTCCTAGGAAATTGGCCGGAATTTGCCGCGAATCCCATCGACGTCATCAAATTCTGGCGGGGCGGGTTGGTCTTTTACGGCGGACTGATCTTCGCCTTTTTCATCGGGGTCTGGTATGTCCGCAAGCATCAGTTGAATTTTCCCAAGATGGCTGACCTGCTTGCCCCATCCATCGCCATAGGTCAGGCTCTGGGTCGGTTGGGATGTTTTTCTGCGGGCTGCTGCTATGGAAAGCCGGCCACAGGGTTTTGCGCCGTCACCTTCCGCGACGCCAACTCCTTGGCCCCTTTGGGAATTCCCCTCCATCCCACGCAGCTTTATGAATCCGCCGCGACTTTCGGGATTTTCCTCGCTTTGATCTTCATGCGCAGGGCGAAACGTTTCCAGGGTCAGCTCTTCTGGTATTACCTCCTCTTTTATTCGATGGCCCGCTTTATCATCGAATTTTGTCGGGGAGACCCCCGCGGTTGGGCCATCCCTAACGTCCTTTCTACGGCGCAGGCCATCGGGATCCCCGTTGCTCTTCTGGCCCTTTTCATGATCCTGCGCAAAAAGTCGCCTCTCAATCTGGCCAAGAAACGGTAGAGGCTCAGCCCGCAAACGATCCCACCTAGGCTATGAACCAGATCTCTGAAGAGGAAGAAAAGATAGAAACCTTCATCCAGGATCTTCTTTCCTCCTACCCCAAAGGACCGGAAATCCTGATTCCTCTGCTGCAAAAAATCCAGGAAACGCTCGGCTTCCTTCCCCGGGAAGCCATGGAAAAAGTGGCCGTTCATCTGGGCATACCCGAAAGCGAGGTTTACGGCGTGGCCACATTTTACAATCAATTTCGACTTCACCCTCCCGGGAATCATCCGGTCAAAGTCTGCGTGGGGACAGCCTGCCATGTCAAGGGGGCGAGCGTGATCCTGGAATCCTGGGAGAGGCGGTTGAACATCAAGGTCGGCCAGACCACGCCCGACCGTGAGTTCAGCCTCGAGCGGGTGGCCTGCGTGGGATGTTGCGCCCTCGCCCCCGTGGCCGTGGTGGGAGAGAAGGTTCATGGCCATATGGCACCCACGAAAGTGGACGGGCTTCTGCTCGCCTTCCAGTTGGAGAGGGAGGGGGAAAAAGCTCCGTGAATCCCGAGCAGAAATTCTCAGTCCAACAATCCTTCGCGCGCCTGCGCTCCAAGGCCCTGGATAAATGGCAATCGCTGAAACGAGGGGATGAGCCAACGATCCGGGTAGGAACGGCCACCTGCGGCCGGGCCTCCGGAGCCCTGGAAATCTTTAAAGCCTTCCAGGAAGAAACCCAGCGGGCCGGTATAAGAGCCCACCTCCTCCAGGTCGGCTGCCTGGGGCATTGCTACGCAGAGCCGCTGGTGATGATCTCCCGGCCGGGGTTTCCGGCTATCGCTTACAGCCGCGTCAACCCGGTGATCGCATCCCTTCTCGTCCATTCCTTCCTGCTTGCCGGAGATCCCTGTATGGAACTGATGCTGGGAGCCCTGGAAGAGAACGATTCCTTTCCCACGGTCTTTGAGCTTCCCCGGTTTCGAATGGAAAACCGGCTTCTCCTCAAACGTTGCGGCTTGATTGACCCGGAAGATATTGACCAATCCATCGCCAACGCCGGCTATGAGGGACTCTGCCACGTTTTACAGCAAGAACCGGCCGAGGTCATCTCCCTCATCACCCATTCCGGGTTGCGCGGAAGGGGGGGAGCTGGGTTCCCTGCGGGGAAGAAATGGGAAATTTGCGCCAGGGCGGAGGGGAGCCCGAAATACGTCATCGCCAACGCCGATGAAGGGGACCCAGGAGCTTTCATGGACCGGAGCCTTCTGGAAAGTGACCCCCACCAGACTCTGGAGGGCCTGATGATTGCGGCCTATGCCATCGGCGCATCCTGCGGGATTATCTATCTCCGTTCTGAATACCCCTTGGCTGCGGAGCGCGTGCAAAAAGCCATCTCCCAGGCCGAGGCGGCAGGTCTTCTGGGCGAGAAAATTCTGGGTAGCGATTTCAGCTTCCGGGTATCTCTTTTCCGCGCCTCCGGAGCTTTTGTCTGTGGAGAAGAAACTGCCTTAATCCAGTCCATCGAGGGGAAGCGGGGCGTGCCTCGCTTCCGGCCCCCTTATCCCGCAATCACGGGACTGAAAGGAAAGCCCACTCTGATCAACAACGTGAAGACCCTCTCTGCCGTGCCCCATATCATTTTGAATGGAGTCCAAAGCTTCACCTCGATCGGCACGGAAGGGAGCAAAGGGACGATGGTCTTTGCGCTGGTGGGAAAGGTGAATAACGCCGGACTCATCGAAGTTCCTATGGGGATGACGCTCGGTCAGCTCATCTTCGACTTAAGCGGGGGAATTCCCCAGGGTAAGCGTTTCAAGGCTGTGCAGATCGGTGGCCCCTCCGGAGGATGCCTTCCTGAAAAATTCCTTAGTTTGCCCATCGACTTCGAGTCTTTTAAAGAGGCTGGGGCGATGATGGGTTCGGGAGGGATGGTTGTCCTGGACGAGGACGATTGTATGGTGGAGGTGGCTCGCTATTTCTTGGACTTCACGCAGAGGGAATCTTGCGGCAAGTGCACGTTTTGCCGCCTGGGGACCTGGCAGATGCTCAACCTCCTGGAAGAGATCACCCAGGGAAAAGGAAGGATCGAAGACCTCCGCCTTCTGCAAGAGCTGGCCGAAGACATCCAGGTGGGAGCCCTCTGCAACCTGGGAAAAACGGCGCCGAACCCGATTCTAACCACCCTGCGGTATTTCCAGGATGAATACGAAGCCCATATTTTGCAGAGAAAATGCCCGGCGCGGAGGTGTCGCGCCCTGACGGCTTTCTACATCGTCCCGGAGAAATGCGAGCGTTCTTGTGATGCTTGCGTGGGAAGCTGTCCGGTAGAAGCCATCAAGACCGGCCGGCGGATGAAAAAAATTATTGACCAAGAGAAGTGCGTGAAATGCGGCTCCTGCTCAGGGGCCTGCCCTCCCCAATACCAGGCGGTCGTCAAGATCTCCCCGCTGAGTGAGGTGCCGCCGATTCGTTAAAACCATGGATTCATTAACCGCGGAGAACGCTTAGAACGCCGCGATGCGAAAATTTGTCAGAAACAATTTTTTACGTCCACGGAGATCTGCGAAAAAGTCGTTTGAGTTTATGCAAATGGGCCTTTTTATTTCCATCAATAATCCTCCGTGTTCTCAGCGAGCTCTGCGGTGAAGAATATAAAAAATCATTTCTCTCACCATTGACGGAAAAACCATCCTGGCCGAGAAAGGCGCTCGGCTCCTTTGGGTGGCCCTGGAGAGGGGGATCTACATTCCCAACCTCTGTCTCCTGCGGGAGATGAAAATGCCTCCCGCAGCCTGCCGGCTCTGCTGGGTGGAGGTCGCAGGAAAGCCAGAGCCGGTCCCGGCTTGTACAGAAGAAGTCTACGAAGGAATGGCTGTTCGGACCGCAACTCCGCGGGTGCTGCGCCTGCGTCGCACCGCCGCGGAGCTGCTCATCGCTTCCCACCCGACCAATTGCCCAGATTGCGGCAAGAACCGGAATTGCCAATTGCAAGCCATAGCGACAGATTTGAAATTAAAGCTCAAGCCCAACCGGCTGCGCCCAGGGGTTCACACCTTCCCCCTGGACCGTAGCCATCCTGCCCTGCTCTTCGATCCGAACAAATGCCTTCTCTGCGGCCGTTGCGTCTGGGTTTGCAAGGAGCGCGCTGGACTGGGAATTCTCCAGTTCACCCACCGCGGATTTGAAACCCGCATCTCCACCTTCATGAACAAACCCTTCGCTGAGACCCGGTGTACCGGTTGCTTAGAGTGCGTCCGGGTTTGCCCGGTTGGCGCCTTGCTGGCGAAAGAGTAAGTGCTATTTCACCGCAGAGAGCGCCGGGAGATGCGGGCTCTGCAGTGAATGATTTTCATAAGGATCCGCCTTTCCCTCGCACCTCGGCCAGCGTTCTTTTCCAAACATTTTGCAGGATCGTCACATCGTGGCCGAACTCGATGAGCTGGCAACCCATCTCAATGAACTTTCTGGCGTTCTCCGCCCAGGGGAATCCCACTCCCATACAAACTGCTTTCCCGTGTTTTTTGCCCGCCTCGATGATTTTCTTCAATGCCTCCGTCACCCCGGGATGGGAAGTTTGTCCCGGAACCCCAATGGAAAAAGAATAATCTGCCGGGCCAAACTGCACGGCATCTAATCCCTCCACGGACATAATGGCGTCCAAGTTTTCGAGCGCGCGGTGGTCTTCGATCATGACCAAAACCAGGGTCTCTTCATCGCTCCACCTGACCCATTCCGGGCCCGCGTTTACGCCCCATTTTCCAGACCAGCACAACCCCCCGTACCCGCGGTGTCCCTGGGGGGGAAATTTCGCGGCCTGGACGACCTCTTCGACTTCCCTGGCCGTATTGACATGGGGGACGATGATCCCTCCAGCTCCCACTTCTAAGGCTTTCCTGACCAGGTAGGGATTATCCCGGTCGATTCGCAGAAGCGGGACGATCCCCCCCACGTAGGCCGCCCGCATGATATTTTCAACGCTATCATCTTGACGCCAAGCATGCTCGTTGTCGATGCGGCAGAAATCCAACCCGCAATGGCCGGCCAGCTCCACGAGCGCGGGGCTGAAGGTGTAGATACAAGTCCCCAGGGCTACTTCTCCCCTGCCAAGGATTTCCTTCAGATTGTTTTTTCTCCAGGTCATTTTAAAGCCTTTCGATCTTAAAGAAGACCGGCCGGGCTCCGTCGCTGCAACAGGAGTAAATCAAGCCCTCTTTCCTGATCCAGGGATAGGTTCCGCCAAATCGCAGCCCGGTCACGGCGGGGTAGATATCATGCCAAGCCCAAGTGCAAAACGCGGCGGGCATTGCCCCTGACTCATCAACCCGGAATTCCTGCCCCACTTCCAGCCGGTCGCAGTAAGGGGTCACATCCTCTGCCACTTCCGGCAGAGGATGGCCGTAAACCTCCTTGGCGCTTAACTTCTGCAACACCGTAATTTTCAGCGGATGGCGTTTGGCCATTTCTTTTTCCTCCTTTGATTGAGAAAATTCTCACTGCTGACTCAATTAAAGCAAATTTAGAAGGATCCGGCAAGAACAAGATCGAAGGAGCCTGGGGCATGACCCAGGTGTGGAGGAATTCGTGGACCGGATCGGGTCAGGCTGTCTGAGCGCAGTTCCTGCCTAACCCCAGCGAACTCTCCATCTTCCCGATCGCAAAAAGGGGGGCGTGATTAGAGGTAAAAACCGGTGGGTCCCTTCTCAAGATAGGGGCGATGGCCGGATGCCTCTTGAATTCCTTATCTAAGAATTGCCGGACCAAATTTCGGTTCCATCCCTGAGGGTGAAAAAAGCCCGTATAAAGGCTGAGGTCGCCTTCATAAAACTTTTCAGTTTCTACTTTTTGACCTTCCCGGGCGTGCAGGGGTAAGTTAAATAGGGCCAGATTTAAGAAACCAATTTGATCATGATGCTGAACGGCAAACTCCAGAGTCCTTCGGGCTTCCCTGATCGTTTCCGGGGGGGTTCCAAAAAGGAGGTAGACATACGTGGCGATCCCCGCTTTTTTTAGAACTTTTAAAGCCAAAGACGCCACCCCAAGATCAATCCCTTTTTCCATCTGGTCGAGCACTCCTTGATCTCCAGATTCCAGACCCAGCTGAAGCATCACGCACCCGGATTTCTTCAAGGCTAAGCAAAAATCCGGATCGGTAAGATGGGACGAAATCCTGGCGAAACCATACCAGGGTATACCCGGAGGATGGTCAGCGATTTTTTCCATCAGTGCCGGACGGATCGCATTATCCAGGAAATGAACCAGAAGAGGTTTCATTCTGTCTACCAGGATAGACAGATCCAAGAGCGCCCGGTCCACAGGAATGGGGGTATAGGGATTTCCTTCGGCTCTTTCTGGACAGAATAAACATCGATTCCAGTAACATCCATCCGATGAACTGTAGGGAAGAATCGCCCCGGGAGCAAAGTAATCTTCCATGGGCAGAGAATCATAATCTGGCGGGTTTGGAAGCTCGGTGAGTTCTCCCTGAATCCTCCCGCGAAGATTCAAAATGGCAAGTAACGGGACCTCTCCTGGCCCAGCCACTAAGGAATCTACCAGGCCCTGGAATGGATTTTGCCAGGAGGGTCTTCTCATCCATGAAGTCACAAGCCCTCCGCCCAAAACCAAGTTTAGCCCCGGGCAATGCCGTTTTAAAAAACCGATCATGGCGAAAGTGCCTAACGCCTGGCTTAAATAATTCAGGGAAAATCCTAAGACGGATGGTTGGGCTTCATCCAGAACTTGCCAAAGTCTTTTTTTAAAATAAGGATAAAAAGGGTTCTCCTCTGGTCTTTCCGCAGCCCGGATCAGGTCCCCGGACCGGGCCGGAGAAAGTTCCGGGTGCTGGTAATTCGCCAAGCCCAGACGTACCCCTCTGGCCATCGCGGCCATCTCCAGAAGCCGGTTCAGATCCATGACCGCTCGTTGGTAGCGGCCAAAATGCTGATAGGTCGGCCAGCTTCTTATTGTGGTGAGATGGCGAAAACGATTCCGGGAGGCTCGATGGGTCCAGGGATCGGTTGCCGGATGCGGGCCGTTCAGTAAGCTAAGAAGGCCCTCTAAGTTTGCATCCAGAATTTTACATTTTACGCCGTGGTGATTGAGGGTCCCTAAAAGTCTGGCGATTCCGGCGGGAGGTTCACAAGCTTTGGTTGCAGGCGGATAAATAAGGACCATGCTGGATAGCTATCGATTTCTTATTTTTTCCTGGGGGAGATCTTTTTCAGGCAGAGCCATTGACAATCCACCCCGCTGTAATCCATCAAGTGGGGGTTATCGCAACTGACACTATGTAGGACCTTTCTCCCCCTTTGCACCTTCCACTCGAGCAAAAGTTCTGCCTTTCTCTTTTCCTCAGGGCATTTCATCTGCCGCAGGACCCATTGAGATTTTTCGCCCATGGCTGGTCCCTCCCTTTGAAAGACTGATCTCCAGAAATTTATTTATCTTAACATGAAATGAAGACCGAGGTCTATATCCATGCCAATCCCCCTTCAGATTTTGCTAGAATTCCGTCGTAGCCCAGGCGCGAGGCCGATGAATGAGGAATTATCAGCGGGAGAAGATTTGCGATGAGGTCCTAACCTTGTCTCCGCAAAGCGGCGGCGGGTCCGAAGGATGCCCGAGAATTATGCCTCGAAGTCCGCCCTGGCTAAGGAGGGATCACTGCTTGATGATTCCGAAAGATTCGGCCTCGCGCCCGGGCCACTCCCCTCATCGCAGGGCGATCGGGGTCCGGGTGGAAGGGGAATTCATGGAGGTCATATATATTTGGTCATGGCGCTGGCGCCCATTTTTCTTTTCAGACAGGTCTCTACGGCGTAGGGGTTGGCCAAGTAAAATTCGATTCTTTTCCCCATGGGTAAAGCCTTTTTTAATTCCTCCATAATAAATACTGTGGGTTCGGCCAGGGCCATTTTGATGGTGTTTGCGCTGTTTTCCAGAACGACGATCCCTTGTTTTCGGGCATATCTTTCGCCTACAGCTTTTTGCAAGACCAAGGATGGGGTAAATTTTTCCAAGGAAACAGCCGGCATGATAAAATATTTGGAAAGCGCCCTCCTCGAGCCATCGTAACTGGTATACCCCAATTCGACCATCAACATTCCCAAAGGCTTGCGGATACCTTTTTTGCGCAGCTCTTTTTGTTTCTGCAAAACTTCATCTAATTGCTGGGGGGTGATAGATTTCAAATCGATCAAGATTTGGCCAATGGGTTTTCTTTTATCAAAAAAATCTAATGCCTTGTTAATTTCCTCTTGCGGGACGCCCATTTCAAATAAGATTTGCCCCAAATATTTTCCTTTTTCCAGTCTCTGCCGGGTAAGCGCCAAGTCAAGCTGGGCCTGAGTGATTACATTTTTTTCGACCAGAATCCGCCCTAAATTCTTTTTCAGCATCAAATTTGCCCTCTCCTTGCTCAATTCCCCTTTCGAATTCTCATCGCCCCAGAGTCTCTAAGAAGTGCCGCCCCCCTTGAAATTCATCGCCAAGTAAGAATATCGCGGAAATTTGCTTCTTTCTCTTCGATGCTTAATAATCCCTAGAGCTATGAATCTGCAAGCTATGTGCCATCCCAACATTCTCCGCAGAAACTTATTAATTCATCAATTTTTTTGACAATTCTTAGATCAGGCGGATGAATTTTTTAGATCCGAGCTAAATCTTGTGGAAGGAATTTTCCACTTTTGACTAAAATATTTACACCTCCTTCCTATTTATAGAATAAAGATACCGAAAAGAGTCTGGCCGGGTTGCCCGTCAGTCGCCGGAATGGGAGCGTAAACTTTACTTTTGTTTCAGTCGGGGGGAGCCAGCAGCGAATGAAAACGGAAAAAGGACGGAGTTGACAAGTTGGCCATTATCGGATAATTTGAGAAAGACTTCCAGTTCAAAATTTGATAAGCCTCTTCTGCCAGCTCATAAATGTACGAGATCAAAATAAAAGCTGAATTTGCCGCAGCTCACAACCTGCGGGAAGTCGGTGGAAAATGTGAATCGCTCCACGGCCATAATTTCACCGTGGAGGTGGCCGTGGAATCTGAAAGCCTGGATGAAGGGGGAATGGTCATGGACTTTCGCCTCCTCAAGGCCAAGACCCAGGCTATCCTCGAGACCTTGGATCACCGGTATTTAAACGAGTTGCCCATCTTCAAGGGGAAAAATCCCTCGTCCGAAAACCTCGCCGCCTACATTTTTGCTGAGCTTTCTCGCCAGGTTGACCAAGGGTCCCAGCGGGTAAGCTGGGTTTCGGTCTGGGAGTCGGGGACTTCCCAGGCCACGTACCGCAGGCCCGGAAGATGATTGATATTCAGAATCAGAGAGACCACCGGCGCGTGGAAGTCAACAAGGTGGGGGTGAAGAATATCGAGTACCCCATTACGGTCCTGGACAAGCGGAACAAAGTCCAGCATACGGTGGGAAAGGTGAACATGTATGTCAATTTACCCCAGCATTTTAAAGGCACTCACATGAGCCGCTTCATCGAAATTCTGAATGAATACCGGGGCACCATTAACATCAAGGCCATCTCTACCATCCTTAATAAAATGAAAGAAAAGCTCAACGCCGAATCCGCCTACCTGGAGGTGGAGTTCCCTTATTTTATCGAAAAACGCGCTCCCATCTCTGGGGCCAAGGGCATCATGGGATACACCTGCCAGTTCCTGGCCTCCCTGACGAATGGGCACCACTCGCTGATCGTTGGGGTTACAGTCCCTGTGACGACTCTCTGTCCATGCTCCAGGGAGATCAGCAAAAAGGGGGCCCATAACCAGCGAAGCCTCGTCAGCGTGAAAGTGACCTTCCACAAGTTCTTCTGGATCGAGGACTTGATCCGGATGGTGGAAAACTCGGCCAGCGCCGCAGTCTTTTCACTGCTTAAACGTTCGGATGAAAAATTCGTCACCGAAAAAGCCTACGACAACCCTATGTTTGTTGAGGATGTTGTCCGGAATATTGCCCTCCGTCTCAATACCCACCCTAATATCACATGGTTCAGCGTAGAGTCAGAGAACCTGGAATCCATCCATAACCACAACGCCTACGCCTGCGTTGAAAAGCAACGGTAGCAAGCCTTTTCCTTCAAGAGCTTTTGAAGTTCTGCGGCGGTGCGGAATTCATCCTCAGATGTAAAGTTGCCGGCGGTAAGGTTCCCCATCCCACCCGCATTAGAAACGACGGCACAGAGGGCTGGTTTACCCAACCACATCATCGCCCCGTAGATGAGGGGCATCGTTGGGTCAAAAGCCTTCCAGCACGATCTTGCCCTTCGCCCTGCCGCTCTCGATCAAGGCATGCGCGCGCTTCAGGTTCTCGGCGCGGATGCGGCCAAAATGCTCGCCGACGGTAGTGCGGATGAGGCCGGCATCGACGAGCTCGGCCACTTCCGAAAGCAGCCGATGCTGCGCAATCATGTCCGCCGTGCCGAACACTGCGCGGGTGAACATAAACTCCCAGTGCACGGAGATACTCTTGCGCTTGAGCAGATTGATATCGAGTGCGCGAGGGTCGTCGATCAGCCCGAATTTGCCTTGCGGCGCCAGCGATTCGACGATCTGGGGGAAGTGCGATTCAGTCTGGGTCAAGCTGGCGACATGGGTGACGGCAGGAATGCCGAGGCGCGTGAGTTCCGCGGACAGCGGCTTGCTGTGGTCGATCACGTGATGCGCCCCGAGCGACAGGACCCAGTCAGCCGTCTCTTTGCGCGATGCAGTGCCAATGACCGTCATGCCCGTCAGCCTGCGCGCGAGCTGGACGAAGATCGACCCCACGCCTCCCGCCGCGCCGATGATCAACAGGGTGTCCTCCGTGGGGCGCTTTCCCGGCTGCACGCCGAAGCGGTCGAACAACAGCTCCCAGGCCGCGATGGTGGTTAAAGGCAAGGCTGCCGCTTGCGCAAAGCTGAGCGACAGCGGCTTCTTGCCGACGATGCGCTCATCCACCAGGTGAAGCTCGGAATTGGTGCCTGGCCTGGCAATGGAACCCGCGTACCAGACCTCATCCCCCGGTTGGAAGAGCTTCGCCTCTGGGCCTGCCTTCAGCACGACTCCGGCGGCGTCCCAACCCAGCACCTTCGTCTCGCCGGGCTCTGGTGGCATGCGCACGCGCACTTTGGTGTCGACCGGGTTAACGGAAACCGCTCTCACCTGCACCAGCAAGTCAAGGCCCGACGGCTTCGGGTCGGGCAGTTCGACGTCGATCAGCGATGCGGCCTCAGAAATTGGCAGCGATTGACGATAGCCAACAGCTTTCATGGTCGGTCCCTCCTAGGTGTGGCTTCGCCCAAGGAAGGCGAAGCGTAACGGGTAGGCGGCGAGCTGCGGCGGAGGGCTGTCTGCTCCAGTCGCTGAGCGGGATTCGCCGGCTGCAGGCGGTCGGGAGACGGTCTAATTTTATAAAGGAAAAGGCCGCTCGTCAAGGTTTAAGCGAAACCAGCGGCCACCTCGTCATATCGCACCAACCCGGGGAGGATCGGGTGGAATGGGGCGGGGCAGGAAGCGAAAAAGTGACGAAGACGGAGAGGGATTAGATCAAGTGGGAAATTGAGGGAGAGGCCATCTCCACCAGGGCTCTCAAAAGCCTTCGGCTGGCTTCGCTTCCGGGGTCTTTCTCCGGGTGCCACTGGATGCCGATGACCTTCGGATTCCCGGGCAGCTCGATCCCCTCCACAAGGCCATCGGGAGATCTGGCACTGATCCTCAGGCCTTTCCCCAAAACCTTGACCCCTTGGTGATGGGTGCTGCAAACTTCGAATTCCAGCATTCCACCCAGGATATTTGCCAACCTTGACCCGGGTTCCACCTGCATGCTATGCCGGGCGGGAGTTTTCCCTTCCATCTCCCTATGCAGGATCGACCCGGGGAGCTGGGTGGTAATATCCTGGTAAAGCGTCCCCCCCAAGGCTACATTCATGATCTGCATCCCGTGGCATATTGCCAGGATGGCCTTGCCTGCATTCATGGCCGCCCAAAAAATACTCAGGTCGAAATCCGTCCGCTGATCGGGGGAAAGGCTGATGGGGGCCGTGATTTCTTCCCCATAATAAGAAGGATGGATGTCGCCCCCCCCAGTTAAAACTAACCCATCGATCATGGACACGGCTTCTGCAAACATTCCGGATGAGGGAAGCGAAGGAAAATAAACTGGCGTTCCCCCGGCCTCTTCTACAGCTTGGGCATAGGCGAGGTCAAGAAAATTAAGCCGCCGTTCCCCTTTGGCGCTAAGTTCCATGGTGATGCCGATCCGCGGTTTCACTTTATATTTCACCCCAGAGATCGCAGAGTACCCAAAGAAAATTTCTTAATTAAATCTTTCTATATTCGGAGCTTTTGAGAAAGTTCATCAGAAACTTCTTTAACTCCGGGTCGGCCGTCGAGTTCGATGATTCTTAACCCTGCCCCGCCTTTCTTGGCTTTCTCTTTGAAATAGTTGACTGCGGCCAGAGTGCCGCTTTCTTTGTCGTAGTAAATCGCATGACGTTTGTCGATGGCCACTTCATCCTGATCATCCGACCGTGTTTTCAATTCCCCCCCGCAAACCCGACAGACCAACCTTTTATCCTTCTGAACAGGTTTGATGGCCTCGATGAAAACATTGTTCGGATGGTTGTTATCGTTAACGCAAAGCCTACGCCCCATGATTCGATTTTTGGCGGTCTGGCGGTCCAGCACGATCTCGATCACGTAATCCAACTTCAAACCTGCTTTGGTTAAAGCGGCGTCGAGCTGCTTGGCCTGATTGACATTCCGGGGGAACCCATCTAAAAGCCATCCTTTGGCGCAATCCGGCTGCTGCAGGCGATCCAAGATCATAGGGATGGTGATGTCATCGGGTACCAGCTCTCCCCGATCGATGTAATTCTTTGCTTTGCTCCCCAGATCTGTTCCCTTCGATATATTGTCCCGGAAGATGGCTCCGGATTCGACGTGCCGAACGCTAAATTGTTTCTGGAGGATGGCTCCCTGGGTCCCTTTCCCGCTCCCGTTGGGGCCAAAAAAAAGAATGTTCATTTCATTCTCCTTTCGGTATTTCCAATTTTACCGCGGAGCCACCTCGAAACCGCCAAACGCTTAGCGCTATGCGCATAGCGTGGTTGTTTTTTGCCTTTTCCATGCTATGTCCGCGGCGCTCTTTGCGCTCTCTACGGTGAACGGACCCGTAAAATTCATAGGTGCCATAACCAATCAAAAGAATAATTAAAAACTTTCCTGTTCGCGTTCTTCGGCAAGTGGATTCCAAATCGCCGAATGCGGATGGGCGGATTTTTTCAGGCATGTTTTCGATCCGTTGCCGGCGCCATGAGTATCTGTCTGAGAACCGCTTCGTGGGCCTTCCGCACTAAGACGAGTACCTGATCATCCTCCCGTAAATCCGTATCGCCCCTCGGGATGATCACCTCTTCTCCTCGATTGATGGAAATGAACAGAGTGCCCTTGGGAAGGACAAGATCCTTGATCTTTTTGTTAACCACGGGGGATGAGGGGGAAAGGTTCATTTGAACGATCTCTACATCCCCTCCGCGGATGGTCAGTAGAGGGATGAGCACATCGTGGGCCTTAACCTGTTCTTGAATAATGGCATTGATCAGCCTGGTGGCGCTCACCGTGGCATCGATGCCCAGACCCCAGAAGGTTTCTTCGTTGCGCGGGTTATTGACCCGGGCTATGGTGCGCGGCCCGAGAAACATCATCTTGGAGAGCTGGCAGATGACCAGGTTGTCTTCATCATGGCCCGTGACGGCCACAATGGCATCAGCGCGGTTAGCCCCGGCTTCGGTCAAGGTCTCCATGGTTGAGCCGTCCCCATAAAGAATGGAATCGCCCAGCTCGTCTATCAGACTGGCAAACTTGTTTCTATCTTTTTCGATCAGCATGACCTCGTGTCCCTGCGAAAGGAGAAGTTTCGTCAGCTGATAGCCCACCTTCCCGGCTCCCACGATGATGATGTACATGACGCAGCTCCTCAGATTTTCAGCATTGCCTGGATGGCCTCTAAGGCCATGTTCGTCGGGCAAACTGTCTCCAGGCCAAGCTCGCGGTAGCTTCCCGCCAGGATGGGGTCGTAGATGCGGGCAATGACCCTGGGGACTTTGAACTTGTTTTTTATCCATTGGGCAAGCATGATATTGACATTATCCTTGTCTGTCACCGCGATAAAAACATCCGTCTTTTCTTCGAAGAGTCGCTGGATGTTCTCTTCGATATAAGCGCTGCCTGCAAGGGTTTCCCCTTTAAAGCGCGGGCCCAATTTTTTTATGGCTTCCTGGTCCCGATCCATAACGACCACCTGATGCCCGGCTTCTGAAAGTTTTTGGGCCAGCCGGGAGCCCAGTTTCCCACATCCCAAAATAACCGCACGCACCTTATCCTCTCCTTCTATTCATTTGGTCTGTCGGGTCGTTTGGCCTATCTGGCCATCGGGTCTGTATCGTCACGAAATAGACCCTTTTCTATGCCGCTCCTTCTTCGCTTTCGATGACCCGGTCAATTAACAGCTCACACGGGGCTTTGCGCATGAGGACATCCACAGTCCGGGCGAAGGCCTCGTAGGGAAGTCCCATCCCGGGTCTCATGCCCACAATGATCATGTCTATATCTTCTTCAAGCGCCGCTTGGGCGATTCTCTCTCCAGCCACCCGGGCCCGCAGGGTCTCCATTCTCGAGGGAAGTCCGTGCAAATCTACGATGGTTTTGGCCAACTCCAGAGCCTCTCTGGCTTTGACTTCCTCTTGAGGCATGGGGGCTCCCAGGGGGAGCGTCCGGGGCACCTCCAGGAGATAAGCCAGGAGAATCTCCGCTTTCTGGTCTTCTCCCAGCCGACAGGCCAATTCTACTTCCCTTCCTGCAAACACGGTTCCGACTGTGGGAACCAGAATTCGCTTGATGGCCTCAACGGAGACCCTCGCTCTTGCTACGGAGGCGGGGAGATACGGGGGAACCCGGAGCATCCACCACATTAACCCCCCCATGGAAACGGCAAAAACCACGGCCAGAATAAAACCCAGCGGGTGAATGGTCATCATACCTTCTGGCCTCTTCTAAAAAAATAATTCCAGATATACCGCAAGCGAAAAATGCCGTAGCCCAAAAAGGCCGCTCCTACCCCCATGCCCAGAATCAGGCCGGTTTCAGAAATGGAACGGATCAAAATCACCAGTCCCAGGAAGAAAAAAAGCAGAGTGGTGAGGATTTCAAAGTAGTTGCGAGCCGATAATTTCATCGTTGTTCTGCTCCTGGAATCAAACTCTTCGGTTCATTCCCTTCAGGCTCTCCGGGTGAGGTTGCTTCTTCATCATCTTATCTCGTTCAGCCAGAGCAAGGCGGTAGTGTTCGAGCAGTTCAAACTCCTCCGCCGATTGCAGCACGGCTTTCTGCTCAGCTTCCCAGTCGCGTTTTATGGTTCGGAAAACTGGTAACCCGACCTTTCTGCGGTACCAGGCGTAGTAAAGGAAACACAACACCACCCAGGTAGGGCCAGCGATCCTACCGATGGTATGGGTTATAACGACCTCGGTGAGAACGAAAAGAACTCCGGCAGTGCCGATGATTCCGAGGACCGGGAAATCAACCTTTCTCCCCCGATACCGAACACCGATATTCAAGGGCATTTTATAAGGACGGGGGCTGTAGGGATCGGTGAAACGAAGATGGATCAGCGAGATGAAAACGAGGGTGTAGCCCAACGTGGCTCCGAAGGCATACATGTTGCCGAGGATTTCCATGGCGGCATTCTGGCCGAACAAAAAGGCCAGAATCATTTGCACGATGCCGATCCCGGAAAAGATGGCGATCGCTCGCGCGGGAGTATGATACTTAGGATGAACAGCGTCAAACCAGGGGCTGATGAAATGGAACTGGCTCATGGAGAAGGTGAGCCGCGAGGAGCTCATGACCCCGGAATTGGTGCTGATCAGCAGGATGGTCGCCCCCAGGATGGCTACAAACGGTCCAGCCACAATCCCGATGTAAGGGATCTTACTTACCAGCATGGCCACTGGATCCCCCTCATGCCCGACAAAGGCGTTCCAGGGAAGGATTCCCAAGCTGAGGGTGGAAAAAGAAATGGCAAAAATGAAGACCGTAAAGATGAGGGCAATGGAAGTTCGGGGCACGATGGTTGCCGGTCGCCGAGTCTCCTGGGCGGCCTGGGAGATGGATTCCAGTCCGACAAAAGAGATGATCGCTAAACTGGAGCCATACATGAACTGTTTCCAGTCCCAATGCTGGAGCTGCCATTGCCACTGACCGGCCAAAAGCTCCGGGTTCCAGGCAAAGAGAAAACCAAAGATAATGATGCTCGACTCCGAGATGATATCCACGGCCCCCAGGATTTCATTCACCAGGGATGATTCCCGCATGCCCCGGATATTCAGCCAGATGAGAAAGATTACGATCAGAACCGCTTCCAAACACCAGACGATGGCCACCCCATGGAAGGGCCCGAGATTGACGGTGATCGTTCGCAAAGACGGGAAGAAAAAATTCACATACCCGGCGGAAGCCACGGCAAAAAGAGCGATGTCAATCGTGTAATCGAGCAGCAGGGCGGACCCGGCAACGAAACCCCAGAAATCCCCCAGTCCTCTCAGCGCGAAATACTGGCCACCGCCGGCAACCGGATAGGCGGCCGCCAGTTCCGTGTAGGCCAGCCCAATCATAATATAAACGAGCCCGGCCAGGGCAAACGCGGCCACGGCCCCTCCCTGGGTGGCGGCGATGACCAGTCCGAGGGCGGCGTAAATGTCCGCCCCCACGTCAGCATATCCCCACATGAATGAGCCCCAGACCGTGACGTCGCGACGCAACCCGGCTGATCCCGGCACCGGGGTGGCCGGAGCCTTGGCAGCAGACCCATCTTCTTTTTTCTGTCCTTTCACCCTTCAGATGGCTCCCTTTGATCCCCGCGAGAAGGAATGTGGTAAATTTCCGGACGAGGTCTTATTTCATCTTTTGAATATCCTTTTCTTTCCCAATCACCACCAAGATGTCGCTGTCTTTAATGACAAAATCGGCAGCGGGGATCATTTGAATCTGGTCGGTGAGGACATCTCTTGAGGCAATCACCCCAATATGGTGTTTTTTTCTCAACTGGAGATCTCCAATGGTCTTCCCCAAAAAACTGGAGGGAGGAGCAATTTCACAGATCGTGTAATCCTGCGAAAGCGGGATGTAATCCAAGACGTTGGGGGAGATCAGGCTTTTGGCCACCTTGCTGGCCATTTCCCTTTCGGGGATGATTACCTCCGTTGCCCCCACCTTTTCCAGGATCCGCTTATGATCTTCATTCGGCGCTTTGACGATGATGTTTTTCACTTTCAGTTCTTTCAGATGAAGGGTCAGGAGGGTACTGGCAGCCAGGTCCTCCCCAAAAGAGATGATCACGGTATCATCTTCCTGGATTCCAATCGTCTCCAGGATTTCTTTTTCCGTCGCATCGGCCAGGATCGCCTTGGTGGAATAATCTTTGATCTTCTGGATGACCTCTTTGTTCTTATCGATGGCGATGACTTCTTGTCCATCTTCATAAAGTTCCTTGGCGATGTTGAAGCCAAAGATTCCCAATCCCACCACCACTACTCGTTTCACCTTAAAACCTCCTCACCCGACCATGACCCCTTCTTCGGCGTAAGTGAAGCCTCTTCCCAATGGACTCCGGGAAAGGGAAAAGGCGAGAGTCAGAGGCCCAACCCTCCCCGCAAACATCATCAAAATGATAGCTATTTTCTGGATGTCATTCATTTGAGGCGTAATTCCCATCGACAACCCGACGGTCCCAAAGGCCGAGACCGTTTCAAAAAGATATTCTACAAAAAAATGACGGCTGTCCAGGGGCGGAAGATTCCCTCCCCCCGTGAGCAAGAGGACCGAGGTGATCAGGGAAATGGAAAAGGCCGAGGCAAAGATGATGGAGATGGTTCGGGTGACAATTTCCCCGGGGATGGTCCTTCTAAAAACGTTCACTTCATCATTCCCTTTCAACCGATTCCAGATCATTAAGAAAAGAACCGCCGCGCTGGTCGTTTTCACCCCCCCACCCGTTGAGCCAGGAGAGGCTCCAATGAACATGAGCAGGATGATGATCAGGATGGTTTCGTTAGCCAGGACACCGATATCGACCGTATTGAAGCCACAAGTGCGGGGAGTGATGGATTGAAACAAAGAGGTGAGGACTTTAGTCTGTAGAGGAAGCCCCCTAATGATGTGATTCCTCTCGACAACATAGAAGAGAAGGGCCCCGGAAAGGATAAGGACGGTTGTGGTGATCAGGACGATTTTGGTGTGAACGGAAAGTTTCCTTTGCGCCCCTCTCAGCTTCGAGAACACTTCATATTGGACGACAAAGCCGAGCCCCCCGAAGATGATCAATCCCATAATGGTCAGATTCACAAGCAGGTCGCCCTGATAACCTACCAAGCTATCTGCAAAGAGAGAATAGCCGCAATTATTGAACGCTGAAATGGCGTTATAAATTGCATGAAAGAATGCCCGCCCTAAGGAAAAATCCTGAGAAAATCGGATCCATAATAAGAGGGTTCCTAAGGATTCGAAGAAGAAGGTGAACCAGAGTACCGATTTAAGGATTACCAAGAAATCCGTCCGCGGGGTGTGCAGAAAGGTGGACTGCACAATCTCTCTATCCCTAAAGGAAATTCCCCGGCCCATGAGGACAAAGAAAACCGTGGAGAAGGTAATGATCCCCAGTCCCCCGATCTGAAAAAGGAAAATGGTAATCACCTGGCCGGCGAAGGAAAGGTCTTTCCCGATGTCGACGCAGGTCAAGCCAGTCACACAAACCGCCGATGTGGAAGTGAAGAGAGCATCGACAAAGGTAAGGAGGCCCTTGCTGGCGGCAAAGGGAAACCGGAGCAGAAAAGCCCCTGTCAGGATCACCGCGGCAAAACTGAGGATGAAGATCCTCGCAGGGGTGAGGTGTCTGGACAAAAAAGCCC
>CAVXFA010000062.1:0-102203 GCA_963760605.1 uncultured delta proteobacterium | reverse complement strand
GTCACCGAATCTGTCCTGAAGCGGATCGAGGAGGTGGAGGGCCGCATTCATTCCTTTATTACCCTGACCCCGGAACTGGCCATGGAGCAGGCAGCGGCCGCCGACGCCCGCATTCAAAAGGGAGAGGCCGGCCCTCTAACCGGCATCCCGCTGGCGATCAAAGACGTAATCTGCACCCGGGGCGTGCGCACCACCTGCGGGTCCCATATCCTGGAGAACTTTATCCCCCCCTACGATGCCACGGTGATTGAAAAGCTGAAGGCCGCGGGGGCCGTCTTTGTGGGAAAGACCAACATGGACGAGTTCGCCATGGGCTCTTCCACAGAAAATTCCTATTTTGGTCCGACCCGAATCCCTGGGACCTGGGGAGGATTCCCGGCGGTTCCAGCGGAGGGTCGGCCGCGGCCGTGGCCGCCGATGAATGCATCGCCTCCCTGGGTTCGGATACGGGGGGTTCCATCCGCCAGCCGGCGGCCTGCTGCGGGGTTGTCGGGATGAAACCCACCTATGGCAGGGTCTCCCGTTACGGCCTGGTGGCTTTCGCCTCCTCCCTGGACCAGATCGGCCCTTTCAGCAAGGATGTAAGGGACACGGCCCTGCTGCTGAACGCGATCAGCGGCCATGAACCCAGGGACTCGACCTCCGTGGACCTCCCGGTTCCTGACTACACCCAGGCCTTGGTCGACGATGTGCGGGGGATGGTTTTGGGAATTCCCCGAGAATCTTCCGGAGAAGGCCTCGACCCGGAAGTGACCTCCGCCGTTCAGGAGGCCATCGAAACCCTGAAAAAATTGGGCGCCAAAACCGTGAAGTTTCCCTTCCCCACAGCGAATATGCCCTGGCCGTCTATTACATCATCGCCCCCTGCGAAGCCAGTTCCAATCTGGCCCGGTATCGACGGGGTCAAATATGGATTTCGGGCCAAGGGGACCCAGGATCTTCTGGATATGTACCAGGAGACCCGCTGGCAGGGATTCGGGGCGGAAGTGAAACGCCGGATCATGCTGGGAACCTATGCCCTATCCGCAGGGTATTACGATGCCTACTACCTGAAAGCCTCCCGGGTTCGTACGCTGATCCGGGAGGATTTTGAGAAAGCCTTTGAGAAATGCGATGTCATCGTGATGCCCACGGCTCCCACGCCGGCTTTTAAATTGGGGGAAAAGGTGGATGATCCGCTGCAGATGTACCTTTCGGATATTTTCACCATCCCCTGTAACCTGGCCGGGATCCCCGGACTCTCCCTCCCCTGCGGTTTCAGCCAGGAGGGGCTCCCCATCGGCCTTCAGATTCTGGGCAATCATTTCCAGGAAGAGAAGATCCTGCGGGTGGCCTATGCCTTTGAAAAAAATACCGAATATCCACCGCGCGCAAAGCCGAATTTATGAACGGAGTGCACCATGGAATATGAACCGGTCATCGGCCTGGAGGTTCATGCCCAACTTTTGACCCAGAGCAAGATTTTCTGCGGCTGTTCCACCCTCTTCGGGGCGGAACCCAACACCCATCACCTGCCCGGTCTGCACGGGCCTCCCGGGAAGCCTGCCGGTCCTCAACCAGAAAGGTCGTGGAGTTTACGCTACGCGCCGCTCTGGCCACCCACTGCCGGATTGCCCCTTACAGCCAGTTCGCCAGGAAAAATTATTTCTACCCTGACCTTCCCAAGGGATACCAGATCTCCCAGTACGAGCTTCCCTCTGGCGACGGATGGGCTATGTGGATATCCAGGTCGACGGCCAGAAGAAGCGGATCGGCCTCATCCGCATTCACATGGAAGAAGACGCCGGGAAACTCCTCCATGATCTCTCTTCCGACCGGGGCGCCTCCAGTTACGTGGATTTCAACCGCACGGGCGTCCCCCTGATCGAAATCGTCAGCGCCCCGGACATCCGCTCCCCCGAAGAGGCCAGCGCCTATCTGAGAAAGCTTCGGGCCATCCTGATGTTCCTGGATATCTGCGACGGGAACATGGAGGAAGGCAGTTTTCGCTGCGACGCCAATATCTCTCTTCGCCCAAGGGGCAGCAGGCCTTCGGGGTCAAGACCGAGCTGAAAAACATGAACTCCTTCCGCAACGTCCAGAAGGCCCTGGACTATGAGATTCGCCGCCAAACCGCCCTTCTGGACCAGGGGGAAAAGATCGTCCAGGAAACCCGGCTCTGGGATGCGGCCAGGGGGGTCACTGCTTCCATGCGCGGAAAGGAAGAGGCCCATGATTATCGCTATTTCCCCGACCCCGACCTGGTTCCCCTGGGGATCGACCCGGAGTGGGTCGAAAAGATCCGGGCCGGCCTACCCGAGCTTCCCGATGCCAAGAAAGAGCGTTTCATCCGCGATTACGGGATCCCGGAGTATGATGCCGAGGTTCTGACCTCCTCCAAGGCCCTGGCCAACTACTACGAAGACTGCCTCCGTTCCTATGACAAGCCCAAGATCGTCAGTAACTGGATCATGTCCGAGCTTCTCCGGGAACTCAAAAGAGATGAACGGGAGATCGAAGAATGTCCGGTCCCGGCCCGCCACCTCTCCGAGATGCTCAAGATGATCGAGGAAGGAATCATCAGCGGCAAGATCGCCAAAAGCGTTTTCGAGGAAATGTACCGGACGGGGAAACGGGCGGAGGAGATCGTTAAAGAAAAAGGCTGGGTCCAGGTGACGGATTCTTCGGAAATCGAAAAGATCATCGACCAAGTCCTGGCGGCCAACCCCAAAGAAGTGGAAGCCTACCGCAAGGGCAAAGAGAAGCTCTTCGGCTTCTTCGTCGGCCAGGTGATGAAGGCCACCCAGGGCAAGGCCAACCCGCAACTGGTGAATGAGCTTCTGAAGAAGAAGCTTTAAAGCAAAACTGAACACTTCCTTTTTAGTCCTTTTCGCTCCCTCTGGGTGCTTCAACTTGTACGTTTTGTCCCTTATGAACGCGAAATTCTATAAAGTTCTCACCCGGTGGTTTTCCCTCTTCCTTCTCGCCTCAGGCTTGCTTCCTCTCCAGGAACAGGGGCTATGGGCCCTGGAATCTCCCCGGGCCCAAATCAGAACCCACATTCAACAGGGGATCGAAAAAGGGTTCAACCTGGATGAAAAAACCGCAGTCGCCGAGCTCATGAAAGCTGTGGAGGCCGACAGGGAGAACCCTTTAGGTTACGCTTTCCTGGGTTTGTCCCAGCTTTTCTTTTATGAAATGGCCTTTGACGAAAAGGAGCGAGAAAGAGATCGAGAATCCATGCTGCGCTTTGTCAGCGAGGCCTTAGCCAAAGGGGAAAAGCGGGTCGAGAATAATCCCAAGGATGGCGAGGCCTTCTTCGCCATGGCGGTGGCCAAGCTGGTCAAAGTCCGCTGGGACCTCAACCGCAAAAACTATTTTACCGCCAGCCGCGGAGCCCAGAATACCTGGGATCACCTGGAAAAGGCCAAAGAACTGGAACCGGAAAATTTCGACACCTACTTTGCCATGGGTCTGCTCCATTATCACATCGCCCACCTTCCAGGTTTTGCTCGCTTCTTGTCGTCTCTGCTCGTTACCTCGGGGGACCGTCAGAAAGGGCTCCAGGAGTTGGAGCTGGCGGCAGAAAAGGGGTATTTGCTTAAGGACTTGGCCAAGGCTGAACTATTGTCCGCTTACGCCAATTTTGAAAAGCAACCCGAGCGAGCGCTGCCCCTGGCCCAGGAATTGAACGAAAGGTTTCCGCGCAATTATAATATTTTATTCGCCTTGGCCAACGTCAACTCCGAATTGGGCCATTCCGAGGAGGCCTTTTCGGTGGCCCGGGCGATCGAGAACGGAATCCAATCCGGCGCCCCTCCCTATCGTCCCCAACTCTGGTCGCGGTACTTCCAGCTCCTGGGCAAGATCCACTTCGACCGGGGCGAATACACCAAAGCCGCCGATTTTTTCAACCGGGCTCTCCAGGACAATGCCCCTTATAACGCTCGGGTACGAGCCTGGGCTTTGGTTCGCCTAGGGATGATCTGTGATGTTCGCCAAGAAAGAAACTCGGCGGAGGAATATTATCGGAAGGCCCTGGATGTTGGAGGCGGGGAAGGTGCGGCCCAGGTCGCGGCCAAACAATACCTGAAGACCCCCTATTCACCGCCAAGCCGGAAATGAAAAAGAATATTCCCGAGTATAAATTGCTCCAGCCGCCTAAGATCAAGGAGGGATGAGCATATTGAACGATATCCGGCTTACTACGCCGCCTAGCCCAGAACGACTCAATTTCCCTCCATACGCCTCATCAAGCGCGTCCCATTCCCGGTCAACGTTCTCCTGGATACGTTCCATGTCCCCCTCCCGCAAAAAAGAGAAACGACCTTGGGGTTTCAAATACTCGCTCACCGGTATCCCCTCGGGCTCCACATTGAGGATATACCGGTCCCCATCTTCCACCTCATAGAGAGGAAAAACCTTGGTCTGCACGGCCAGCCGGGCCACGCGAATGGTCAACTCCGAAGAAAATCGCCACCCCACGGGGCAAGGAGAAAGAGCATAGATAAACTTAAACCCCCGAGTCTCCTTGGCCTTCTGGATCTTGCGCGCAAAATCCTCCGGATAGGCAATGGAAGCCGTAGCCGCATAAGGAACCCGATGGGCGGCCATAATCTCCACGATGTCCTTCTTGGGTTGGTTCTTCAGGTTGGCCGGAGGGGTGGTCGTGGTCCAGGCCCCCCAGGGGGTGGCCGAGGAGCGCTGGATTCCTGTGTTCATGTAGGCTTCGTTGTCGTAGCAGAGGAAAATAAAATCATCGTTCCGCTCGGCAGCTGCCGAAAGGGCCTGGATGCCGATGTCAAAAGTCCCTCCATCCCCAGCAATGGCCAGAACGGTCGTGGCGGATTCTCCCTGATGATCCAGAGTCGCCTTTATGCCGGAGGCTGCGGCGGCGGCCGAGGCAAAGGGGGTCGTGTAAGTGGTAATTTTTATCGGAGAGAAGGGATAGGTGCAGATAATCGTCCCATAACAGCTGGCCGTGACCACGGAGATCGTATTCTGGCCTAAGGCATGAAAGGTGTGGCGCATGATTACAGGCATCGCGCAACCCGGGCAGGCTCCGTGGCCGGAAACGAGATACTCTTCCAATAAATCTTTGGCGTTCATTTTTCATCCCTCCGAAGACTCTTTTAATCACACTAAGAACAAAATCGTTAAATCAAGCGCGATAGCGAAATGAGGCGCCTGAAGGATTTAAATTTTGACGAGCAGCGGCACCCTGGGGGCGCGAACCTAGTTCTTCGCAATCTGGGCGGCCTTGTCATGGTCAAAAGTTTTTCAGCAAATATTCGACACTCTTCTTGTGATTATTGTAGCTCGCCTCGGGGGTGGCTTCTTGCGGCAATTCGATGGCCACATAAGGGATTTTATGCTTTACCATCAGGGCAAAGATGATGTCAAAATCCAATTCATTCTCGGCCAAGGCTGGCAGAGTTTCGTGCTCCTTTGACGACGTCTTTAGGTGTATATAGGCCATCTTACCGATAAACTTCTCGAGGAATGCCCGGGCATCCTCCGGCCTGGTCCAAACCCTCGCCCCGCTGAAAAAGTTGGCGGTATCAAACTGCCAACCCACATTGGTATTCACATTTGCGAAAAACTCCGTGGTCCCGAAAGAAGTCATGCCGTCGCCTTTGATTACCTCCAGGGCATTTTCTGCGACGTACTGTATACCGAGTGTTTTGGCCATATTCGCAGCCTGATTGGCCACTTCAACGATTTTATAAAGTTCATTAAGGGTCCAAGCCTTTTTTTTGGGATTGGTAAAAAACTCAGGTCCGCAGGCAAGGGTACGAATGGTCTTGGGGCCATCAAAGGAAGCCGCATTCGCTAAACCGCGAGAGAATATCTCCCAGAAAGATGGATCCAGGAGCCCGATTTGCAACGCATAACTAACCTCTATTTTTCTGTCCCTGGCATAAGCGGCGATTTGTTTACATTCATCCAGAGTTAGCGCAGCGCTGGGGTCCCGGAGCTCAATCCAAGCAAATCCTTGATCACTGGCAAAATCAATTAATTTTTGGGAATTCTCCAGAGAGACGGGGAGGGACTTTAGAAAATTCTGAGTGGTAAATCCTATTTTTAGATCTGGATATTTCTTTAGGACGATCTTTTTCTCGGCGGAGTCGACCCGACCAGCAAGAAAAGCCACACCCAAAATGAGAATTGTTATCGCCGCCAAAAGCTTTTTTATGTTTGGGCTAACTTTTTTCATTTCTAAACTCCTTTCCCTTTCGTAGTGATTGCCGAATCTTTTGGGGTTAATCACCAATCCCCAAACGAATCTTAATCTCCTTCCTTTAGCATCTTTTTCGGTTTTGGCAAGAGGAATGGATATCGGTCGGCAGAGCGCACGGTTATGTCCTGGATCTGGCTTCCCCGAAGAATGCTGAGAAGAACTTCAATACCGGCAGGGCCAAGTCCCCAAACCTTATGATAAAAATCAATAAGCCCATTTACTGCTTTTCCGTTTACTTTAACAATGAGGTCGCCAGGTTGCAGAGCCGCTCGTTCAGCCGGCCCTCCGGACGTGACCCGAGTGACAAAAACGCGTCCTTGGTCCTCTTCGGCGCTGATGCCCAGCCAAGGTCTTGGCGCCTTCCCGGAACGTCCTGTGGTCATCAGGTCCGATAGGACCGGAGTGAGGAGGTCGATCGGAACAAACATATTGCAAGGAATCGTACCCACTCCCTCGACGGTGACCTGGGTGAGGAGAGATCCGATACCTAAGAGTCGACCGTCGCGCCCGATCAGCGCTGCTCCGCCATAATTAGGATAAGGTGGGGAAGTAAATATGGCGTTCTCAAGAAAATATTCCCAAGAGGCTGTTAACTCTTTACGGGCAATGACCCGGGCACCCATAGCCGACTCTTTACCCCCATAGCCTGCCACCAGAACCCGGTCACCTTCATTGAGCTTTGACGATTCACCCGGCTTCATGGGCTCCGCACTGAGGGGCTGGTCCGTCCGCAAGAGACCAAAGCCAGTGTCGGGGTCGTAACCAGCAAAAGTTGCGTTGATGAGCTTATCTTCTGGCCCGACAACTTTGATGGTCTCGGCTTCTACAATAAGGTAGCTGATCGTAACAATATAACCTTTTGCATCAATGAGCACCCCGTACCCTTCCCGTTCAGTCCCGAGTGTACCCGCTGTGTGGCCATCTGGGGGAATAATCGACCGAATTTTAACGATTGCTTTGAGGACCTCCTCCGGGGTCTGATCGGCGTAGGTAGGCACACTAGACAAAATGAAAACTGCCAATATAACTAGAAGACAACCCCTTTTCATGGCCATTCCCTCCTTCCTAAGGCTGGATTGCGGATGCTCTGTTTTTATTTAAAACTAAATAGCCTCACGCCCTAAGCGGATGCAAAAATCCCACTTGGGGCCAAAGGGGAGAACCTTCTGGAAAAGCCATATCCTAATCACCTCCAGAAGGTTCGGGTTCGCTTGTTAGATCAACTAGAACCTGGTGGCAACAACAATAACTTAGCTCTAAAGGCGCGTGTTGTCAAGCTTGGCCAGCAAGAAGGTTGCCCCATTCTCCCCGGGGGCTTTATCCAGTACAAACACCTATGTCCGCGGCATGTTAGGGGGATGAAATCCCGGCACCCAAGTCGCCCCTATCTCCTATGGGCAGAGTTAACCCCGAGAAGAGCAGCGGTGTCCCGTATTGAACTCGAACAGTTCCGTACCGCAGCGCCCTTTTTAAGCGAGACCCTGGGCAATCAATCCAGTTGAGGCCTTACCTCGAGCCCTTAATCAACGGCCACTCTGAGCACAAGGCACAAAAGGCCCATGCGCAGGAATTGTCCGTATTGGATCTGGTCAAAATATACAGCCCGTGGGTCTTTATCCACTTCCGTGGGGAGCTCATAGTCTCGGGGAAAGGGGTGCATGATGTACGTATCTTTCTTCAAAATTTTCAGAATCTCCTGATTGATTCTGAAAATTTCTTTGGAATGTTCATAATCGTCGATGCGGTCCCCGAAATGTTCTTTGGGGATCTGGGTGATGTAAAGGATATCCGCTTGCCCGACAATATCCTTTAATTCTTCGCCGCTGTCCAAGGACTCACTGAAAGGGACTCGGTGTTCCGCCAGATATTCCTTCAGGTCGTCCTTCATCTTCAGGGCCCGAGGGGACGCAAAGTATATTTTAACTCCCGTGTATTTCGCCAAAAAGTAAGTGAGCGATCGTATGGTGCGACTGTTCATTAAGTCGCCCATGAAAGCAATCGCCACCCCATCAATCCCGCCCTTCAGCTTTTCGATGCAGTAGAGGTCGATCAGGGCCTGGGTCGGGTGCTGGGCAGGCCCATCCCCCCCATTGATAATCGGGACGGGAGAAACTTCCGCAGCCCGTTTCGCTGACCCACTCCGGTGATGGCGCAGAACAATTACATCAACGAGGGAACCCACCACCCTCACCGTATCTTCAAAATTCCCTCCAGCGAGTTCGGAAGAAAAAGTTTCTGGGTACTCGATGTTGGAAACGGTGCCCCCCAGACGCTTCATGGCCGCGTCAAAGGATAAGCTCGTGCGCATGGATTTGACGTAAAATAGATTGCCCAAAATTTTCCCCCGCAGCAGGTCCAGAGGCAGCTGGCGGTCCATCCTTTCCTTTATGCGGTCTGCTGTGCTGAGGATCTCTTGCAGGGTTTTTTTGTTGAACTGCTGGGCTTCGATGATATGGCGCTGTTCCATCGGTAACCCCTTTCAGGGGACGATATGCGTTCCCTCTTGATTTTGCCCCGCCAGCCAAGCCCGGTCCAGGGAGGTGATGATCGCTTCCTCTCCTCCATACTCGATGAATCGAATGCAGGCCAAAACCTTAGGGGCCATCGAACCAGCCAGGAATTGTCCTTCCTGGAAGTACTTTTTGGCTTGCCTTACATTCAGGCGATCGATCTGGCGTTCTTCTGGAGAGCCGAATCCGAGCTTTACCTTCGGCACATCTGTTAGGATCATCAGAAGATCGGCGGCCACAGCTTCGGCCAGCTTCTCCCCCGCTAAGTCTTTATCGATCACGCCCTCGACCCCCCCGAATTCTCCCTGGTCATTCAGGATGACGGGAACGCCTCCTCCGCCGGATGCGATGACGACCACTCCGGCATCGACCAGCTTTTTCAGGGCATTGACCTCCAATATTCGGATGGGGTCAGGCGAGGGGACCACCCTGCGAAAAGGAGCTTCTCCACCGGGTAAGACCTGTTTCATTCTGTAGCCTTTTTCCGACTCAAATTTCTCTTGGGTCTGGCGGTCATAAAATGCGCCCACGGGTTTACTCGGATTCGCGAAATCCGGATCTTTCCGATCTACCAGGACTTGGGTAATCATGGTAACCACGTTAAAATTCAGATTATACGATTTGAGTTCATTCATGAGGGTCTGCTGCAGTATGTATCCCAGCTGCCCCTGGGTCATGGCGGTGCAAAGATCCATGGGCTGAGCCGGAACCTGGGAGGCTCCCGCCTCCTGCTGGACAAGAAGGTTGCCCACCTGGGGACCATTGCCGTGGGTGATGACAACCTCAAACCCGCGTTTGATGAATTCCACAATCGCCTGCGATGCAGATCTGACGTTGGCAAACTGCTCCTCGTAAGTCCCTTCTTGATGGGGAAGTTTGATGGCGTTGCCACCCAAAGCGATTACGATTCTCTTACGATCCTTTTTCATGTTCCCCGTCCATTCCTATCCCCCACTTTAACGGGCCTGGGAAATTCATCCCCCCATCCCCTTCCTCTCCCCCGAACGGAGAAGGGGGGAGGGTGAACGCATCACAATAACTGATCGAGAAGCTCAATCAATTCTGGGTCCCCGCCTGCGGGCGGGACCCAGTTCACCTGGACAACTTCAGCTCCCTGCATTTGCAGGCTTGCGGCAAAATCCTGCACCCCCATATTGATCGCGATCGGGCCCGTTTGCAGAAGCTCCTCCAGTTTATTAAGCATGGGGCGCCTCGCGAAGACTGGCTAACAGCCGCACACAGAACTGGGCGGCCTGGGCGCTGCTGGGAAAAACGACGACCCCAGCTTCTTCCAGCAGCTTGGCCTGCTGCTGCGACCCCTGCGGGTCTCCTTCCGTGCCACATACCGAAGCAACGACGCTCAGGGATCCACCCCTTTTCTGGGTTTGGCGTTTGGCCTCGGCGATCGCCGAAACCATGTCCCCAACAGGGTCGGGTGAAGAATTAAAACCTAGGATAAAATCCAGGAGCAGAATCGCGACCTGCGGGTCCTGGGCTTCGATCAGGATGCGCTCCCTGCGTAAACCGGAATCAATCATCGGGTGGGGGCGCCCCAGAGTAAAAACCTCTGCGCCCATATCCACCAGGGTATGTTCTACACTGCGCAGAGGATCGGGCAGTTTTAGATTCCCTTCCAGAGGATCGTTCGCATGTACGACGAACCCCGACTCCTGCAGAACCTGCTGAGCCTGGTAGCAAAAAGTCCCACCGGCAAAGATCCCCCGGATGTACTTTTGGACCGGGCTCTTGCTGGCGCGTTCTCCTTGAATGAGCGCCTGGAACTGGGGCGAGTTGGCGTTTAAGCGGGGCGGTGCATTGCCGGTCGCGATTTTCACGGCCAGCGCAGCAGCGTCTTCCAAAGTGTGAGCAGTCGGGTAGCGGACATTGGCCCAAGGATCATCTTCTTTCAAGCCCAGGAAGCAGGCGACAACCGGCTTGGGACACCGGATGATTCTCGGGACAAGATTGGCAAGAGCCTTCGGGCCGGGTGGCTTGGACAAGACCGCAATGACTTTGGTTTGCCGATCGGACTCAAGAGCATCCAGAGCGCAGAGGAGGGAGATCCCCCCGATGGCATCTGCAAGGTCTCGACTGCCGGTGCCAATCGCGTGCGAGACGCCTGAGCCAGCTCGGTGGACGAGCGTGGTGAACTCTTGGATTCCGGTGCCAGAGGCACCGATCACCCCGATCGGACCTCGCCGAACGACGTTGGCGAATCCGATCCCCACTCCTCCGATGATCGCGGTGCCACAATCAGGGCCCATGACGATCAGGCCTTGCTCACGGGCGTATTCCTTGAGAGAACGTTCGCTCTCCACAGGGACGTTGTCGCTGAACAGGAACACGTTCAGGCCGTGCTCGATCGCCTTCCGCGCTTCGCGCGCAGCGTATGCGCCCGGTACTGAAATAACCGCGAGATTGGAATGGGGTTGGCGAGCCAGGGCTTCTTCGAGCGTGCGCAGGGTAGACGTTCCCCCGCGGTCTATTCCGGGATGAAACCATGGGTCAATGTTCTCAAGTACAGCGGTAAGGGTTTGCTGGCTATCTGCTTCGACCCCCAGGATAAGGTCGTTTGGCGTGGCGGCTGAAATCTCGGCACCTCTGACCCCGATTTCAGCAAGCAGGGCCTTGTTTTTCTCCGTGCCCATGAGAGCCGCGGCCTGCCGAATGCCCTTTTGCTCGGAAAGGCGCTTGGCCACCCGCATCAAGAAGACGGAGTCATAGTATTCGTTCTTTCTGATGACGTATCCCGTCATCCAAAAATCTCCAAAATGTTAATTTGTGCGTCCCAGGCCATATTTGGCCCCAAACCTTTTCAGGGCCTTCTTGAAGCAATCCATGGGAACCCGGACAAGTCCAGCACCGATGATCGGATGACCCGGATTCTTGTGAGCAATGGCTGTATCAATGATGGGAACAATCCCCGTCTGGACCACTTTCCGTATATCTATGCCCACCGGTGCACCTGCAAAACCCAGGATGGGCATGCGGTAATTTGGGCTGGTGGTCACGGTGATCCTACGCATTTCCCGGCTATACTCCAGGGCCTCTTCCGGAGTACCCCCAACCAGGCTGAGGATCCCCGTCGCCCCACCCAGAACGAACCCACCCCAGCCTACGGTCTCAGTGATCGCGGAATCCCCCATATCGGCCCCCGCGTCCTGTTCGGTATATCCGGGAAGATATAATCCATGGACCCGGGGCGAGGGGGCCGTGAACCATTCATCGCCCAGGCCACTGACCCGGATCCCGAACTCAGTGCCGTTGCGGGCCATGGCCGTTACGACCGCACTGTAGTCGATGCCCGCTGCGGGGTCCGCTGAAGCCTTGCCGGCAGCCATGGAGAGGCCGAGGAAAAGCAGTTCATGGTTGGTAATGTATTTAAGCGTACTCAGAAGATCATCCTTAGCGACGCCTGCTTCAATCATCGGGACGGCCAGGGCATTCGCAAAGAGACTGGAGGCCGCGACGGGGCGGTTGTGCAACTCATCACCCATCTGCAGGGCCTTGGCGATGATGGGTTTCAAGGCTAGGCCTCTCATATGGAGGATGCCTTTCCTGAGGGATGGGGCCCAGACGTCCCGCCAGAGGCGCAAGCCTTCCAGAGCTCCATCACTGTAGTCGCCAAACTGCTGCCGGCCCTCCACCTGACGGCAAAAGGCGCGGTTTTGGAAGGTTCTATTCTCGACGACCCACACGGGCATGGACACAGAGATCGTCCCAGCCATGGGACCTACCGCCTGGCGATGATGATTGGGCTCAAACGGGATCCCTCCGCTTTGCAGAAGCCGGGAGGCCTCATCGACGTTCTTGGCCCATCCTTCGAAAAATAAAACTCCGATCATCGCGCCCCTCTGAGCGCCGCACATATGCTCCCAATCAACGGGTGGGCCGGAATGCAGGATCATTTTATCTTTAAGGCCAGGGATGACTTCTCCGGCCGGGGCAATATCTACCAGCATAGGGTCAGCGGCATTCATCCGCCTTACCGACTCCGCGTTGGCAGCTTCAATCTTCTGTTTGATATCTTCCATGGCAATTAAACCCCTCCCGCCTCTATTCACGAGGTAAGAGCATAGAGCAAAGAGTCATGATAGGTTTTTATTTTCGTCCTTCTACTCTTTGCTCCTTACCCTATGCCCGATGCTGTCTTTTTAGCTTGCCAGAAACCAAGAGCATGCCGGCCAGCACACCGGCCAGGATATCCCAACCAGACGTATGGCCAATCCTGAGCAGACGAGTGACGCCAGCCATTACATCACCCAGATCCTCACCCTTCAGCAATGAGGCGACCACGTCGTGAAGGGGTTCCGGACCATGGCCCAGGGCAAGATCGCTGAGAATGGAATGGCTGATGGAGTGGGTCTGTTTTCGCGCCCACTCAATCAGGTCTGTAATGGGCTGCTCTTCCCAGGGAAAATCTCCCGGATAGGCCGTCTTCAGGGAACGCGCCACGAAAAGCAATCCTCCCAGAAAATCATCCCCCGAAGGCGTCAGGCCTGGGCCCAGTCCTACTATTTCTTTCCCCATCCGCGCAACCTGGGCTATGTCTTGGTCAAAACAGGCTCTCGCCAGGCCAAGGATCGGACTGAGCGCCCGAGCGACCCATGAGCCTGGCGATAGAGTGATCGGGTCCTGGCCGTTGATCCGCAAGAGGTTCTGGCCAAGACCTTTGCCCCCGCCAGAAATCGGGACGGAGGCAAACAACCGCTGGACGGAAGCGTTTACCTTGGCCAGCTTCTCCGCTTGCCCCGGTCTGACGGCGGATGGTTCCCATTCCGCCGCCTGTCGCAGATCAATCGTTACCCCCTCGCCAAGTCGTAAAAAAGAACCTTGCCTGAAAAAGGTCTGGCCGGGGGAAAGAGTGCCCGGCGGGAAAAACGCCAGGAGGCATCGCCTGTGGGCTGGCAGCCCTTCCTGTATGACCCACAGGATTTCCTCTCCTCTCCCCAATAGATAGGTGGTGGAAGAAAGGGCCGCCAGGATCTTCCCCGAGAACCCAGGCAAGGCGAGCAGATCTTTGGCTTTTGCGCCCACCCTCCTGGCTTGCCAAATCAAGGGCTAAGCCTCCTCACCTTGCCTGACCCATCACGCCCTCAACAAGCCAATCCATTTTCCCCAAGTTCCTCATGGGCCATGCCTCCCCGGGTTTGACCCGCTCGACGCCTTTGTTGTCCTTTAGCGGACCCTGGAAGACCTGACGTTTGCCGCTGATGAATTCTTGCTTTATTTCGTTTATCCGCTGAATGGCCTCTGCGGGGATGGAGGGTCCAAAAGGCGCGATGGTGAGATAGTCGCTGCGCAGGTCGCCCAACAGATTCTCGCTCTTCCAGGTGCCATCCATGACTTGCTTGGCAAACCGGGTGTAGAGTTCACCCCACGTAAAGGCCACGCCGCTGATCCAGCCCTTGGGGGCAAATTTCTGGACGCCTATGTAATGGTAGCCCACGGAGTAGGCCCCCCGCTTTTCAGCGGCTTGCACCACCGTAATGGGAGAGTCCACGATCACCCCGAGGACGTCCAGGCCCTGGTCCAGGAGGGCATTCGCGGCTGTGGCTTCCTTACCAGGGTCCAGGAAGGTTCCGGTAAAGACCACCCGAGTTTCTGCTTTAGGGTTTACGGAGCGCGCCCCAAGCTGAAAGGCGTTTATGTTTGCCAAGAAGAAGCTGATGGGAAGAGCAACCACATATCCAAGCCTGTGGGTCTTCGTCGTTTTTCCGGCCGCGATGCCCATCAGGTAAAAAGCCTCGGGTGTGCTGGCCCAGTAGGTACCCAGGTTCGGCGCGAGCTTGTATCCCCCGGGGTGTTCAAACTTGACGTCGGGGTACTTTTGGGCCACTCGCAAGGCGGGGTCAAGGTATCCAAAACTCGCCGGGATGATGAGCTTGGCTCCCTGCTTGATCATATTCTCCATCACCCGCTCGGCGTCTGCCCCCTCTGGTACATTCTCGACCTCGATCACCTCGACATGCGGAAGATTCTTCTTCATCACCTGAACGCCTTCGGCATGGGCCTGGTTATAGCCGGCGTCGGTGATGGAGCCGATATGCAGGATTCCGACTTTCAGCTTTGGCTGGGCGGCGGTTGCCTCGGGCAGGCCGGCGGCTACGACCAGGGCAAGGCTAGCCAGAATCGCCAGCAGCCTCAGTGTCATGCTCAAACCTTTCCCACTCATTTTCGTCCCTCCTAGGCTCAGTTCTTGATGAGCCAAAAGCTATAATATTCAAATCCGAAACCCGAAATCCGAAACAATATCAAAATTCAAATTTCGAGTCTCTTATGCCTTATTCTGTTCCCTGAAAGACCCTCCCCAAACTTGCCGGCGCAGCGTGGCCCCGCGCACCTCCCCAGATGGCCAGCACCGCCAGGCTCAAAAGGTACGGGAGCATGTCAAGCAAAAAGGGGGAGACCGGCACTCCCCGGGCCTGCATCTGGAGCTGAAACGAAATCGCGCCGCCAAACAGCAATGCTCCGACGATGGCCCGTAACGGATGCCACTTGGAAAAGATCACCAGCGCCACCGCAATGAAGCCCCGCCCGGCCGTCATCCATTCCGCCCACGTCTTGGCCGACGCCAGAGAAAGATGCGCTCCCGCAATCCCGCCGAGGACCCCGGCAATCAAAAGAGCCTGGTATTGCAACGCGTAGGGGTTCTTGCCGGCCGCAAACGCCGCCGTGGGATCCTCCCCCACGGCCCGCAAGCTCAATCCCCAGCGGGTGTAAAAGAGAACCCACCACCCAAGAATAGCGATCGGGACAGTTAAATAAATGAGTATATCATACTGGAAGAAAGTTGCCCCCACGACGGGGAGATCAGAAAGGAGGGGGATCCGAATTTCATTCAGCCCTTGGATCCGGCTGCCGATATAAGGAGCGCCCAGCAGAGCGCTGAGACCCACGCCGCAGAACATCAGCGCCAACCCGCTCGCCAGCTGATTGGCCCGGCGGGTGATCACCAGGAATCCAAATACCATGTTAAAGATCCCGCCTGCCAGAGCGGCTGCAAAAATACCCAGCGCCGCACTGCCCGTGTGAACCGTAGTACTGAAGCCTACCACAGCCCCCATGAGCATCACTCCTTCCAGACCCAGGTTGATGATGCCCGCCCGCTCCGCGATGACCTCTCCGAGCGTAGCATAAAGCAAAGGCGTTCCCGCAGAGATCGACCCTGAAAGGAGGCCAGCGAAAAATGATCCGATCATCTCCCTCCTCCCTTCGGACCGCGCCGAGCCAGCACGACAAATAAAATGAGGGCCATCAAGATGTTCACCACCGAACCCGGAATTCCCTGCGTCATCTGGAGAATGTCCCCACCCGCGCTAATGATTGCGAGCAGGAAGGCCGCAGCCACGATTCCCAGCGGGTCGCCCCCGGCCATCCAGCTGATCAGGAAACCGGTGAAACCATAGCCGGGGGAGAGGTTCGGCCGGAGCTGGCCCTGAATCGCGGACACTTCACTCATCCCTGCCAGGCCAGCGATCCCACCGCCGATAAACATGAGCAGGACGATATACCTGGCGATGGAGATTCCATTGCGGCGAGCCGCCTCTGGATTGGCGCCGATCGCGCGCATTTCGAGGCCCCAGCGAGTCCGGGATAGAACGAGATAGAACAGAATAAGGGAGCAGAGAGCAAAGATAAACCCCAGGTGAACTCGGGTGCCACCAAATGCGGGTAAGGTGGCGGCATCGGGAAATGGAGCCGTCTGGGGATAGTTGGCGCTTTCCGGATCTTTCCAGGAGCCGAAGACGAAAAAGTTTACCAGCAGGATGGCCACATAATTCAACAACAGGGTGGAAATGGTCTCGCTGACCCAGCCTCTGGCGCGGAGGATTCCGGAGATCGAGGCCCATAGGCCCCCCCCGAAGAATCCCAGCACGAAAATCAAGGGCAGGAGGATCCACGCTGGCAAGCTGCTGAAGTTGAGGGCTCCCCAGGTAGCGAACAAGGCCCCGATGTAGAGCTGCCCTTCTCCCCCTACATTGATGAGCCAGATCTTGGACGGCACAGCCACGGCGGCGGCCGTAAGAACCAGCGGGATCATCTTCACCAGCACTTCGGAAAATCCGTAGACGCTGCCAAGCGTGCTGGACAGAATATCCGCATAGGCGCGGACGGGGTTCTTGCCGAAGATCAACAACACCATGGCAAAAACGAAGAACGCCAGCCCGAAGAGTCCGCCGAATCGGAAAAGGCTCAATAGCCGGCCCTCACGAAACCGCACAGTCCCGGCAGTCAGCTTACCCGCTTCGCCCATGCTCCCCTCTCGAACCCGTCATCAGGTAGCCCACCTCGTCGATCGTGATTTCCTGGGGAGTGGTCGTGGCCACGATTCGCCCCCGGAACAAGACCATCAGGCGATCACTGAGTGAGAACAGCTCCCCCAGATCCTCCGAAATCAGGAGGACGCCCGCCCCCGCGTCCCGGGAGGCCAAGAGCAGGTCCCGCGCCGCCCCAGCGCTGCGCACGTCGAGACCGCGGGTAGGGTAGAAGGCGATAATCAGCTTAGGATCGCGGGCCATCTCCCGAGCCAGGATGACCCGTTGGATGTTCCCACCGGAGAGAGTTCCCAGCCGGATATTCAAAGACGGGATCGTGAACCCCAGGCGCTTCAGGGAGCGCTCCAAGTCCGCGCGGACCGCGTCCCAATCCATCGAGAGGCCCCCCGGACCCGCATACTTGCGCGTATTCGACAAGGCCATGTTCTCCTGCACTGTCAGCCCGGCGAAGGCGGCCATCCCCAGCGCATCTTCCGGGATGAAGGCCACTCCACTCGTAAGGATACGGGCGACCGACCAGCGGGTCGCTTCCTGACCCCACAGATATTTAGCCCCGCAAGAACATCTCTCAAGGCCAAGAACCACATCGCCAAGTTCCTTCTGTCCATTCCCGGAGACGCCGGCTACACCGACAATTTCACCCGGGAAGACGGTCAAATTGATTTCTTGGAGGCCCGAAACGCCTCCTTGGCCCTCGGTATTGATCCCCTGCAATTTGAGGAGAGGTTCCTCCCCCGGGGTCGGGTTTCAACCCGGCGGCGCGTAGATTCGACGACCTCTGGGCCAAACATCAGAGAGACGAGCCCGCTTTCCGTCGCTTCGGAGCCAGCGAGCGTGCCAGCGACTTGGCCATGACGCATCACCGTGATTCGGTCCGCGCAGGCCAGGACTTCTTTCAATTTGTGGGTAATGAAGACCACGGCGTATCCATCGCGACGCAAGTTGGCGAAGACCCCAAAGAGTCCGGCGATTTCCGGGGGCGCCAGGCTCCGGGTAGGCTCATCGAGGATCAGGATCTGCGCGTCCGCCAGGAGCAGCTTGAGCACCTCCACTTTCTGCCGCTCCCCGATGGAGAGTCGCCAGATGGGAGCCCGGGGATCCACTCGCAGACTATATCGTTCCGAAATCTCCTCGACCCGCCTAATCATCCGCGCCTTGTTCAGAACGGCGGGTAAATTGGACAGGAAGAGTGCGATATTTTCCGCAACACTCAAAGCAGGGATTAGGATGAAATCCTGAAAGACCATGCCGATATGGAAGCGACGCGCCTCGTGGGGAGAGCGAATCTTAACGGGTTGACCGTTCAGCTGGATCTCTCCCGAATCCGCCCGGTAAAACCCGTACAGGATCTTCATGAGCGTACTTTTCCCGGCCCCGTTCTCTCCCAAAAGGGCATGGACCTCGCCCCTGTAGATCTTCAAATCGACGTGATCATTGGCCATGACGCCCGGGAATGACTTGCTAATTCCTTGCATGCCGAGAAGGGGCGGTAAATTCATATTTGGATCATTTCGCCATTCGTTATCCCTTATTCTTTCTGGTGCCGAGGCCCAGAATCGAACTGGGGACAGCCGAATTTTCAGACTTTTTCGAGCCTTTTCTCACCTATCTTTCAACCCTTTATCGACCCTGGGTTGAACTAATACAAACGAATTAATTTTTTTTACCCCCCCCCCTCCCCTCCCCGAAGGTGTGAAAAAATTGGGTTGTGGAAGGGCGATGGATCATAAACGGGAAAAATTTAAGCTTAGCGCCGAAAAATAATCTTAGGGATCAACTGTGAGCCATTCCATAGGGTCAATAAAAACCATAGAAAGCTTCTCCTCCCCTCCTCTGGGGAATTACGTCTCCCTCTTCGGGAACTCAACTCCCGACGCTCACCGCCTGCTTCGGCCTCCAACACAAACGAATCCATTGGCAGATATTGTAGGTCAGACAAGCCCACAAGGCCTCTATCCGAACCTTAATCAAACCGCGCAAACGAAACTGTCTCAGGCCAAACTTCTCTTTGATCCAAGCGTTGGGAAATTCCGCGACGGCGGGCCGTTGCTTGTATATCGTCCGGGCCGACTCCGTTTCCATCTTTTGCCGATGAGCCTTCACTTCCGCAGGCTCTTCCGTCCGCACCAGCGAACGAACCTTGGAGTCCGGACAACACAGCTCTTTACACCCACAGCCCTGACAATCCCCCACCCGGGCCCGATAGCGGTGGCGAACCGAAAACCCCCTCTTCTCCTCCCCTTCGTAAGCCAGCTTCTGACCGGCGGGACAAGTGTAACTATTCCCCTCCGGATCGTAGACAAAAGCATCCGGGAAAAACTCGGGAGCCACCCCCCGCTTCTGCAACGCGGCCCCCGTTTGGCTCGAATGATCGGGCACCGGCCCAATCACCTCAATCTTTCTGCCCTCCATCTCCACCAGATTCTGCTGGTTGATGAAACTGCCATCTACGACCATCTGCCGAGGAACCTGCCCCAAGTTGGCCTCAATCCTCTCCACGGCCGGAATCAGCTCGGCGGCATCATTGGCCGCTTGGCTGACCCCCACCCCAACAATCACAGTGGCCTTGGCATCCGTCGAAATCTGCACATTGTAACCGGGAGCAAAACCCCCGCCGGGCTGCTGCATGATCCGAGCCTCCGGGTCCGTCGTGCTGGCCCGGGCTTTCTCCCGCTTCTCGGGGCTGGACGGACCCTCTTGGATCCGCTTCAGCTCCCTCAAAGCCGACTCCAAACGCTCTTTCTTCTCCCGCACGGCCCGCTCCCGGGCCTTGGCCCTTCGCTCACTGACCTCCGGACAACAGACCTCTTCTTCTTTTTCCTTCATTTCCTTCACCTGCTGCCGGGCCAAATCCAAATGCCTCTCCAGGGTCCCTTCCCGCCGAAAACTCTTATCCGAGGCCCCCGCCTCTACCTTGACCCCGTCATGCATCACTCGCTCCAGGGTCATCAGCCCCTCATGGCTCAGCACCCCCAAAACCTGGACGAACAACTCATCGAGAGCTTGCTCATGCTGAACCCGAAAATCCGACAACGTGTGATGGTTAACCCTCTCCAAGCCGGTCAACCACTGATAAGCCGGGTCGTATTCGCACCGCCGCGCAATCTCCCGCCCCGAACTCACCGCCCGACTATACGCATAGAGCCAAAGACTGATCAGCACCCGGGGGTCCCAAGCCGAACGACCCGCTTCCCCCTCGATCGCTTCAATCGCCTCGTAAAAGAGCTCCAGATCCGCTCCATCCACCAGCTCCCAAATCGCTCGAACGGGATGGTCATCTTCGACCAACTTCTCAACATCCACACTGCGCAACAAAAGCTGCTGCCGATTTACAGGCTTGCACCGGGCGGCACGCCTTCTTTCTGCCCGGGAAAGGACGGGAAAGGATTTATCGCTCATGGCGCCCCCTCCGGGCCTGAGCAGCTTTGGCCTCGCCCCGTCTTACCCTCAGGGTCCACTTATCTTCCACCACCCACTCGATGGTTTCGCCTTTTTCTATCTCCAAGGCTTGGGCCAGGGCAGCGGGGCAGATCAAATAGAACTGCCGTTGCCCCTTGGCCCGTTCGATCACTTGCACCTTTGAAAAGTAACCCATGTCGGCCACCTCCAGAGGGATTCTCAGGATAGAGGCCATTTTATCATATAGCCATATGGCTAGTAAAGAGAAATTTTCATATTCCCCCCAATTTTTTCACACCTTCCCCCTCAAGGGGGGAGGGCTTGCCCTGTGGAGTAAATTCAACTACTCCACAGGGTAAAGGAGGGGGTGATGTCACTTTATTTATTACGTTTGTATTAAATTTTGTTCTTAAAATCAATTTTGCCTCACTGTTTTTTTTCCGCCTCATCCAACGTGACTTTGGTGATTCCCCAAGCTACATGATGGTTATGACCGCTTGCAACCCACGTTACTCCTGGAACAGCAAACCCTGACCCGTTTGAATTTATGATCCGGAGGAGGCTACATGGCTAGATAGAATTTTTTTATGTGCTCGTTGCTCAGGAGCTCGGAGCCCTTCCCTTCTAAAACGACTCTACCGTTTTCTAAGACATAGGCCCGGTGGCTGATCTCCAAGGAGAATTGCACGTTTTGCTCGACCAGGAGAACGGCCACCCCCCGGCGGTGGATCTCTGTTACCGCGTCAAAAGTTCTGATCACCAGTTGGGGTTGAAGGCCGAGGGATGGCTCGTCCAAAAGCAGAAGAGCCGGTTTGGACATGAGGGCTCTTCCGATGGCCAGCATCTGACGTTCCCCGCCGCTCAGGGTTCTGGCTTTCTGATGCATGCGCTCCCGCAACTTGGGGAAAAGGCCAAAGACTTCTTCCAACGTCTCTTTTCTTTGGGCCCTGGCGGATGCGACGTAGGAACCCATCTTCAGGTTGTCCAGGACGGTCATCTCCAAGAAAACTCGCGCCCCCTCGGGAACGATGGCCATCCCCAGACTCACTGTTTCCTCCGGCGAAAGACCCCGGAGATCCCTTCCCATGAACGTGATTTTGCCGCCCCCTGCTCCCCTCCCCTCTTCGTTCTTGGATGGGGGCAGGAGGTTGACCACGGCTTTTAGCAAAGTGCTCTTGCCAGCCCCGTTGGGTCCAATGACGGTCACGATCTCCCCCAGGGAGACTTGCAGGGACAGATCCCACAGGACATGCACCTCTCCCTGAAAAACGTTGATTCGGTCGATCTCAAGCATGATCATCCCGTGAAAAGTCGCCGTAAAGGCGGCAATAGTTTCCTTTTTCCCCGGAAGCGGGTGACGAAACCGTCAAGCATAACGTTTGCCCAAGTAGGCGTTGATGACTTCGAGATTCCCAGCCACCTCTTCGGGGGCACCCTCGGCAATCTTCTCCCCATGGTTGAGGACGATGATGCGCTCGGAAATCCCCATGACCGCTCGCATCACATGTTCCACCAGAATAAGGGTCCTCCCCTGGGTTCTGATTTTTTTTAGAATCTCCAGTGCCTCTTCGACTTCGGCGGGTGTAAGGCCGGCCATGACTTCATCTAAGAGCAATACCTCCGCGCCCGTCGCCAGGGCCCGGCCTAATTCCAGGCGCCTGCGCAGGGGAAACGGGATTTTTCCAGCCGGGTCGTCCCGCAGCCCATCCAGCCCCACAGACATCAGGATCCTCTCGGTTTCTTCCTGGGCTTGGCGCATCGCCAAGTTTCTTCCGTATAGGGCGGCTACCAGAACATTCTCGAATACTTTCAGGTTACTGAAGGGCTGTAGGATCTGGGAGGTCTTGGCAATCCCCTTCCGGCAGATCTCATGGGGGGGAAGATGAGCGATCGATTTGCCGCGATATAAAACCTCCCCTCCATCGGGGGAATGGATTCCCACAATTACATTAAAGAGGGTGGTCTTTCCTGAACCGTTGGGACCGATCAATCCCAGGATCTCTCCCGCCCTAAGAGAAAAAGAGAAATCACGGACCGCTGCCAGCGCTCCAAAGCGCTTGGTGACCCGCCGGCACTCCAGAAGCGTCACCGACTCCATCCTTTTTTCCTCAAGACGGTCCCCATAATGCCCTGGGGAAGGAGAAGGATCACAATAACGATGACTCCCCCTACAAAGATTAAATAATCGTATACAAATTTTGCGCCCAGATATTCTGAAATCAGCGTGAGAAAGCTCGCCCCGATCACCGGCCCGAGTACGGTCCCCATCCCCCCCATAAGGGTCATGGTGACCATTTGGATGGTTCGCATCACGTTGAAGACATCATCCGGGATGATATAGGTCAGCCAGTAAGCCTCCACCCCCCCGATACACCCGATCAAGCTCGAGGCCAGCACGTACGCCCGCACTTTGATTCCCAGCGTCGGAACACCGCTCAGCTCTGCGGCCTGTTCCGCTTCCCGGATCGCGCGCAGGCCATAGCCAAACTTGCTCCTCTCCAATAGCGCGGTCAGCCCGACGATTAACCCCATGAAAAAAAGCAGGACGTAATAAAAAAAGACCTCGGGCGGTGCCGGGGGAAGGGTCAACCCGTGGGCGCCCCCGAAAAATTCCAAGCCAGCCACTCCATCCCACTCGAGGATCACCTGCTTCATGGCCTCCGCCGCCGCAAAAGTGGCGATGGCAAAGTAAGCCCCCTGCAACCTCAAGGTGGGGAGGCCAACGGCCAGAGACAAGCCGGCGCAGATCCATCCCGAAAGAAAAACACTTAGGAAAAAGGGAAGGCCCCCTTTGATCATCAGGATCGCGGTGCCATAGGACCCGACCCCGAAATAGGCCACCGGGCCGAAGTCAATGTATCCAGTATACCCCGACATCATATTCCAGCAACCGGCCAGGGCCACCCACATAAAGACCAGGGAAAGGAGGCGCAACCGGTAACCTTCCAGGCCGAAAAGGGGGAGGGTTCCCAAAATGATCCCGCCGGTAAGGAGCCCGAATAAAATATATCTTGAGGGGAGAGGGTGCCGGGACATGGTCAATTTTTACTCCACAATTCCTTTCCCGAAGAGGCCCGCTGGCCGGATGACCAGAATCAGGAGTAGAAGAAAAAAGGAAAGGGCCAGTGATATTCCGGCGGTCAGGTAGGTGGTCGTCAGGGATTCGAAGACCCCCAGGATCATCCCGCCCCAAAGAGTTCCAGGAATGTAGCCCATTCCGCCCAGGACTACCACGCAAAAAGCGGTGATCGTGAAGGGAAGCCCCATCTGAGGATAAAGGACGAAGGTGGTCGAAATCAGGGATCCCGCCAAGCCCGTGATGCCCGTGGCTAAAGCAAACGTGAAAGTGTAAATTCTGAAAATCTTCACTCCCATCAGGCGAGCCATTTCCCGGTCCTGGGCCGTGGCCCGGATCGCTCGCCCCATTTCGGTACGGTAGATAAAAAGATAGAGCCCAAGAATCACAACCATGGCCAAGGCGAATGTGGCCAGCCGGGAGTAAGGGAGAACCACTCCCAGGAGATTCAGATTTAGCCCTGAATAGGAAGTTTTCACTGTGCGGTAGTCCGCCGTCCAAGCCCTCAAAGCCAGGTTGGTCAGCACCAGGTGAAAGCCAAAGGTCAGCAGGTAAGACATGATGGGGGGTGCCCCTACCAACCGGTTGATGGCCAGCCGCTGCAGGAAAAAGCCCAGGAAAAAAAGAGCGATGAAGGTGAAGGGGAGAGTCAGGAAGGGATCGAATCCTGCCAGGATATAAAGCCAGTAGGTGAGGAAAGCCCCCACCATCACGAAGTCCCCGTGGCTCAGGTTCACTACGCCCATGACTCCGAAAGCCAAGGAAAAGCCCGCCGAGCAGGAAGCATAAATGCCCCCGAGCAAGAGCCCGTTGACCAGTGATTGCAGGAAAAGGAGCATGAGGCAAAGTTTACCGGTGGGATTTCATGGCTTCACCGCGCTTTCCACTACGTCATCGTTCTTTCCAAGATTTCATGGGGTAGATCGGTCTCCCCTCGGCTGTATCCGGTGGAAAAACATGAACCAGCTTTCCCCCCTGAACCTGGACCACCAAAGGAGGATGAATTTCGTTCGCTCCATCGGGGCCAAATCGGATCGGGCCGTAAAAATTGTCGAAGCGCTTCGCATATAGGTACCGCATGATTCTTTCCCGATCTCGGTCTTTCAAGGGGGGGATGAGGCCCAGTTCCTGCACCGCCTGCTGCTGAACTAAGGCTCCGGCCAGGCTCGCCGCCTCGACAAAATCTGGAGCTCGGCCGAAGCGCTGAGAATATCGCTTGTAGAAATCCCGGGCCGTTCCAAAAATCTCATCCCGGTAGGGAAGATTGGGGGTCCATTCGGAAGCTGCGAAAACATACTCCGCGTCACTTCCCAGGGATTGAATAAAATCTGGGACCGTGGGCCCGTAGCTAAAAAAAACTCCTTTCGGGGAAAAATCAATCTCTTTCATACTCTGGATCACTCGCATGGCCACCAGAGAGTGAGACCCCACCAAAAGCACATCCGGTTTTTTTTCTTTTACTTTCAGCAGCAGGGGATTGTAGTCGGTTAAAGCCATCGGGAAGAGCTCGAAATGGGCTATTTGAATGCCCATTTTCTGCGCATAGAACTTAAACCCATCTGCGGCATCCGCCGTAAAGGGAATGTTCGCCCCGATGATGGCCGCAGTCTCCGGACGGGGTTTAAGCGCGGGCAGGATTTCCACGCATCCCCGAACTTCTTCCGGCGCTTTCCCCAGGAGGGAAAAATAATATTTGAACCCCCGGGCAAAAAGCTTGAGCGTGCTGGCAGCTCCGGAAATCAGGGGGTAGTGGAATTTTTCCGAGACGGCGCTGGAAGCCATTACCTGGCTGCTCCCGAACCCGCCCAGGAGCAGATCCACTTTATCCTCAGTGATCAGCTTTTCCGTCAGCTTGGCGCTCGTCGGGGGGTCGCTTTGGTCATCATAGAAAATCAATTCTACGGGGACCCGCTTGCCTCGGACTTCAATTCCTCCCTTGGTATTGACCGTTTCTTCCCAGAATAGATAGGCATCCCTCACTAAACGTCCGTCCCTGCCGAAAGCTCCCGTCAGAGGGACAGGGAATCCGACGCGGATCGGCCGCTGCGCCCCCAGCATTTCCGCGGGCCGGATGGCCAAAAGAAAGAAGACAAGGATCTGGCAGCTTACCAAAAATATTTTGGGGTTGTTCCATCGGCCCTTCATGATCATCTCTCCCCTCTTCTATTTTTTATATTATCAAAAAATGCGAGGATAATGCAAAAGTAAAAGATCTTTTTGCCGCTCCCCAAGCGAGTCCATGAGCCCAGTCCCGCCTAAGGCGGGATCCTCCCGCCTGGGCCCAACGTTCTGGCCTTGCCCGGGCGCAGCCGCAGAGGAGGTGAGGGAATCAAGATCGGCCGGGAGTGGACAAGCGCCGATTTCTCCTTGATGAGGCAGCCTCCGCTATGCTACTTTACGATCATGACTTTTAAAACCCTCGAATGGAAAAAGGGCAAACCTGCTCTCCTGGACCAAACTAAGCTTCCAGCGAAAGAATTTTACCTGGAATGCTCGACTTACCAGGAGGTAGCCCGGGCCATCCAAAGCATGGTTGGGCACGGAAAAAGGAATCATGCAAAAGCCTTTCAAAGCGAACCTGAAAAAGATCTGTTCTTCAGGGTAATTTCTCTGTACCCCTAATGTTCAATTTCTGGATATTCTATTAAGCAAATCTGGCGACAATCTCATTTTTCCCCTCACCCTTTGCCTTTCTCCCCAGGGCAAGCTCCCCCTCCGAGGGGGAGGGATAGGGCTGAGGGGGTGATCAAAATGGGTCTTTCTTTTGGTTGCGGCTATGCCGCGCTGTATCCTCTGTGATTAAATTTTGGGAAACCCATTGATTTGTCAAGGAGGAAAAGATGATTTCTCAGTCATTGGTGGAATTGATCGAAAGGAACGCAGATCCATTGGCCAAGCAGTGGTTGCAGGATGTTACCAAGAATTTTCATACTCCTTTCTACCATACCTTTAACCCGGACTACCTTTACGAAAGGGCTCTAAATACGTATAAAAGACTCGGACATTGGCTCAGGTTGGAGACCCCTAGGGAGGAAAGCGCCAGGTTTTACAAAAAATATGGGGAGGATCGTTACCGAGAAGGGTTTCCCCTCCCGGAATTGATTTATTCTTTTATTCTCTTCCGCCGCCACCTGTGGCTCTACATCTTACACGTGGGCTTCTTAGACAGCGCCTACGAATTGCTCCGTGCCCTGGAGCTAAACAACCGGGTGATCCTCTTTTTCGACCGGGCCTTGTACAATATGGCCTTGGGTTACGACGAGTGTAAGAAAAAAAAGGAATAATGGGGAGCCCAGCGGGGCCCACCCCAATATCATTTTGCCGGGCAGCGAAATTCATTCTTTTTCCTTCTCGGGTCGAGTGTCGGCGTGGTGTTTGATGACCAGGGCCTTAACCATAAAGATGACCCCCTCGGCGATGTTGGTGGCATGGTCGGCGATCCGCTCCAGACAACGGCTGACGATGATCAGGTGAACAGCCCGGGTAATGGTCTTGGAGTCGGCCATCATGTAAGTGAGCAGCTCCCGAAAAACTTGATCATTCAAGCCATCGACCTGATCGTCTCGCTCGCAGACCGAACGGGCAAGCTTGGCGTCTCCATTGACGAAGGCATCGAGGACGTCTTTGACCATCGACTGGGTAATCTCGGCCATCCGGGGAATATCGATGTACGGCTTGAGCTGCGGCTCTTGATTCAGAGAAATGACCCTCTCGGCGATGTTCACCGCCTGGTCCCCGATCCGTTCCAGCTCCGTATTAATCCTCATGGCCGAAGTGATGAAGCGCAAATCCGCGGCCATGGGTTGGTGCAAAGCCAGGAGTTTCAAACACCAGTCATCGATCACGATTTCCATCTGGTTGATCTTTTCATCCTCAGCAATGGTCCTTTCGGCCAGGGCCGTGTCCCTTTTCACCAGTGCCTCCACGGCATTGCTGATGGCCCGCTCGGCCAGTCCAGCCATTTGCAAGAGGTTCTCCTTCAATTTATTCAATTCTTGCTGAAAATGGGTGGCCATCGCGCCTCCTTTCTTTTTAACCGAATTTTCCGCTGATGTAATCCTCGGTCCGCTTGTCTTTGGGCCTGGTGAAGATCTGATCCACCGGGCCTTCTTCGACCAGTTCTCCGCTCAGAAAAAAACCCACCCGATCCGCCACGCGGGAAGCCTGCTGGATGTTATGCGGCACGAGGATGACCGTGTACTTTTCCTTGAGTTCAGTGAGCGATCTCTCGATGCTGGCCGTCGAGATGGGGTCCAGCCCGGAACAGGGCTCATCCAGCATGATGACTTCGGGTTCCAGAGCCAGAACTCGGGCGATACACAGTCTCTGCTGCTGCCCCCCCGAAAGGCGCAGGGCAGAGCTGGATACTCGGTCCTTCACTTCCTCCCATAGGACCGCAGCCCGCAGCGCTTTTTCCACGATTTCCTCCAGCCGCCGCTTCTGCGCAATCCCTTTGAGGCGCGGGCCATAGGCGACGTTTTCGAAGACCGACTGAGGGAGCGGCGTCGGCAGGTCAAAGACCATTCCGACCCTGCGGCGCAGCTCGGGCAGGGAAATTTGCGAATCATAAATTTCCTGGTGGTCGAGGAAAATATGGCCGGTGTGATTCGTCCCGAAGATTAGATCCGTTAGGCGGTTCAGGCTCTTGAGGAGAGTTGTTTTCCCACTCCGGGCGGGCCCCAGAATCGCGAAAATTTGCCGGGGGGGGATTTGCAGGTTGACCTCTTTCAACGCCATGTCGGCCCCGTAGTAAAAATGGAAATGCTCCAGGACGATTTTGGCTTTTTCAGGCATGAGCCATTATCCTCCCACTTTTCGGAAGTAACGCCAGAGTAACCAGTTGGCCAGGGTGTTGATGCCCAAGATCATCAGAATCAAGGCAGCTCCGGTGGCATAGGCCATCTCCATGGAAATGCCCTCCCGGGCCAGGATATAAAAATGAACGGACATCGTCCGAGTCGGAGAAAAAAGGGAGGTGGGAATGAGGAGAGAAGACCCTGCGGTCAGGATAATGGCCGCGGTCTCCCCCACGCTCCGGCCAACTCCCAGGAGAACTCCCGTAAAAATCCCCGGCATGGCATTGGGTAAGATCACCTTGGCCACCGTCTGCCAGCGGGTCCCTCCCAAAGCAAAACTAACTTCCCGGTAAGAATAGGGGATGGCTTTGATGGCCTCTTCTGCCGTACAAATGATCGTCGGCAAGATCATCGCTGCCAGCGTAAGGCCGCCGGAGAGAATGGACCAGCCCATCCGCAGAAGGATAACGAAAAAGACGAAACCGAAGAGGCCAAATATGATGGAGGGAACTCCGGCCAGGCAATCCGTGCCGAACCGGATGATTCGGCTGACCCGGCTCTCTCGGGTGTATTCCCTGAGGTAAACAGCCGTTCCCACACCCAGGGGCGTGGCGATGACAATGGCGACTGCGGTCAAAGCCAGGGTTCCGATGATGGTCGAAAAAATCCCGCCGGTTCGCCCCATTTGTCGGGGCGAATCCATAAAAAAATCAAGATTTAACAGCGGCAATCCTTCCACCAGGACCTGCAAGAGGATCCAGATCATTACTGCCAAGGTGGAAAAAGCAGCCACCCATACCACTCCCTTGCCGACCCTTTGGCTCGTAAACCGGGAGATCATCGAGGTCAGGCTCGCCTCCTCCTGGAGATAACGATGGCCAATGTGTTCAGGCCCATGATGATAAAAAATAAGACCACCCCGGTGGCAAAAAGCGCCTGGCGATGGTCGCCCGTGGCATAGCCCATCTCGATCCCAATGTTGGTCGTCAAAGTGCGCGCGCTGTCCAGGATGGAGCGGGGCATTTGCACGGCGTTTCCCAGGATCATAATCATGGCCATCGTTTCACCGACGGCCCTTCCCATGCCCAGGATCACACTGGCCACGATACCAGACCGCGCAGCCGGCAGCAAAACCCGCCAGATCGTCTGCCAATGGGTAGCTCCCAGGGATAGGGCGCCTTCTTTAAAGGTGCGGGGTAAGGCGCGTAAGGAATCTTCGGAGATGCTGATGATCGTCGGCAGGATCATGATCCCCAAGACGAGCGAGCCTGCCAGGACGCTCAACCCCGGGCCTCCCAGGTTATTTCGGATCAGCGGCACGAGCACAATCAAACCCCAAAACCCGTAGATGACCGAGGGGATGGCGGCCAGAAGCTGAATCGTGGGCCGCAAGACCATGCTGACGGATGGAGGAGTCAGTTCACACAGAAACACAGCACAGGCCACCCCCAACGGAACCCCCACGATCAATGCCCCTAAGGTTACCCAGAAAGAGCCCACGATCATCGGAAAAATGCCAAAAGACCCATGGCTGGGAAACCAGCGTTCACCCAGGAGGAAGGAAGCGGGCCCCACTCTCCAGATGAGCGGCACTCCCTGCGCGAAAATAAAAAAAGCGATCAAGGCCAGTATGGAAATGGAGGAGAAGGCCACGAAGAAGAAACCTTTTTCGATTATTTTTTCTCTAAGCATTTTTCGGACGCTGAGGTTCCCTTGGGGAACCCGTAAGGGTGGTCACGCTGACCAGTCCTTCCTGGACGAGCAATTTCTGACCTTCCGGACTCAAAATATAATCGAGGAAATTCTTGGCCATTCCCTGAGGCTGGGTCTTAAAAACGAACAGGAAAGGACGGACGAACTGGTAGCGTCTTTTTTTGATGTTCTCGACGTTTGCTTCGACTCCATCGATCTTAAGGGCCTTTACCCGGTCATTCACCAGGCCCAAGGAAATATACCCGATGGCATTGGGATCATCAGCGACGACCTGACGGATCGCCCCGTTAGAGTCCTGGACCAAGGCCGCCAGGCTGATCTCCGTTTTCCCCATGATGAAGTGCTGAAAGGATTCTCGAGTTCCCGACCCTTCTTCCCGGGTCACCAGCGTGAGGGGATGGTTGCGCCCCCCTGCTTCCCTCCAGTTGGTCATCTGACGCGAAAAAATTCCTTTGATTTGATCTATGCTCAAATTGGTAAGCGGGTTGCTTGGATGGACGATGATGGCGATGGCATCATAGGCGATGGGGACAGGAATCAGGTCATGCTCATCGGGCATCAACGCCCGCGAGGACATGCCCACCTCGGCGGCCTCAGTCCGGACAGCCTGGATTCCTGCACTAGATCCTCCCCCCTGGACGTATATTTTTCCCTGGGAATGATGGCTCATGTATTCTTCAGCTAAAACCTCGGCAAAGGGTTGGACCGACGTGGACCCCACCACGGTCAAACCACCCTGGGGCTTCTGGCAACCCCCCAGGAGGGTGGGCAGGATGAAAAAAGCGCAGGCCCAAACCCAATTCAGCGGCTGCCGCATGCCCATCTCCTCAACCGTATCTTCCGGTGATGTAGTTTTCTGTCCGCTGATCTTTGGGCCGGGTGAAGATGTCCGCGCTCGAACCATATTCCAGTAATTCGCCGAGCAAGAAGAAACCCACCCAGTCGGAGGCCCGGGCGGCCTGCTGCATGTTATGCGTTACGATGACGATGGTGTAATCTCGCTTCAGCTCCTGCATTAACTCTTCGATCCGCAAGGTGGCGATGGGATCCAGGGCCGAGCAGGGCTCGTCCATGAGGATGACTTCTGGCTGGATGGCCAGGACCCTGGCGATGCACAGGCGTTGCTGCTGGCCGAGAGAAAGCTCGGTGGCAGGGTGCTGGAGGTGATCCACCACTTCCTCCCAGAGAGCGGCTCCCTTGAGGCTTTTCTCGACGATCTCGAAAAGGTGAGATTGAGGATGGGCCCCCAAAACTTTAGGGCCGAAGGCCACATTTTCAAAAATGGACTTGGGAAAAGGGTTCGGGCGCTGAAAGACCATTCCTACCCTGTGCCTGAGGCTGACAGGATTGACGTTGGGCGCGTAGATGTTTTCTCCGTCCAAAAAAATTGAGCCCAACAGGCGCGTGTGCGGGATGAGGTCGTTCATCCGGTTGAGGGTCCGGAGGAAGGTGGACTTGCCGCAGCCCGAGGGTCCAATGAGGGCCGTGATCTGTCTCTCTTTGACGTCGAGATTGATATTCTTCAAGGCCTGGAACGAACCGTAAAAAAAATCCAGGCCTTCGGCTTTCATTTTTATTTTTCTGAAAGTTTCTCCCATAAAGCTTCTTATAATAACCAGAAAAAGAACACGGGATCAAGTTCATTTTAAAAAACCTTTTTGCGGTATCGGGTTCCACTCAATATAGAAGACCGGAGTTGCGGGAGGATAAACGGAAGGATGGGTATTCTAAGGTTTAAGGAAGGAAGAAACTAAAGCGAGAGCCTTGGCCCAGTTTACTTGCGACGCTCACCCGCCCCCCGTGAGCCTCGACGATGTGCTTGACGATCGATAGGCCCAATCCCGTTCCCCCCAGTTCCCGCGAACGTCCCTTATCCACTCGATAAAACCGCTCGAAGATTCTGTGAAGATCTTCGGCTGGAATGCCTATGCCCGTGTCGGAAATAGAAAACTCCACGCCAGGGGGATCGGCCCGAACTTCGATGGAGATCTGGCCCCCTTCTGGGGTGTAGTTGATGGCGTTATGCAGAAGATTCAAGATCACCTGATGGATTTTTTGTCCATCGCCCATGATGGATGCAAGCTCCGGAGGGATCCGAAGTTGGAGGGTTTGCCTTTTCGATTCCGCCATGGGACGAAGAGCATCCACGGCCGAGCGAATTAACTCCGGGATGGGGATGGCTTCCTTCTGCAGGGACCAATCGGGAGATTCCAGTTCCGCAAGAAGAAGCAAATCGGAGACGATCTTGTCCATCCGGCTGGCATGCCGATCGATGACTTTCAGGAACTGCTCCGCCTGCGCGGAATTTCCCGGTCCTCCATCCAACAGGGCTTCCACGTATCCTTTAATGGCCGTCAGGGGAGTACGCAATTCATGGGAAACGTTAGCCACGAACTCCTGGCGAACGCGTTCCAAGCGCTTCAGGTCTGTTACATCGTGGAAGACGACGATGACTCCCCCCACGCCGCTTCCAGGATCTTGAATTAAAGAACTCTGGACATGATAGAATCTTCCAGGTTGACCCAGAAGAGAAAGACTCCGCCGCTGGCCCTGCTTGCTGGCAAGGGTCGCCTGAATGAGATCGTTTAGCTCTGGGTCGCGAAAAACTTCCAGGTAATGTTTGCCCACATCGGCAGGCGATAGGGAAAAAACATGGGTTTCCATTGCCTCATTTATTTTCTGCACCCGGCCCTTTAGGTCCAAGACGAGAACCCCTTCCTCCATACCAGCCAGCAGAGCCTGGGATTCGGCCAGATTCTTGGAAAGCCACAGGATTTTTTCTTGGATGCCTTCCGCCATAAGATTGAGGTTACTCCCCAGCTCTCCCAGTTCATCTTTTTTATGCTGCAGGTGAATTCTCCAGCTGAAGAACCCCTGCGTGAACCTTTTGACGGCCTCAGTGATTTCTCCCAGAGGTCTCATCAGCATCTGGGAAATCCCTAAATTCAGAATCAAGAATGCCGCAACGATCAAAAAAGAAAAAAGGATCCGCCAGAAACTCCCGGAGTCCGGACTCATAAAAAAACCGGCTATCCAGAGGCCGCTGAATACGGGGATCAGGTAGAGGAAAATAAATTTCCAGCGCAACCTCGACCCGCCTCTCATCATTTCGATGGTTCCTCTTGCAGTTTGTATCCTAATCCTTTGATGGAGATCAGGGACTTATCCAGCAACGGAAATTTCTGGCGCAGACGGGCAACATGAACGTCCACGGTGCGAGTGGTGCCGAAATAATCATAGCCCCAGACTTCATTGAGCAGCTGATCCCGGGAAAGAACTCGCCCTTTATTGACCATCAAATACTCCAGAAGCTTGAATTCTTTGGCGGTCAGGCTCTGAACCTTTTTTTGATAGGTAACTTCGTGCTGCGACAGGTCCAGAAGGATTCCTCCGTATTCGTACCTCATCTCTTTCGCCTTTGATTTCTCCAGCCGCCGGAAAAGCGCCTTCACCCGGGCCACGACTTCCCGGGGGCTGAAGGGCTTGGTGATATAATCATCCGCGCCCATTTCCAACCCGACGATGCGGTCGGCTTCTTCCGTCTTGGCTGTAAGCATGATCACGGGGAGGTCTGCGGTTTGCGGCTGAGACCTTAGAATCCGGCACACTTCCAGCCCGTCCATCTGGGGAAGCATCAGGTCGAGCAGGATAAGGTCAAATCGCTCCTTGGCAATCTTTTGCAACCCTGCCTCCCCGTCTTTGGCGCTTTGGACCCCATACCCTTCCCGCTTCAGGTAAAGCTCCAGAAGCTCCCGGATGTCCTTTTCGTCTTCGATGATGAATATTTTTTTGGGCATGGTTTGGAATACCAGAGAGGAAGCTGAGGATCGTCATGAGGAAAATAGCGGGGGTCGAAAAATGAGCCGCTTTCCAATTTCACTTTTTTATCTCTTTTTTTCCTCTCTCTTCGAACTCTTTCTTGAGCTCTTGCACTTTTTCCCGGAATTCCTTGGTTATTTCATTCGATTCTTGTAACTCCGTAATCACGTGAGGAGTCATCAGGAGGATCGTCTCCGTCGAAATATTCTCATTCGTATGGTAACCAAACAACGCGCCCAGGATGGGAATTTTGCTTAGAAAAGGAACCCCTGTTTTGGTGGTATTCTTGGAGTCTTCGATCATTCCCCCGATGACGATTGTCTGGCCTTCCATGATCGAAAGAGATGTCTTGGCCGTCTTTTTCGGGAAAAAGGGGACATTCGCGAGATTCCCCAGGTTTTTTTGGGATACCGTGCTCTGCTCGATCGATATTTCCAGGGTAACCAGCTTGGCATCACTGATGCGCGGGGTGACACTCAGAAGTACACCGATATCCTTGTACTCGATCGTCCCTGTTACAATTCCAGTAGATACAATGGCCGTGGTGTCCGTGGTCGGTGCTCCCGGGGTCGTGTATGTATTGGTCAGGATAGGTTCGGAGGACCCGATCTGGATTCTGGCTTCTTTGTTGTTCGAAGCCAGGATATGGGGGGAGGAGATGACCTTTAAACGATTTTCCGTAGCCGAGGCATGAATAGCGGCGGCGAGTTTGCCCGCCGAAACGATTGAGTACCGGAGGCCCGAAGAAAACGCATCCGGAGTAGGCACGAGTCCCAGAAAGGGCGTGCCTCCCATCTGAATTGAATAATCCCCTGCTGTAAACGTGGAAAATTCCAGGCCATATTTGGTCGCTTCGTCGAGAGTGACCTCCGCCAACAGAACTTCGATCAACACCTGTTTGGGGTAGAGGTCGAGTTTTTTAATTGTTTCCAGGATGGCCTTATAATCCCGCTGAAAGGCTCGGATGATCAAGGAATTGGTGGTCTCGTCGACGACGATGGTGATTTCTCCTTCAGGAACCGCTCCCGCTGGTAAAACCCCTTCCTCCTTCGGGGTGGATGGGGCAGGCGTTGAGGGAGGTCTCACTCCTCTGGGCACCGCAGGGGCCACGCCCTTCTCTTTCAATTCAACTCTTTTCTCGGTTATATAAACTTGTTTCAGGACATCAGCTAAATCCTTGGCCTTCGCATTTTGGACATAGTAAACGAAGACGTTTATTTTCGTTCCTTCGCCTGCAATTTTGTCAAGCTCCCTAAGCCATTTTTCTACTCTCTCGAAGATCTGGGGGATCGAACTCACAACCAGGAGGGAATTAATTCGAGTGATGGGGGTGAAGGTGATCCCCACGCCACGGGCTGATTTCAAGGAAACTTCGAAAGAAGAGAAGATCCGTTCCATCTCCTTGGCAACCTCGTTTACATCCGCATTGAAAATGGGGTAGATCCTGACCCGCATATCGGCAAAGATATCGACGTCGAAGAGGTCGATGATGTCGAGGGATTTTCTGATGTTGGAGGCGATGTCGCCGATGATGAGGATATTCTGGGAAGGCTGTTCCACGATATCCGCCCCATCCGAGAGGAAAGGCTTGATCATCTTGGAGACTTCGGCCGCCGGAATGTATTTTAAGCGAATGATCTGGATGGTGTACCTTTCTTCAGCCAGGGTTTTTCCCGCCTCTTTGGCGGTCAATGGAGAGGTGTATATTTTTTTAGCATCCGCGAAGGGGACGATTTCATAAAGAATCCCTTTCTGCACCGCAGTGGCCCCATTCAATTCCAGAATGGATTGGAAGATCGGGAAGATTTCCTCATTGGAAAGTTGGCCTGAGGTATGGATATTAACAATTCCTTTGACCCTGGGGTCGATGATGTAATTGATTTTCATCACTTCAGAAATGACCCGGATCACCTCATAGAGATCGGCATTGTCGAAATTCAAGACGAATTTTGAGCCCCTGATCGGCTCGGATGGTTTTGCCGCGGCAGGGGGAGGAGGTGAAGTGGGGGGAATCCCTTCTGCCCGTTGGGCAGGAATTCGAGGCTCTGGCAATTTCTCCTGCTTGAGAACCTCAGCTCTTTCGCCAAGGATGGTTTTTTCTTGCTCTGGAGGTGGAGGTGCGGCAGCGCTCTCCTTAGAGAGCTGATCTGGGCGCTCCTCTATTTGCGGCTGGAGGGTCTCTGCCCGAGGCTGCTCCTTCAATTGCACCTTTTTACCCGCACAACTGAAGGTTCCAACCATGAAGAACAGAATGAAAAATCCCATCCATAACCAACTCCTTATTTTCATCCTCCATGGACTCCTTTCGGCCAACATCTATCTCCCCCCACCTTCTGCGGGTGCACGGGGCCGCACGGGCCTTCTGCCCGTCCAGACACCCGGATCGGGCATCGGTGTGGGCGTCACAGGCCTGGGTGCTGGGGTTTCGATCACGCTTTCTCTCGTGGGCTCCAGGGGTACTGGCCGCACTGGGGGAAGAGTGGGTCGGGGCACTGCGGGGGTCGGCGGGGGAACCGGTGCCGGAACTGGCAGAGGGCTCGTTACCTCGGCCGGCTTCGCCGTTGTTTTCATCTCCGGTCGTCTTTTGGGAAACTTGGGATCGAAGAGAAGTACTTCAAATGAATCTTCCTTCGCTTCTAAGGTAATCCGGTCCGGTAAGATCTTTGTTAATTTATAGTCTCCCATTTGATCCCCCAATTTTAGGGTCTTGATCTCCCTTTCTCCCTTATGCAGGGGTCTCCCCGGGTTGACGACGGAGGCAGTTTGGTAACCGCCCGCGATCATCACCCCATACAAAATAACTTGGGGCCGGACCAGGGGTTTCGCCTGTTCTACCGGTAGAAGGGGGAATTCTATCCGGTCGGGGTTAAAAATATTCTTTTCGGCTATCACCAGGATGGCCTCGTGAGGGGAAGGCTCTTTGCGCCCCTCGGTCGCCAGGCTCTCGTTTTTCGCCTCCGGCTTCTTGACCGCCTCCTTTTTGGGGACCCACTCCAAGGGATGGGACCAGATTTCATAATTCTTATAAGCCAAGAGGAGGACGACGCAGAAAAGGAGAAAGCCCATGACCCCGTACCGGGAAGGCATGATCACTCCCTCCCCTTCTCTTTGGATTTGCTCCCTTTCATCAATCCAGAGATGACCAGATTCCCCTGGATGTTATTGGGCATCCGCGGGTTGAAGATCAGGAGATCCATCTCGGAAATCATCAATTTCTTTTCCTGGTTTTCGAGATCATAAATAAATTGGCCAAGGCTCATCATGCTGCTGATCGGGTTGAAATCGATTTGCAGAGAAATCTTCCTGTAGACCCCGATCTCCTTTGCTTCCAATATTCTAAAGCTACGCAGGGCAATCCCATTCTTCTCGGAAAGCCGCTTCACGATATCCTGAAGATGGGCGGCTCCCAGTTGGGGGGTCCCTCCGGGCAGAAGCTTTTTGGCAATCTCTTCCTTCTGTTCCAGGGTCCGCTGCAGGACTTCTTCGAACGTTTTTCGATTTCCCGTCACCTCGGCGTACTTCAAAATAAGCTTCTGCTTGAGAGCGATCTCCTCATCGGCTCTCTTTTGCGCAGCGACCAGGGAGACGATGCCAAAGTGGTAGATCAGGATGGCCCCGGTGACTCCAACAACCCCCCAGAGCAACTTCTTCTGAGAAATCTTCCCTTTTTCCCAGAAAGACCATTTCTTCAAGAACTTGCCCCCCGCCCTTCTAATCGCATTTTGATTTTGAACCTTTCCTTCTCCTTCTCTGCGCCGATTCTTCTTTCCCGCTCTTTGGTCACGGGGGCCAAAAATTCGACCTTCTCAAAAAGAGGGGATTTGTCCAGCAGGGGGATCAAATCAGAGGCCGAATCTGCAAACCCGCTCATCTCGATCTCTCCCGCTGAATATTTAATATTCCAGATCCAGACCGTGCTGGGTAAGATTTGGGTCAACTCCTTCAAAATCTCTATCTTACTGAACTCCCCCGTTGTGATTTTCTCATATTCCGCTACTTCTTGGGCCAATTCCCCCCTCTGTTTCTGTAATTTTTCAATGGCCTCTACTTCCGGCTTTCTTTTTTTAACCTCGGCCCGGAGAACGTCCAAGGCATTCCGGTAGCCGCTATAAACCCCCATCCCCCATGTGCAACTCAGGATCAAGGCCAAGGCGATCAACCCCATGAAGAGAGGCTTCCCGAATTGCCTGACTTTTTTTCTCATCTCGAATGGCAGGAGGTTGAGACCCACGGGCGTTTTCGTCAGCCCTTGCAGGGGCAGACCGATAGAGGCATAGATATAATCCGGTCTCGATTCGTTTTTCCTGACCTCGATGCGGTCCAGCGGAGGAGGGGAAATCTCTTTCACGGGTTCTCTTTCTTCAAAGGCCGGAAGCTTGCTTTCGGCGATGTCCAGTCCGTATACGAAGAAAGTTGCTGGAGGTCGATCATCCCCGTTCAACTCGACTCGCTCAAAAGTTTGAATGATTTTCTCTTCCTTATTTTCCGATGGCAAGGGCAGATGGAAACTCTCTTTCCAATCCTTTCCTTGGATGAGGTTCATCTCAAAAAATGGCTCACTCACGTCGAGCAGCACAGAAATTTCTCGCCCTTTCCCTCCTTCGTGATAAAAGAAAAGATTGAGTGCACCCACCGAAGGAATTTGAATGGATAGGGGTTGAATGGGGATTTTCTTCAATAAGGTTACGTAAGGATCCAATTCTCGCTTCTGTACAAAAACAGCAATTAGGTGGAGCCATTCCTTCTCCTCTTTGAGGATCTGATAATCGAAATAGATCTCCTCCTTGTCAAAGGGGGTATATTTGGGTGCTTCGTATTCCAGAACTTTTCTTAAGTTTTCCTTGGTGGCGAGCGGCAGACGGATGAAACGGACAACCACCTTTTCCCGCGGGATCGAAACGGACACTCTTTCTTTGTTGATCTGATGTTTGGAGATGAAAGTGGTGATCAGGCTAATCCATTGGGCCTCCCGGACCTCTTTCTGATCCTCAGACCAGAGGGGGTAGATCCTGTAATCTACCAGCCGGATCCTTCCCCAGGACCTCCTCAGGAGGGTAAGAATGAGATGGTTTTCTCTAAAGTCAATCCCCAAGCTGGTATTAAAAATTACCATAAGAAATTTTCCCGCGATTCATGGGCGAATTTTACCCTCTTCGAACCCTCCATCGAGTGGAGAGGCGATTCAGCCGGCCATCAAATGAAGGAATCCATCCATTGAATGATTTTATGTGCCCCCTTCTCATTGGGATCTATTTTGACAATCACCTTCAATCCTCGAACGGATTCCCTCTCTTTATTCTTGGCCTTTGACTCGATCGAATAATAGGGCGTCATAGCTTGGAAAAGGATCAACCCCCTGATTTCTCCGAAGAAAGGGGTAAGTTCTGGCACCCTTTGCAGAAGATCCCCTTGGTTTTCGAAGCCCTTCTCCTCCCGGGCCTTGACGATGAGTCGAGAAACTTCATAGGGAATACCCAAAACGACCCTTAACACGGGCAGAGTGGCACTGTTGATGTCAATCTGCTCTCCCGGCGCATAGATGGAGAAGAGATCTTTCAATCCAATCGGTTCAGCCTTTACTCCTTCTTCTCCTTTCTTGTTTTCTTTTCTCCCATAAAATAGTTCAGGAGTGACCCCTCGAACAAGAAGGAGCTCTTCGACGGAATCGAAGTTGCCATTCTTACAATTGTAGGGTTCTTTGAGGGATTGATAATAGTCATTTTTGGCCCCGTTCAAGCGGTGGAAATCACCCGGATCCTTCCAGTCTAGAATGGAATCAACCACGATGTCCCTGGCCTCTCCCTCCCAGCCCAAGTTCGTAATGATTTTTCGCAGGGTCCTATCGGAGATCAGATTAATATTGACCTTGCCCGCCTCACCCATCACTCGGACCACACATTCTCCCCCTTCGAAAGCCAGCGAGTAATTCCTCCCGTCGGTCACCCACTCTCTCTTATCAGCAGGCATCTCCTCGAACTCTGGGGTCTTCCTCATTTGGTGGATTCTCGGGTCTTGTTTGTAGACCAGCTCGGCGATGGCTCGCTCAACCCCGCCCTCGCTCAGGGCGTAGAGTCGAAGTTCTTCCTGATAGTTTCTCGAAATATTAACCTCTGTCCTCATGGCATAACTAAATTCTAAAACAATCACGGAAAGAATGGTCATCACCCAAAGGACCATGATCAGGGCCACACCCATTTCCTTCCGCAAAATGGCCAAGCTCCGTTGAAAAACCACGCTCGTCCTCTCTCCCCCCTTCTTCTCGTTACACTTTACACCTTTCACTTTAAACTTTAAACTTTTTTATCTCGGAGGCCGCTGAGGAATAACCCTCCGGCTGGGGCCTATTCTTACTTCTTCAAATCGGTTGGAAGGAAGGGAAGCCAAAAGGAGGATCGGGGATTCTTCCTTCTCCCCATTTCCCTTCTTATGGATGAGGGTCATCCTGAGTGCTTTGGGTAATTCCCTTTTTTCCTTGGCATTCCATTCCGTAAGCCATCCGCCGGCTTGTTCCTTTTCTGGGTCTTCCTCCTGATAATATTCAAAGCGCATCTCGGAAATTTCTTCTAATAGAGAAACCCCCAACTCCTCCTTGGGATTCTCTTCCATAAAATCCCTGTTGAGGGCCCTCTCCTCGTAAAGAACGAAGCGCCCTCCCTCTCTGCCCCCCTCTTTAAACTCGTACACGGCATAGACAAAACCTTCGGGCCGTCTTGCCTTGAGGGAGAGGGCAGAGACGAATTTTAAAGAATGGGCTTTCCCTTCAAAGGCCAGATAATCCCCTTCTGCTTTTTGGGTCTTGATTTTATAAGGAACGATGGACTTGATCTGCCGGGAGATCAACTGGGAAATAATCCGCACCTTCTGATACTCCTCTTTAATAGACTCCCCTTTCTCCCAGGCGGAAAGGCCCAGGCGGAAAACTCCAAAAATGATGAGCAGAATAAAACCAAGGACCGTAAAGGCGACCATCACTTCGATCAGGGTAAACCCAAATCCCCCCAACCCCCCTTTACCAAAGGGGGGCAGGGGGGGATTTTCATAGCTCGCGGGTGACCTATCCGTCATGGAAAATTCATTCAACAACGGGGTCAACTCCCGGTTCATCCCTGGTTCTCCACTTTGACCGTCTTATAGGTTTCAATTCCAGCAGACCTTTCCCGGGAGCCGGACTTCCAGATGATATTCACTTTAATCTGATAAAGCTCGACAGGGGGTCGAAACTCTGTAAATTTTTCTGCGGGAAGAATGTCCAGCTTTTTCACCCCCACCTGCCAACGAAAGTCTTTATCAAAATCCCCTACCTCATTCCCTTCTTCCACATGGTCTTTTAAGGCGAATTCTTCCATTTTCATCCGGGCAAAACCAACTGCTCTCGTATATTCTTCGGAGGCCCTTCCCAGACGGAGTCCCCCGGAAAAGAGTTCGATGATCGCAATCAACCCCACCCCTAAGATGGCCATGGCTACCACGATTTCGATCAACGTAAATCCTCGATTTTTCATTGGCGACAACCTTTAGGATCCCTCGATCTCCACCATCCCCGTGAGAAAATAAACTTTGATCCGATATCCTTTATGGTCCGGTCGATCCAAAAGGATGGAACCCCCGTTCGATCCTCCGTTGGGATAGAATTCAATCGCCGGCGAGTCAGCGGGATACTGCGGAGAAGCAATCTTCACCTCCCTCATCTGGATCCCCTCGGGAAGAGGGTACTTCTTTGGCCAGCTCTTTTCTTCTCGTTTCTCAGTTCCTTCTTGATCCTCAGCCGGTTCCGGCGATTGGACCCTGACTTCCCTCAAATCAGGATCGAAAAGAACCTGTTGGACTTTCCCCTTTTGGACGGCTTCGCTGCGATAATAGCGCAGGATCCCCGAAACTTTTTTGACAGCGGCCTTCAGCTCGATCCCCTTGGAAAAACGGGAGAAAGCTGGCGTCACCAAGGAGATCGAGAGGCTGAGGAGGATCAACACGATGACCAGTTCGATGAGGGAAAATCCCCGGTTTTTCACTACCCAATATCCTTCCAGCTGACGATGTCCTGGTTCTCTCCCTCCCCTCCCTCTGTGCCGTCGAGCCCGTAAGAAATGAGGTCGTAATCACCGTGTTCCCCCGGGCATTTGTAAAGGTATGGCCTTGCCCAGGGATCGACCGGGATTTCTTTGGGAAGGTAGGGGCCCTTCCATCCATCCATTCCAGAAGGTTTCTCCCGCAGAGCCTTCATTCCCTCCTCGGTGGTTGGGTATCTCCCCACGTCGAGCCGCAAGGCATCGAGGGCGGTCCCGAAGAGTTCAATCTGCGCTTTCGTCGCCTTCTGTTTGGCTACGCTGACTTTGCCAAATAATTTTGGTCCAACCAAGGCGGCCAGCAACCCAATAATGATGATGACCACCAGAATTTCGACCAGCGTAAACCCTCGTTCTCTTCGATGCCCCCATTCTTTCATCTCTCTTCCTCCAGAATAGATTAAAAGGGGATCTCATTGATGCTGAAGATGGCCAAGAGCATGGAGATCACGATGAACCCCACAATCACCCCCATGACCAGGATGATCAGAGGTTCCAACAAGGATACAAACCTTTTTACTGTGGTCTGAACATTCTCCTCGTACGTCTCGGCCACCTTGGTCAACATCTCATCGAGCCTTCCCGTTTCCTCCCCAACGCCGATCATGTGGACGGCCAGCGGCGGGAAAATATTGGTCTCCTCCAAGGATTTAGAGATTCCTTTGCCCTCTCGTAGGCGGTCATGGATATGGGCAATGGACCTGGAAATCGCCAGATTTTGGGAGATTTCTTTTACCAGGTTTAGGGCCGGCAAAATGGGAACTCCGCTCTGTAATAAGGTTCCCAGCGTTCTGGAAAAGCGGGCAATTTCTACCTTTTTGATAAGATCTCCGATGGCGACCCATCTCAATTTGAAGAGATCCCAGCGCCATTTTCTCTCCACGTTCTGGGTGTACATTCTCAGCCCCAAGTAGATCAAGGCGATGGCTCCCAGGCCCACCCACCAGTAATCTTTGACAGACTGGCTGATCGAGAGCATGATCTGGGTCGGCAGGGGGATGGCCTGCTTCATATCGGCAAAGATTCTGGCAAATCGGGGGATGACAAAAGCGACCAGAATGGTCATCGAGATCCCGCTGACCATCGTCAAAATCAAAGGGTAGATCATGACGGAGATGAGGTATTCTCTGATTTCTTTGGTGCTTTGAAGATACTTGGCCAGTCGGGACAAGATCACATCTAAGAATCCTCCCGCTTCTCCAGCCTTGACCATATTGATATAAAGTCTGGAGAAAATCCGGGGATGGTGCTCCAGGGCTTCGGCCAGAGAGTTTCCTCCCTCGATCTGCTTTAAAATGTCCTGCACCACCTCTTTGAGTCTGCGGTTTTCTGTCAGGGATCCCAAGATCTGGAGGCTGCGGTCGATGGGCAAACCCGCGGAAACCAGCGTGGAGAGCTCCTGGGTAAAAACCAGCAGGTTTTTCACCCCGACTCGCCGGGGCAAAAAGGAAGACGTCCGCCCGCCAGCCCCCTTTTCCTCGGAAGAGACGATGTGAATGGGAATATAGCCAAGTTGCTGCAGGCTCTGGACAATCGTCTTCTCGTCCTTTCCCTCCATCGAACCTTCCACGGTTTCTCCGCTGAGGGTGGTGGCTTTATAGAGATATTCGGCCATCGTTCCTTTAAAGGATCTCCTCTTCCTGGGTCACCCGCAAGATTTCGGAAACGGTGGTAACCCCCTGTATGACCTTCAACCAGCCTTCCTCTCTTAGGGTTCTCATGCCCTTCTTGCGGGCCGCCTCTTTGATGATGTTAGAATCCTTTTTTTCTAAGATGAGCTTTTGGATGTCGTCAGAAATTTTGAGAAATTCATAGATTCCCGTCCGCCCCAAATACCCCGTGTTCGAACACTTTTCGCATCCCCTGACCTCATGGATTTTCGAACCTTCCAGACCGACTCCTGCCAGCTTCATCTCCTTCATGATTGCCGGATCAGGAGAATAGGGCTCCGAGCAAGAAGGGCAGGCAACCCGCACCAAACGCTGAGCCAAAATTCCGATGATGGTGGAAGAGAGAAGGTAATCCTCCATTCCCATATCAATGAGCCGGGTAATGGCGCTGGGGGCGTCATTGGTGTGCAGCGTGCTCAACACCAAGTGGCCGGTCAGGGCTGAATGAATAGCGATTTCCGCGGTTTCGGCATCCCGAATCTCTCCGATCAGGATTACATCCGGGTCCTGGCGAACGATGGAACGTAAAGCATTGGCGAAGGTGAGCCCGATGGCTGGCTTGACCTGAATCTGATTGACTCCTCGCAATTGATATTCTACCGGGTCCTCTACGGTGATGATTTTCTTCTCTGAGGAATTGATCTTTTGCAGGGCACAGTAAAGGGTAGTGGTCTTTCCACTCCCGGTGGGCCCGGTGACCAGAATGATTCCATGGGGGCTTTGGATGAGCCCTTGAAACTCTTCCAGGGTGTCTTCTGGAAAACCCAATACCCCAATGTCCAGGACGATGCTGCTCTTGTCCAAAATCCGCAAAACGGTAGACTCCCCATGGATCGTGGGAACTGAAGAAACCCGAAAATCGATCTCCTTACCCTTCACCCGGAGCATAATCCGACCGTCCTGGGGGAGACGTCTCTCGGCGATATTTAATTTGGCCATGATTTTGACGCGCGAAATGATCGCGGCTTGCAGGCGCTTGGGCGGTGATTCCACATCATGGAGGACCCCGTCAATGCGATACCGGACTCGGAAATGATCCTCGAAAGGCTCAAAATGGATGTCACTGGCCCTTCTCTCAATCGCCCGGCTGATGATCAGGTTCACCAACCGGATGACGGGTCCCTCCGAGGCCATATCTCGGAGATGGTCGACGTTCTCTTCGTCTTCTGCCCGATATTCTGGGATGCTATCGATATCCTCAATAATTTTTTCCATGGAGGTCGGGCCCGACCCGTAGGAGCGTTCTATGGCCTGCAGAATCTCGCTCTCTTGGCCGACCAAAACTTTGATTTCATGGTTTGTAGCCACCCGGATGGCGTCGAGAATGTAAAAATCCAAAGGGTTGCTCATGATAACCGTCAGAGTATTATTTTCCAGATAGGCCGGGATGAACTTTGCCTCTTTCATGAATTGCACGGATAATTGATCAAAGAGCATGGGTTCTTTGGGGAAGTCATCCTCCGAAGCGAACGGAGCTCCAAAAAATTCCTCCAGGGCGGATCGAAATTTTTGAGGAGTGAGCAGCCCGGGTTTGATGAGATATTCTTCGAACGAGAAATCCTCCGGAAATTGCCCCGAAGGGAACGCTGCTTCCACGTCCTCCCTTCGAATCATTCCCTTCCCGACCAGATAGGAAACAATTTGCTTATTCATATTCGCCATTTCTACATCCCATCCAGAACCCACTCACCCTTTGCATCGGGTAGCTAAAAAGGGTTAGGACAGCACCTTAAACTGGCAGCGGCAGGTGCAGAATTACTTGAGCCAAAAGCTACCTACAATGAGAGGTAAGCTGATACAAACGCATTTAGTTCTTTGACAATTGTCCCCTCACCCTCCCCTCTCCCCCCATCGGGGGGAGAGGATAGAGGTGAGGGGGGTTAATGCCGTATTGACATTTGTTCCATTCTTTATCCGAAGCTCAATGGTAATTTCAGCGCCCCTGGAAAAAATTCCAAGAATATACCCGTTGAGAATTATACCCTAATTTTAATTATCGGAAAATATTAAATTTTATTAAATTTTCCATATTGTTGCCCAATTTTTACCCCCCTGGGAATCTACCTTTGAAAAGGCTTCCTCCGAATGACCGACGGTAGAAAAGGCCTAAACTTGTCTTTTCCCCTTTAATTTGGTATTTATTTCGAAAGTTTTCACGGCTGAGCACCCGTAAAACGCGGAAAGAAAACAACTCCTTGGCCAGTCATGCCTCAAACAAATTCTGACAAGAAAATTTTCGGTTTCAGCCGAAATATTTATTCCTTGGGGTTGGTCAGTCTTTTCACTGACGTAAGTAGTGAAATGATCTATCCCCTGCTTCCCATCTTTTTAACTTCCGTCTTGGGAATGGGAACGACCTTTGTTGGATTGGTAGAAGGCGTTGCCGAGGCCACCGCTTCTTTGCTCAAGCTCTTCTCCGGCTGGGTCTCTGACCGCATAGGAAAGAGAAAATCCCTGGTCGTTTTCGGCTACACGCTTTCCACCTTTACTCGTCCTTTAGTGGCTGCGGCTACGGCGGGGTGGCACGTGCTGCTTATCCGTTTTCTTGACCGGGTGGGAAAAGGGATTCGAACTTCCCCCCGGGACGCGCTTATTGCAGACTCCTGTCTCGGGGGGGAACATGGAAAAGCCTTCGGCTTTCAGCGGGCCATGGACCATGCCGGGGCCGTAATGGGGCCGTTGATTGCGTTTTTCTTTCTCACCTTCATCACTCAACAATACCGCCTTATCTTCTGGGCAGCTTACCTACCCGGGTTGGTTGCTCTGATCATTCTCATCCGGGGGGTGAGCGAGAGACAATCAACCCCAACCCGGGTCGCCGCGGCGAGAATCCAGTTGACCCTTCGACCCTTTGACAGCCGATTTAAGGTCTTTCTTTTTATCCTCATCCTCTTCAGCCTGGGAAATTCCAGTGATGCCTTCTTGCTTCTAAAAGCCAAAGAGGCCGGCATCCCCGTTTCTCTCATCCCCATCCTCTGGATGGTTCTCCATCTGGTCAAGTCCTTATCCGCCACTCCGGGTGGAATCCTTTCCGACCGTCTGGGCAGAAGGGGTGTGATCATCGCCGGCTGGCTGCTCTACAGCGCTGTTTACTGGGCTTTCGGCTGGGCTGAAACTTCCGGGATGGTTTGGACCCTTTTTGCAATTTATGGTCTCTTCTACGGTTTGACGGAGGGTGGAGAGCGAGCTCTGGTGGCCGATTTAGTCGAGCCGCATTTGCGGGGCACGGCTTACGGATTGTATCACTTCTCCATCGGTATTAGCACCCTGCCGGCAAGCCTTTTGATGGGCTTGCTCTGGGAGAAAGTCGGTTCAAAAGCGGCCTTCAGTTTTGGCGCCACCCTGGCCCTCTTAGCGGCTCTGCTTCTCTGGCTTTTTCTGAGCAGCGCTAAAAGGAGATAGCTTGAACTCTTTAGGCCCAAGAACCGAATACATCCGTTTTTGATCTTAGATCCGTATGGGAATAAAAATCCCCATTTCTTTCCATAGAAATGGGGATTTTTATTTACGCAGAAACTATTAGTGAGCCGGGTGGAGGAGTCTCGCCCTTTACTTCGGAATGATCACATCATAGGTGCCCTGCTTCTTGGTCTTCTCGATGTAGTCGGGGCGAACCGGGGCAAAGATGTCGATCACCACACAGGGGACATCATAAAGGTAGCCGCCGTGCGGGACATTGGAGCGCAATATGATTACATCTCCCTTCTTGATCCGATATAGCTTTCCCTCGATCATCTCGTCCATATAACCGTCCAGGACGATCATGATCTGCTCTGCTTCATGAGTATGCCTGGGAAAGGTTGTCCAGGGAGCCATGGTAAGTAAGCTCACCATGACCCGATCTCCCCAGACCAGATGGGTGTTGGCCCCAGGCACCAGCTCGGTCCAAGGAACAGAACCCTTGTTGACGATATACTTGCTATATTCCTCGGCTGTTGCGTAGGGCTCTTTGGCTTGCACCGATGATATGGCCCAGATCATAGTAAAGATGACCAGGGCGGCCATGGCCAATAGGCTTACCTTTTTCATTTCTGTTCCCTCCTTGGCGCTAAGGATAGAAATTTCCTTCATGATGGAAGCAGTATAGGGCACAAGTCAATTGCATGTCAATCAAAAAACCGCTCAAAATATTCATAATGTGACGGTCTTTCAAGTCCCAGGAGGGCCGCTGCGGGCGAGTCCTCTTAAGGGACCCAAACTTTGACTGGACCCCCGCAGCCCCAGCTTATAGTAATAGCTGTGGTCGGCCTCCACCTTCCTGTCGAAGAAGACATAGGTCCCTGTGATGACATCGATGAATCCCCGGTCGCCCAGTCTTATCTCTTGCACAAGCGAATAGGGACCGTTTTCCTTATCGCTCCGGTAAACCTGGAGGGTTCCCTCTGCGCCCTCGGGAGCGGCAGCCTTCCAATTCAGCTTGACGGCTTTCAGCCAATTGAAAACGTAGAAATCGTATATCGAGACTTTCTCTTGAGAAAATCCCACCCCGGGAAGGAAGGCCACTAAAGCAACCACCAGAGCCAGCACCAAGAGTGGGGTCTTCAGATAATTTGACATCAAATCCATCCTCCCTTCAAGGATACAAAGGACCTCTTAGCCTCTTACGATCTATGGTCTGCAATTAAAAAGCCCTCCCCGTGTAATGGGGAGGGCAGAAAAGTTCAGGCATGCTACGGTGAGAGGGCGTGTCATACTCTATGGCGCCCCCTCATCTTACATGAGGGAGGGAGAACCTACGTCCTCCCCCTCATCCAAGGCGAATCTTACGGCCAGCCCCAAACTTCTCCAAAAGCGCCGGGTCCATGGCCTGGAAGTGGCGCATATTGCTTCATGACTTCCCCGATACTCTTGCCAACCACCTGGATGTCTTTGTATGTGCCCAGACCGATCTCGCTGGCCTATTCGCAGGTAGCCGAAACGTTCTGGATTCTCACCCATGCAGGCACTCCCTACGTAATCTATGGCCACTGGATCTTTACCGGCAAGAATTATGCCCTGGTAAATACCCTTGCACATCGTAGGCCCAGCTCCTTCCCCACCGTAGATGGCGCCTAAGATGTTGATACTTAGCCTTCACGATATCGCATACATCACTTTGGGTCTTCGCAGCACATCGTGACGCAATCCTGTCTTAGGAGCACCATAGACCTTGTTGGGAGGAACGCCGATACCGATGTTCTTTAAGACCCCTGTAGTGCCCGCAAAGCCATGGGTCTTCAGGTTTGCCACGCTGATCACTACATCCGCATCCAGCACTACTGCAGGTATAGCGTACTCCGCAGCTGCCAGGGCATGCGGGGCTTTGACCCATCTGTAAGGCACATTGTCAAGGTCAACGAGCTCAGCTCCCGCCTCCTTAACCGCCATTTCGGCTCCCCACACTCTCATGGATGGAATAGCGTTGGCGAGTCCAGGGGCTTCGCCGATAATGATCCTCCTGGCCCCCGACTCCTTGCACAAGAGCGCGACTGCTCTAGCGATCCGGCCATCCGTGTTCGTGGCAGCGAAGTCCTCCGCATTCCCGTGACCAGTGGATAACAGATACCATTGATCGTTATTGGCGTTGAACTTGATAAATACCGTGTCCCCGCTTTTAACCGGCCATCCACCCGCCAAATCAACGGCCTTACGGACCATCCTCTCAACTTCCTGAATGCTCTCTGGCGTATACTCTAAGGTCCAGCCAAGGTCCTCGCGTCCACCTTCCGGATGCTTGGGCAGATAGCCCAGCATCGCTCGGGGGCGATCACTGAACCTTTCAATATCTTTTCATTCCCTTGGACAATGGCCACCTTAGGTCCGGCCACAGCGGCTCGAGACCATGCCAGCAACAAGAGTCCCAACAAACAAACAGCAACAATGTGCCACTTCTTCATGCTACTTCCTCCTTTTCCTTAAGTTGCGAACCAGATTTCCTTGTCTTCCGCCTAATCTTACATTATCGTAGGCCCAAATACAAAAGCCTCCAAGAGGGCCTAAAACCCCCCCTGGAGGCAACGTATTGGTACCTTTTGGAAACTCCATTTCATAACTCATCATTCCTGACGGCTTGGCGCCCACGAATGATAAAAATCCCTCTTTCCCCTTACCCTTTCCTTCTCCCCCAAACTGGGGGAGAAGCCGGGGTATTTAGGGTATTTTCTATGTAAATGATAGGAACGTGCTTCATGATGGAAGCGGCATAGGGAATGAAAAAAAAGTGACGACGGAGGCAGTATAGGACACAAGTCAATTGCATGTCAATTTAAAAAATCGCTCAAATATTGCCGCCTAAGCCTTCAGGACGCTCTCTTCTTTTGCGAACCTATTCCGGCACTTCCATCACCCAGATGTCGAAGTTGCCCATGCGGTCAGACTCGAAGGCAATCCTCTTTCCATCCGGGCTCCAGGAGGGGAAGACATTGTAGGCCAGATTGTCAGTGAGCTGTCTTAAGCCACTTCCGTCCGCATTCATCACATAGATCTGCGGGCTCCCGGTTCGCCAGGACCAAAACACGATCCTGCTACCATCCGGGCTCCAACGCGATGATCGCTCGTCGAACGGGGACGGGGCCAGTTCCCTCTTTCCGCTGCCGTCCACGTTCATGACCACCACATCAAAACTGCCCTTGATGGTGTACTCACCCCCTCGCCATCCCACATAGCATATCTGACTCCCATCCGGCGGCCTCCACCGCGGCACAAAGTTGCCACCGGAATCAGGCGTGAGGTGCTTGCCCTCCAGGGTCTCCACGTCCAATGCCCAGATCTCCCATTTCCCGGTCTGATTGGAAACATAGGCGATCTTCTTCCCATCCGGGCTCCAATAAGGCGTCCAATCGAGGGCATCGGTGAAGGTCAGGCGCTTCTGGTTTGACCCATCGGCATCCATGACATAGATATCACCCTTGCCGGTGCGCTCGGAGACGAAGACGATCCTCTTCCCGTCCGGGCTCCACTGCGCGTCCCCATCCAATGCCGGATGATCGGTCAGCCGCCTCTTGTTCGATCCATCCGCATCCATCACCCAGACATCCTGGTTGCCATCCCGGCAGCCCCAGTAAAGGATCTTCTTCCCATCCGGGCTCCAGGAAGGCCAGCCGGCGTCCTCATCGTCTCCGGTCAGTTGGCGCTTGTTCTTACCATCGGGACCCATCGTCCAAATGCTCCAATGTCCATTCGCATCCGAGTTGTAGGCGATCTTCTTCCCATCCGGGCTCCAGATGGCGCCCACCTCCCGGGCCTCGCTATCGGTCAAGCGCTTGAGCGGGCTGCGAGATGGATCGACCATGGAGGCATCCACCTGCATCAGGAGGACATCCCAGTTGCCGCGGATGTTGGAAGTGAAGATGACCCACTTTCCGTCCGGGCTCCAGTAGGGACCGATCTGCGAGGTGGGATGGGTCGTCAGGCGGATCTGCTCCGATCCATCGGCATTCATCACCCAGAGATGCAGGTTGTTATCTGCACCCTTGCGGGAAAAGATGATCTTCTTTCCATCCGGGCTCCAATGAGGAGCGATATTATCCCCGGGTTCTGAGGTGAGAGCTCTCTGATCACTTCCATCAGCGTTCATGACAAAAATATCTTTCTTTCCGTTTCGGTCTGAGACGAAGGCGATCTGCTGCCCGTTGGGACTGAAGACAGGATTCTCATCCTTGGCCGGGCTGTTGGTTAGTTGGGTCCATTGGCCGGTTGCGATATCCACCGTCCAAATATCCTCGTTGCCAGACCGATTAGACTGGAAGACGATCTTCTTCCCATCGGGAGACCATCTGGGCATAGTCTCTTCACTTGGCTCGTTGGTCAGTTGGGTCAGCTTCTTGGTGGCTATTTCCATTATCCATATATCGAAGTTTCCCGAGCGATTCGATTGAAAGACGATGAATTTGCCGTCCGGGCTCCAATCCGGCGCCATTTTGATCGCCGAGCCCGAAATAAGGGGAGCCCGGTTCTTGCCATCCGCATCCATGACCCAGATATCCCAATCCTTCTCGAAGAGATTGATCGAATAGACGATGTGCTTTCCATCCGGGCTCCATCCGCCGGCTATCGCGTTGAAGCCGGTGAGGGGTGTCAGGAGCCGCCATCCTCCCGGAGGGGTAACTTGAACCGAAGACAATGCCTTTTCGCCCGGCTTTGCTGGCTTTTGCGGGGCCGTGGGATACGGCATCCGATGGCATTGCAGGCAGAAAGCCCCCTTATCTGCATCGATGATTTGACGCCGCGAGGGAAGGGGGACGGGCATGGCTCCCACCTGGAGGACCACGTCCCCCGTAGGTCCCTTCTTGCCCTTGATTTGATCTAAGTAGGCTCCAGATTCCATCGGGACAAGCGCCAGGAAGCCCAGAAAAAAGGCAACTGCAAAGATATGGTGGTGACTTTTCATGACAGACCTCCAGGGAAAAAGGTGGTTTGGGCGAAAATGCTAAGCGACCGCAGTCTCAATAGATAGGAGAATGATAAGAACCTGCTTCATTATGCAAGCAGTATAGAACACAACTCAATTTCATGTCAATCACGAAAGATTTTCTAAGTATTTCCATTCAAAGAAGCAGGAAGTGGTATTCGATAGTGGCCGGGAGACTCTGAAGGGTCTTGACATTGCGCGTTGGCAGGCAGAAGAAGGCGATCAGGTAGTCCTCTTTGGCCCCTCGGGTTCGGGCAAGTCCACTTTTCTTCATATCCTAGCCGGCCTTCTTCCCATATCGAAGGGAAAGCTCACCGTGTGCAAGCACTCCCTGGAGAAGAACATCTTTCTCTGGCTTCTTTTTATGGTCCTTTTCTTCTCGCTTTCCTGGGGAAGTAACGCAGAGGGGTGTGCTGCTTGCGTCGCGGCGGGTCAGCTAGCAAAAGAAAATCAAAATCGAGCATTGTATGCTCTAAGGATCCTTTATGAAAAAGAGGGAAGAGCCGCCCTGCCGACCATCCGGGAAAGCTTGAAGTCTAATGATAATCCCCCACTCCAAATCAGGGCTGCAGGATATGTTGTCGAATTAAAGGACACCGACTCGGTTCCCTTGCTGGAGGAAATTTTGTCCGAATTGGTCAAGAGGGTTACCTTTAGCACATTTGGGGTTCGCTCAGCTGAATTTCAGACCCGTTTGTTCGTCGCGCATAGCTTGGCCAAACTCGGGTCAACTCGCATAGCCGATCGGATTTGGGAAAGGTATGACCAGATCAATCTCCAGAGGAAAATGGAAGTCCCTTATATCCTGAATGCCCTCGGTGATCCCCGATTGACCGAGCGATTATCGGGAATTATCAGCAGAAGTGAGGATCATCAGCTGATGATGGTAACATTGGATGTATTGGCAATGGGGGGAAATAGCCAGACCTTTGCCCTTCCTCCGATTGAAGCTCGTCGAATGGCAAGGCAAAGAAGAGGAGATCTCTGGATCAAAGAATCAGGACAACGAGCTGGATTATTTTGTACTGAGAACCAAAGCTCAGCAGGTTATTTCAAAGATTGAGGAAAGGATCCGGGAGCCTTAAATCCGAAGTCGCACTCTAGCTTTTTAGTTTAGTCTTGTCGCCTCTTAAACTACCACGTAATTTTTGCAACAGTAGCCTATCAAAATGGCGGTTTTCAAAAGATGAGGGGGCCAAGGAGGTTAATTCGAATATTTTTCTGTCCCGGCTATCCTATTTTGGGATGGAGCCTGCAGTTTAGGAAAAGGGTATTCGTGGCCGATTTTGCCCCGCCAAAGGCTGGATCTCCCCTGCCCGGGGCAGCCCATTTATGATTGCGGATTTCAGATTACGGAAAAAGCAGCCCAATAATTGTCCCTGTCGCAATGGCTATTACTTCTCTTTTGCGGAAACGGATTCGCATATTTCACCCTCCATGCGGTAGATAAACCCCTCCTCGGGAGTGGGTTCCACTTTCAGCTTTCCCACGCAGGTGACAGGATCAAGACGGTGAAAAGCCGTAGGCTTGGCCATCTCCACGAAGATATACTGGTTGTATTGTGGGCGCGGTCCATAGCAACAGGTCTGGGTGGTGCGCAAGAGGCAGAAGTTCTGAATGGATGTGCCTTCTTGCAGGGGAAACATGAACCCGGTAATGCGGACCTTCCGGCCGTCTAATTTTTTTATCCCCCCAGGAGGGGGCGGATTGCTTTTTGTATCATATTGCCAGGTCATGAGGGCGGAATAGGTAAGTAAAAGCTCTTTGCTGGGATCCTGGACGATTGAGCTTTCATCGATCCCGATGGTCTTATGTCCCAATGGACCTGTCTCTTCAATCACCCGCACCCCATCCCCTTTCCCTTCTTTCTTGTCGGGTTTCTTTTGCGCCTCAGAGATATTCCAAATACCCAGGCTCAGAAAGAAAAAAACTAAACCGAGAATCGCAACGAAATAAGCTTTGACTTTCATACCTTCTTCCTAAATCCTTTCTGGGCCATCTGTTAGTAGGGCTTTGGATCCTTACTGGATTCCCGCTCCCCGCTTTCGCGGGGACAAGCTTCGCGGGAATGACAAATCTTCTCCTTGCGAATATTCATGCAACGTTTCGGTTAAGATATGGGTGAAAGGCTCTTCAGAACTCCCAGGCGATAAGCCTGAATCCCAGGCAATAGACCAGCCATTAAACCCAAAAGGACTGTGCCCGGAACCGCCAGCCAATCAGCCAGACTCAGGTAACTCCCCGAGAAATTAACCCCTGTCTCTACCTTAATAAAATGGGCGCCAATGCTGATCAACCCGTGACCCAGTAGCAGACCCAAGATCCCGCCCAAAAGGCTGATGATCAGGGCCTCAAATATGACCAGACCCATAACCGTCTTCCGAGTCGCCCCCAGCGCCCGAAACAAAGCCAAATCCCGCCTTCTCTCCCTCAAAGCAGAGAGCAAAGAAAAGAACAGGAATAGCGCCGAAAGCGCCGTCAGAATAGCCGCTATGGCAATAAGCACCCGATCCACCCAGCCAACGATGTTAAAGAGTCGAGGAATCACTTCATTGGGAATGACCAGCTGGTTACGGTCCGACTGGTTGATCGCGAACTTTAGACCCTGGATGCCGGGATGCAAGGCGCCTCCACGGATGCGCCTAATCTTGATGTAGGCTCCACTGATCTCCCGGTGTTCCTCCGCTTGCGCCATGATCTTCGTCTCCTGTGGATGCCCTGCCAGCCCATAGAAGGTTTCCAATGGGATATAAATCGCCCGATCATGCGGCGTTCCGGTCGGAGCTAAAATCCCCACAAAGGAAAGCCTGTCCTCCTCATGCACCAGCCCGCCCTCCTGAACCCCACAAACTGGACTGAACTCATCTCCAAGCCTTAGCTTCAAGCTCTTGGCGGCCACCCACCCGGCAACCGCCTCGTTAGGTGCCCCGAAAGGACGCCCCTGCCCCCCTTCTTTCTCAGAAAAGGAGAACCGTTTTCCAGGGAGATATTCAAAGTCCGTCAGAAACCTTCGGTCAATCGCATTGACTCTGAAACCCCGATAGGAATGGCCTACTACAAAAGGAATTGCTTGGACAACGAGAGGGTCCTTTTCCACTTCCTTGAAATAGGTCCATTTGATCTTGCCCGGCATTTCTTCCAGATGATAAAGGGAGTTCAGGATGATCTGCAGCGGTGACCCTCGGGGGCCCAGTACCGCATCTACCCCAAGCCCCACCTGAGTAAAGGTATTATGAGACTGTTCCCTCAGTGAGTAAACCGCGACCAATAGGGCGATCCCCAGGGCAATGCTGATCACAGCCAAACCGCTGGAAAAGCGATGCTGCTCTCAAGCTCCTTAGCATAATCCTCCAAAAACTCACGGCCGGCTCACCTCATGGTTCGGATAAACCCGGTTAAACTCCAGGAAAGGGATGGTCTTTTCGAACAAGGAGATGACCTCCTTTTCGTGAGTGACCAGCACAAGGGTGCAGCCGTATCTTGTGCAGATATCCCGCAACAGCCTGAGGACATCCTCCTTATTGACCGGATGTAACGAAGCGGTCGGCTCGTCAGCTAAGAGAAGCTTAGGCCGATTCGCTAAGGCCCTGGCCACAGCGACCCTTTGCTGCTCACCGAAGGACATCTGGGAGGGATAATATTTCAATCGATGGGAAAGCCCAACCTCGGCCAACAGGTCTTCGGCCTCCCTAAAATCACCCCTTCGCCCCGAGAAGGTCACCCCTATCAAGACATTTTCCAGGGCCGTATATCCTTGCAACAAATTGAAATTCTGGTATATATATCCAATATACTTCGCCCGGAAACGATCCCTGGCCGCCTCTGATATCCCCTCCAGAGAGTGCCCGCACACGCTCAGCGTCCCTTTCGATACAGGAAGAAGTCCGGCCAGAACATGGAGAAACGTGGACTTGCCCGAACCCTAGGGGCCAAAGATAGCTACCTGATCCCCTTCCTCAACCTGCCAATGAGGAATGTCCAGGACTTTCAGAGTCTCCCGGCCACTATCGAATATAACTTCAAGATGATCTAATTTGATGATCATAACATCATGAATACAATTATATTCTGCCTACACCCCATGGAGGCACAAATTTTTTTAATTTTAGTCACAAGTTTTGGTTTACGTCAAGCGGCATTACATAGAGCCCGGCTCTTCAATCCTTCGGCTTAGGGGAAAAAAGAAAGGGGAGCTGCATTGTTTGCCGCCCCCCTCTTTGCCTTTCTTACGGAGTGTCAAACCCTTCGGGCTCGGCCTAACGCCAGCCAAGCACACCCGAGGCAGTTAAGTCGGGATGCTTGCCCGGGGGTACCGGCATATAAAGGATTATCGCATCTTCCAGCTTGGTCCCTACGACGCTGATGTTTTCGTAGCTACCGATCCCGGCATTGTTGCACTCCCGGATGCCTCCGATCATCCAGGGCAAGACGCCCATGCACATCCCACCCACGGCATCCACCGCCACTCCATCCTTGCCGGCAATGATGAGGTCCGAGGCGACGGGCTTCCCGTGGAAGGCACCCCATCCCTCCATGCCCCATAACCCATCCACGATAGAGAAGGTAGCAGGACAGATGGAGTTCACATCGGCCACTACATGATGCATGTTGCCATGGGGCAGGCCCAGCTTGATCGCCCCATAGACGGAGCGGGGAACGATGCCCACCGCCACATTCTTGAGGGTCAAGCTGATTCCGGAATTATCATGGGTCTTCATCTTGCCGATGGAAATCCGAACGTCGGCCTTTACCCATTGATCGGGAAGCGTATACTCGGGCAGAGCCTGAGTTTTCGTCTTGGGGTAATACTTGCTGAGGGTACAATTGACATCCGGATCGAGCAGCTTAACGCCCATCTTGTCTGCCCAACTCTTATACCCGTAGACCAGGTAGTACGCGGCCGTTAGTCCGGCATTGGGTCCCTCGATAATGGAGACACTGCCGGCACCTTTTTCCTGGGCGATCTTGCATACGGCCTTGGCCACCCGGGCATCCGTGAGGATCGATTGCATCAGGTGGTTGATGTATTTTTGATCGGGAACCGGATATTTTATCGGGTCGATATCGTTCTTGGTCAGCTCCATGGAAAGGACATACCAGGCATCCTGCACCAGGTTCACCTTGATGATGACATTGTCTCCCCTCTTCACCGGCAGGCCGCCTGCCAGGTCCACGGCTTGACGCACCATCTTCTCAATGTATGCCTCGCTCTCGGGGGTCCAGGTGGTCTCCCATCGCTTGCTGAAATCGTACATGCTGAAGTTCCATTGCTCCCCGGAAAGCTCGTGATTATCCGACTTCACGATGGAGACAGTAGGCCCCGCAAAGGCGAGGGTCGCCCCCACCAACAAAAACAATCCTGCCAGGAAAATCGCCTTTCTCATGATCGTTCTTCCCCCTTTCTGAATATCGTTCTCCGCGTTGTCAAAGAAAAACCATACACCTCGAATCAACTACATGGTTCGAGTCCACTACCTGGAAGGTTTCTTCCCCATCACCCCCTTTCTCCCTGAGAGACTGCGGTCGTTACCGGATATCCCCCCCGGTGAAGTTTCGTATCCCGCACATCAAGTTCCAGGGGGGGCCCCGGAGGCGAGACCTCGGAAGGGGCCAAAGGTCTGATCCGTCCCCCTCAAGGCGAGTTTATAGTAATAACTATGGCCGGGCTCCAGCCTCTTGTCCAAGAACGAATAGGTCTTAGTGATGACATCGATGAATTGCTTATCCCCGAGTTGAACCTCTTGTACCAGCGTATAAGGACCGTTCTTCTTGTCGCTGCGGTAAATCTCGAAGATCCCCTCTCCCCCTTCCGAGGCTGAGGCCTGCCAGGTTAGTTTGACCGCTTTGAACCAGTCCAGGACCGTGAAATCGGATACCGCGATCTGGGGCTGGGAGGAACCACTCGCCGGAAGGAGCATGAACAAGGCAACTGCCAGGAAGGAGGCTCTCAGCCACATATTTTTCGATATCATGCGACTTCTCCCCTCAAAAGCAGAAAGAGCCATCAGCCCCGAGCATTTCGGCAAAACTACCCATGGCCGTTTGGCCACCCGCGAACCATGAAAATCCCCCCCTGCCCCCCTTTAGTAAAGGGGGGGGTGGGGGGATTTAGAGTATTTTCTAACGAAAAAAGTGGCATTTAGTTTATATCACCGGCTGATCCAGGTCAAGATGTTTCTATCGTAATGTTTCTATCGTAAATCCTTCCTTCCCAAAATTGCCAATCGCCCTCATTTCAAACAAAATGGTAGAGGAATCCCAGAATCAGTGCAGCGGACATCGAAATCGAGAAATAGCCGATAAACGAGGGGTACCCTAATAAGGAGATCACGGTTAGCATCGGAGCGACTCGGGTCACGGGCCCGGCAATGAAGAAAGTCAAGGCTGCCCCCTGATCCATCCCTGACCGCATGAGTTCCCAGATGAAAGGAACAGCACCCCCGCCGCAAACATATAAGGGAATCGCCATGCCTGCAGCCAGCAGAAGAGAGTAAGTGTGGCCCCCTAAGGATTTGACGATCCAATCGGCTGGAACGTAAACGTCAATCACTGCGGCCAGGATAATGGACATTACGAACCATTTCCCCGCATAGCCAGTCATCTTAAAGCATTCCCTAAAGAAAGCCTTCCACCTGTCAGGATTCCCCATCCCCGCGAATTTTTCGCTTCTAGTCCCCAAGGCGGTAGAGCTGCCCCGTGGCTCAGTTTCTTTAGATAGCGTGATTTCTTTGGCAAAACTCGGGACTGCTATGGCTGCGGAGCCATTTTGAAAGGGCCGAAAATGCGCTAAATACCTGAAGGCCAAGCCCGTTAGAACGCCTATAAAGATCGCCGATAAGAGCCGGGCAAATGCCATCTTGGGCCCAAGGATCTGAAAGGTAATGGTGAACATGTAAGGGTTGATCAATGGCGAAGCGGTCAGAAAGGCCATTACAGTAGCCAAAGGAATCCCTATTCTCAAAAAGGCAACCAGGGTAGGAATTGCGGCATAGGAACCGAGGGGAGATACGATTCCTAAAAGGGTGGCGACGAGGATGCCACTTGTTCCGCTAGCATTTTTCTTTAACCGATTGAGCATTCCCGGCGGCATGAAGACATTAAATGCTACCCCGATAAAAATCCCGATTATAAGATAATACCATAAGTGGAGGAACATATGATAGGCTCCCATCGCAACGCGATGAGGTCCAAAGGAAATTAGAGTGTCTATATCATGCATAACCCAATCCACTCCGCTTCAGGGTATCTTCGTTCTTCTTGATTCCCCGAATAAATCACACCAGCCTTGGCTGCTATCTCTTGGAGGAGAAGTTACTAAGGAGTCCATAATTGACCAGACATATTCTTCCAAAATCTCCCCTGACCCCTCTTTTCCAAAGAGGGGAAATTCCTCCCTTTTGTAAAGGGAGGGAAGGAGGGATTTGGTCTTCGGCGTCTATATAATTATGGACTGACTAATAAATAGGGGGACCTTCTGGCCCCCCTATTTTCTCCCAATTGCAGTTTTATCATAATGAACGGCGAGGGCTTTTTCGAGAATGACCCGCATCATATAGAAAATCAACGGAGCATCATTCTACAGCCTCAGCTCCCCAACCCGCGTTGTGACCGTAAACAAATGCTTCATGACCGAAGGAGTATAGGACACAAGTCAGTTGCATGTCAATCGAAAAATCGATCAAAATCTTGTGGGGGCTAGGGTCTTTCTAATAAGCTGAGGGTCCTCAGATGAAGCTTACTAGCCTCCTCTGCTTTGGCCATCCGGGACAGGGCAGGAGATCGAACGCGAAGATCTTCTGGATCAGTCTTGCCTAATTTTCCATAAGGTCGTTCCGGAAGGGGACGGTTTCCCCTCTGAGGGAAGCTACTCTGGACTGCCCTCTTCCCTAACGAGGGGTTTGCTCGCGTCAATCACCAAATAGAGCAATGCACTGATCATGAGTCCTACGGCCATCGTCAGGATCGCAATGTTCCACTGTTTGCGTCCCGCGAAATAGCCAATCACGGTGAGGGCAATCGCTCCACCGATCTGGGCGGCGGTGTTCATGAACCCAGTTACCGTGCCGGAATGGCGTTTGCCGATATCCAGACAGACCGCCCAGCAATTCGGCAGCATGAAGTCGGCAGCGGCGAACCCCATGGCGAGTGAAATGACGGCATACACCGGATTCCAGGAGGCGAAGGAGAGCAGGACGAAAAGCACGCTGCTCCCTTGGCCAACCAGGCCAACCGTCCGGCGGCCCCACTTCAGGCCGATCCGGCGAACGAGCGCGTCGCTGGTCCAACCTCCGAAGGCGTTCGCGAAAGCCCCCAGCAGAAACGGCAATGCAGCATAGGGGGCGAAATTCTCGATGCCTCGAACTTCCACCAGGTAGGAGGGCAACCAGAAGAAGTAAAAATTCACCCCGTAGCCATAGGTGAAGTACATGAGAATTACGGCCCACAAATTCCCGCTGGTTACCAGGACTCTCCAGGGGGTGGTGGTATGCGCTGGAGGAGGAGCCGCGCCTTCGCGAATGAATTGAATCTCGAGGGCGTTGACCCCACGTTTCTGCTCCGGACGATCGCGGAACCATAAATACCATCCGGCTGCCCAAACCACTCCGATCGCGCCGAAGATGTAAAACACGTTGCGCCAGCCGAGCTGCGCCTGCAACGGGACGACAAGGAGTGGGGCGATGGCACCGCCCAACCGGCTCGCCATCCAGACACCGCCTTGAGCCCGGGCCCGCTCTGCGAACGGAAACCATTGGGCGATGGCACAGGAGCTGTTCGGATACGCCCCGGCCTCGCCGGCACCGAAAAGGAACCGGGTGATCCAGAGGCTCCAGAAGCTGGTGACCCGTCCGGTGAGCATGGTGAAGGCGGACCACCAGACTACGACCCGCATGAGCATACTGCGAGGGCCAAAACGGTCGCCGAGCCATCCGCCGGGGATTTCAAAAATCCCGTAGGCCAGAGAGAAAGCGCTGAAGACTGCCCCCATCTGCAGGGGGGTCAAGCCCAAGTCACGCCGCATCAGAGGGGCAGCCGCACCGATACAGACACGGTCCAGATAGGTAATGATCGAAAGCAAAAAGAGCATGCCCAGCACCCGGTATCGCATATAGGTGGGCCGGGGAGCGCTGGGGTCTGGCGTTGTGCGGGAACTCTCGGCGGTCATTGGAAGATTCCTCCTTTCCGTGGCGCTCTTACCGAGTACAGCATAAAGCCCTCTTCTGACCTATTTCTGAGCCTTTCTTTCTTCCACCCGATGGGGGGAAAGGCCTTTATCGATCGTGTGGATCACCCGGGTGGATTTCAGGTATTTCCAGACCAGAAAAAGACCCAGCGCCAGGCAAAGCATGGCAAAGATCATAGCCAAGGTGCTGGATCGGCGGAAAAGCATGGCGGAGCTCAACAGGGAAAGCCCCATCATCCACAGCCAGATCCGCCTCTGATGCCGGTAGGCCTCCCGAATCCCTGCCAATTCTTCGATCTTTTCTTGCTGCTCTGGATCTTTGGCCCTGTAACTGACCGTCAGGCTTGCCCCCCTTTCTCTTCATATCACCCTAACGTTGCAAAAAACTGACAACAATCTTTGCGAAACCCTTTTGCTAAAAGGCTTCAAATAAGATTTCCCGAGTTTTCCTATCTTCCACTGGAAGTCACATTCCGTCATGCCCGCGCAGGCAGGCATCCAGTGTCTTGAGAAGGGCCTGGATTCCCGCTTTTGCGGGAATGACGAACATGCACCTTGCAAATATTTATGCAACATTAGGGATCATTTACGAGGCTTCATCTGGAATTAGGATGCCGCTGCCGCTCCCTTTTTCCGGTAGTAGCTGCTGATGATCGCCGTAATGATCATGGAGAGCACGACCATGGCAGCCAGGAAGAGATAACCCCACCAGCCGCTGTGAAACTTATCCACCGCGTAGTCCCACCAAGCCTTGAGACCCATAAATGCCATACCGATACCGGCGATCCAGTTCAGGAAGACCAGCCAGCCTCTCATTTGATAGGGCTTGGGCAGATATTTCCGATCCGTCCAGATCATGGCTAAGCACCAGAGCCCACAGGTCATGACCCCCCCAATGATCCCTGCGGGCGTGGGGAGGTCGATCAGTTTCACCTGGGGGAAAAGGCGGGTCATCCACATAAGAAAGAGGCCCGCTACGCCCACATAGAGGCATACCCAGGGACGGACCTTTTTTAAGGTGATTTTGCGCAGTCCGGGGAAGACGGTTCGCAGGCATTCATACGCGGTTCGGGTATAGACCTCGTAGGCCCCATAGACGGTGCCCGCAACCGCCAGGAAGACCCCCATGTCATATAACGGAAGCAGCCAGCGGTGAATTTGAGTGAGGAATTGGGCCTGGTACTCCAAGAGCTTCAATCCGGAGGGGATCAACTGTTGCGCGTGAAGCAAGCGGGCCCCTCCAATCATGAATCCGGAGGCAAAAATGATGACCGAGGCGAAGGAAACGATAGAGTCGATGGCTGGTGCCTTCGTCCAGGCCAGGGCCGTCTTTACATCCCCCTCCTCTTCGGAGAGGGGAATCCGTTCTCCCTTCTCTTTCAGCTCGTAGATCCTTTGCTGGACCTCAGCCAGGTTCGGAAGGCCGAGCACGCCCCAATTCTTCTCCCGAAGCATTCCCACGTAGCCAATGTAATCGTAGGTCCCACCGCCAATGGCCCCGATATAAACGGTAATTTCGACCCACGGAGGTCGGGCGGCGACATCCGGATACTTCTGCAAGATCCAGGGGGCATAGTCCGGAATCCGGGGTATAAAAGATCCTGCAAGGACCGCACCCCAGTCGGGTTGGAAGTAGACAGCGGAGAAGAGGACCGCCACAATCATGAGGGAAAGGATCGCGATCTGCGCCTTCTCCAGGACATTGTATCCCCCTAAAAGTGTCAGGGTTACAAAGAAAAGAATCCAGAAGGTCCCCCACCAGAGATGATCCCCGAAATGGAACATCCATTTGCAAAGGGTGCCCAACAAAGAGGGCAAGAAAGAAAGCCAGAAAGGAAAGCACAGGATACTGAGGGCCCCCAGCAATAAGGGGAACCACCCTCTGGGGCCGGGAAAATGGGCCCAGCGGTCTATAGGATGCTCTCCGGTGATGGTCAGGTAGCGCATGGCAGTGTAGCACTGGACCCACTTGAAGAAACACCCCAGGACGAAGGACCACAGGATGGCATAGCCGAAGATTGCCCCGCCACGAGAGGCAAAGAAGGTCTCCCCGGATCCGATGGTCAGGGAGGCCATAATGGCCCCAGGGCCGAAGAACTTGATCATATCCTTCAGCTTTGCCGACCTGATCGCATCGGTTAATGGGGGAGCCTTGATCTTATCTTGAGCCATTTCTTGCACCTCCTTTATGTTTTACTCTCCCGAAGCAGCCTTCCAAAAGGAATATAATGAACTCGATCCATCCACCTCCTTTCTTTCCTTCAACATTAAGCCTGGGATGAAGACTGCTGTATCCAAGAAGTTATCACAGGCTGTATCTTCCGTCCCTCACACCTCCCGCTCAATGACACCTTATCGTTGCCGGAGCTTGTCCGGTCCCAGGATATTGTAGATGACTTCCCTTTTCTGCATTCTCTTTCGCAAATGATAGAAACGTGCTTCATGATGGAAGGAGCCTAAGATGAAGTGATGGAAGCAGTATAGGTTACAGGTCAATTGCCTGTCAATCAGAAAATCCCTCAAAATATTGTGCCTAAGAGTTGTCCCCGGGAGTATGCTTTTTACTACTTGCCCCTTACGAGTTGCCCCTTGCGACTGGCGATTTTATGGATGGGAAACACCGTCTGCCTGATGGAATCCAGGACTCGATCCACCTCCCGGTTGATCTGCTCTTTGACCACTCCCGTGGTGTAGACCGTTTTGTCGTGGAGATCCCCAACTTCAACCTCCGGTCCAAACATCATTCCCCCGATGATCCCGACGTACTCATCCCGGGGCTCTAAATGATTCAAGATCGCCCAGGCCAGAGTCCAGCTGCGCGCAGTTTTGTATACATCATACCCCCCGCCCCCCAAGGCCAAGAGGCGGGGGGCCTGTTCGGCCAATTTTTTCACTCCCTGGCAATAGCCAAAATTAGTCATGCTCAGATGGGTAAGGGGATCAGAAATATGAGTGTCCGCTCCCAACTCAGCAATAACCAAGTCTGGAGCGTAGGCTTCGAGCAGGGGGGGAACGATCTCCCCGAAGGCCCGAACAAATGCTTCATCATCAGTTTTCGGCGGCAGGGGGACGTTCACGGTATATCCCCTCCCCTTGCCTTCTCCAATCTCATTCTCAAAACCCGACCAGGGATAGAGGTCACGGCCGCTCTCATGGAATGAAATGACCAGCACCCGATCATCCCGGTAAAAGGCGTCCTGGACGCCTTGGCCATGATGGGCGTCGATGTCCACGAAAGCCACGCGCAGTCCCTCTTTCAAAAGGTAGGTAATGGCCACGGCCACATCATTCACATAGCAAAACCCTTCGGCATGGTCCCGGCCCGCATGATGGAACCCCCCCACGGGATTGAAGGCGACCTGCACCTCGCCGGATGCGACCATCTTCGCCCCCGAGAAGGTGGCTCCCGCCGCTAGGGCGGCAAAATCATAGACCCCGGTGAAGATCGGGTTATCCTCCGTCCCCAACTCATATTGTAGGATCTTTGGATCAATCGTTAAAAAATCGCTTCCCTGACCGGAGGGTATATCCGCCCAGAGTTCACTGGCCAGGGGCGCAGCATCGACCGTCTGGAGAGCTTTCAGATATGATTTATCATGAAACTCCGCCATGACCTCAAAATCCAATGGCGATGGCTTGAGGATGCGAATCCAGGGATGTTCGATCAGGTCATAGCGGCGACAAAGTTCTAGGGTCAGCTTGGCCCGAATGGGTCTAAAAGGGTGAGTGGAACTGTATTCATAATTGGATAATTCATCAGAATAAATAAATGCGCTCTCAAATTTTTCAGGCCGGCCATCCATACGCTCCCTATCATACATCAAGAAAAGTCAGGGTCAACCTTTTTCCGCCCCGAGAGGTTGACATGTTCTCTCGGTCTCTCTAAACTCTCCTCGAGGATAGGCAATCATCAATGGAGGTGGAGAATGGAAATATCAGAACAGAAGATTGGCCAACGATTCCAACAGGAGACGAAATATTTCCGCCCTTCTTATCGGCCAGGAAAACCCGCGAAAACCCCAAAAACCCCTTCACTCGGGATCATCTCTTTACTCCAGCCCCAGATTGATAACGGACCGAGCTTATGGAAAGTCCTGCAGAAGCGCCGCTCGATCCGCGACTATATCCGGGAGCCCCTCTCCAAAGCGGGGCTCTCTACCCTCCTCTGGGCCACTCAGGGAATCACCGAGATCACCTCGTCTCCCTGGTACCGGACAGCTCCTTCAGCCGGCGCCCTCCATCCCATCGATACGTATTTAATGGTCAATCGGGTAGAAGGATTAGAGCCCGGAATCTACTTCCTGCGCATCGCAGACTTCGCCCTGGAGATGAAAAAACAAGGAGATTTCTCCGGGCAAATCGCGGAGGCGGCCCTGGACCAGGACGTAGTCCATACCGCAGCAGTGGTTTTTATCTGGGTGGCTGTGATTCACCGTTCCCGCCAGAAATACCATCAGCGAGCTTATCGGTATATCTATTTAGATTGCGGCCATATAGGTCAAAACCTCTACCTGGCGGCTACAGCCATGAACCTGGGATGCTGCGGCATTGCGGCCTTCTTTGATGATGAGGTCAACGAGGTGGTGGGGGTCGATGGCCAGGAGGAAACGGCCATCTACCTGGCGACGGTGGGAAAAAAAGAAGCCCTGAGGAGAATGGAGCACCTTTAAAAAATTCAGAGGAGCCGCACGCAGTTTTTCTCAACCAGGATACCCTCGAGCTCTAAGAGCCGGGACTTGAGAGCCAATCCGCCGGGGGCGGAAAACCCGGTCAGGCGTCCATCGCTACCGACCACCCGGTGGCAGGGAATCGCCAAAGGCCAGCGGTTCTTGGCGTTCGCCCCTCCCACAGCGCGCAGGGCTTTGGGATTTCCAATCTTTTGGGCTAGCCAGCGATAGGTGCGCACTTCTCCGAATGGGATTGTAGCCATTATCTTGTAGGCCTTCATCTGGAAGGGAGTGGCGCCCGAGAGTTCCAGAGGGAAATCGAACCGCACCCGGCGCCCAGAAAAATATTCCCTTAATTCTTTTTTCGCCCGGCCCAGGAAAGCGGCCGCCTCACGGCCTTCTGGGAATTCCGCAAGGATGCGCTGCCGCAGCTCTTCTTTCTTTAAGCCCGGGAGGAATATCCGTTGAACTCCTTTTTCATTCCCCACCAGACCCATCCATCCTACTTTGACCCGGAAAATCGTGAATGCACTTTTCATTTTTACTCACTGGTTGACATATTTGGATCTTTTTTATAAGTTATCAAGTTCCGGGAAGAGAGTCAATAAAATGCTTAGCAGGAATTTGACGTCAACTGGTTGGAACCCTGAAAAAGAAGAAGGACGATGAGTTTGAGAGGGTTGTTAAGAAAGTTGTGGGAGGAAGGCGCCTCGGATATCAAACCCACGCTGGACCTGCACGGGCTTTCCGTGAAGGAAGCGCTGGAGGAGACAAGGAATTTCGTAAAGATTTCTTATCGGGCAGGACTTTCGGCCGTACGGATCGTTTATGGGAAAGGGCTGGGGAGCCCCGCAGGGAGGGGGATTCTCCGCGAAGTGATTCCTGCGTGGTGCGAGAAGGAAGGGAAATCTTGGGTGGAAAGGTTCCAGCGAGAGGTAGACCTCAAAGGGGGGGATGGTTCTTTAATAATCTTTTTAAAAAAGCCTCAACCTCCGTGACCCGAAAGCCTATGGTGAAAAATAGCGCTTCCATCCATTCCCGGATGGTGAATTTCCGCCTGGTGACGAACCCTAAACCATAACAGTTGCAAAACTCACAAGTCCGCCAAAAAAGATCCTCTCGCAAGAGTTCTTCCTCATCTTTAATCTGTTTTTTTCCGCACTTAGAACAAACGATCTCCCGAGTCACTTTCATCTCTTTCCCCCAGTTCAGCTATTCACCCGCAGACCTGATTCCCTTTTCGGCTTATCCTTCATCCTACTCCGATCATCTATCCGGGTAAATAGGGGAGACAAGCTTGCCACCGCCAGTTTTCTATACCTATCTTTCCCGGTTCTATCCAGGCCCAGCTGCAAAGGAGCCTCGCGAATCATAAAAAGGCCTGGATGAAAGCTTCCAAATCCTGGCGCATGAAGGCTTCCAGGGTCAGGTCCCTCTTTTCCAGTAGTTCCGTCATGTCCAAGAATATTTCTACAAAAGCCGCTTTGGATGGTTCGTGGCTTTCCCAGAAGATGGCCTCGAAATTGTTTTTACCCAGGATGCCCTGTTGGTAATTTTTGTAATCGATCTGGCTGGCGTGGGCGATGACCGCCCCTAGTTTTTTCTTGATGAAGGGGGTGATATCTCGCACCACCCTCTTTTTCTCCCCCCAGAAAGAACCCCAGAGGCTGTAGCCGAGGAGGATTGTTTTCAGAGGCGCGGTCCGGCGCAAAGCCTCGATGGACAAATGGGTGGAACGTTGATGCGTGCGATGTCGCTCATAGGGAGCAGGGAGAAACACTTCTTCAGGCCGGATAAACTGGAGGATCTCCACCAGCTCTTTCTCCGCTTTTCGCTCCATTTCCTTTTCCAATTGCGCGCTGGGCATTTTCAAGAAAAATCCACCCACTGCGCCTACGGCTTGCAGGGCGGATATGGCTTCCTCCTGGCGGCGGTCGGCCATTTCATCATCTGAGATGGTTTGATCCTTCCGAGGACTGCCGCCGCCGTCGGTGATATAAACTGAAAAAACCCCTTTCCCCTGGGACGAAGCCATGGCCATTGTCCCTCCGGCCCCCAGGACATCGTCGTCTGGATGGGGAGCAATGACCAAAATGTTCCCTTTTCTTCCCCGATAATCTTCCAGAGAACCTTCCTCTTGTGCCGCAGAAAATTTTTCTATCCAGGAAATTTCGCTCAAGTGGCCAATTCCTTTCCCAGGGCGTAAGCTTCGGCCAAGGCTGTAGGGTGTTCCAGGATTTCACCCTTGGCGTCGATACTTTTAAAAAGAAGAGATCGGTAGAACATCACATCCAGAGCATCAAAAAAATATTTCATGGTCAGGAGCGGCCCGTCAAAGATTTTACTCCCCTGGGAACCGCCTACGGAGAGGAAAACCCCTTTCCTCCCAGGTTTTTCCGGCGCAATGGGCTGTTTCAGCAGGTATTTTTTGGCCCACATGGCCTGGCAGCGGTCTATGACCGCCTTCACGTGGGCACTGACGGAGTAAAAGAAGACCGGCGAAGCTAAAGCCACCACATCAGCCTCTGCCAATTTGGGATAGAGGAATTCCATATCATCATGAATCGGGCATCTCCCATCTTTCCGGCAGGCGTAGATTTCTAAACAGGGCGTAATTTTCAGCTCCCGGAGAAATACCTCCTCAACCTCTGCCCCGGCGTCCCGACTACCCTCGAAGTAGCTCTCGGAGGAGGAGTTCCGTGTTCCCCCCCGCCGCGGGCTTCCGTAAATCCCTATGACCCTCATACGCCCCTCCTAACTTTCCCGTTTGGCATTGCCATTACCTTAGCAAACTCGGTTATTCCTGCCAAGGGGGAAATGCATTCCTCTGGGGCGGTTTGCCTGCTTATCACTTTATTAGAAAATACCCTAAATCCCCCCACCCCCCTTTACTAAAGGGGGGCAAGGGGGGATTTTCATGGTTCGTGGGTGTCGCACGGGTCATGGGCATTACGGGGAAATTTTTATGTACTCTTACAATGCGGATCTCAATGGGGGGAACTTCGACGGATCCTCCAAGCGCACATTACAGGAAATGGCACCCCCCTTAAAAAATGAGACAGAGCTTGATTTTCCCCTTGACAGCTTATAAAACAGCATATAATCTTTCTTTTAAATTTCGGGCAAAAAGGAGAGAAAGGGAAATCCGGCAAATTTTCACTGGGGGGCTGCTCATTTTGGCCATGGGATTCTGCTTGAGCTGCCGCAAAAAGGTCATCCCCAGTGAGGCAATGCCCCCTTTAATCGCCACAGTTTTAAGAAGGGGAAATAACGCTCGCTTTGGCTCAAAAAAAAGATATCTAGGCGGGCAGTTATAGAAGTGCCGTTCATTAAATCAGAAAGGAGGAATGTTTCATGCCCATGACCAAAACGCAGGTCGTAACCTATCTGGCCGAGAAGGTCGGACTCACCAAGAAGCAGGCCAATGCCGTTCTCGATGAGCTCGCCGACTTGGCGGGAAAAATCATCAAGAAGGGGGATAAGCTAGCTCTCCCCGGCTTTGTAACGGTGAAAGTCCAACACCGTAAGGCCCGGATTGGCCGCAACCCCCAGACTGGGCAGCCCCTCAAGATCCCGGCCAAGAAGGTCGTCAAGGCCGTTCCAGCCGCGGCGTTGAAAGCAATTCTCTCCCCGAAGAGAAAATAGGATTGTACCTTCTTTAGAAACAAGGCGACGGTATGAAAGCGTAAGAATTTCATGCCGTCGCCTTGTTCCCTTTTCTTCCTTAGCCGTTTCAGGGAGAAGAAATCAGAGAAGGAAAATTGAAAAAATTTTCAGAAGTGGAGTTTACTGATCCCCTTCTTTTTCCGCTTTTGCCGCCTTTTTCTCTTCCTTTCCTTTCTTTTGCTGCGGCTTCTCCTGTTTCTCTTGCTTGGCTGGTTTTTCTTTTCGCTCCTTCTTTTCTTTCTTCCCCTTTTTCTCCCCCGCCACCTCCTTCTCTTCCTCTTTTGGCTTTTCTTTCGCGGCTTTCTCGGCAGCTAATCTTGCCGCTTTGGCCTGCGCCCTCTCCTGGTTCAGCTTTTCTTCCGCCGCGATTCTGGCCAGCCTAAAATCCGCCTTGCGGATCAGAGCCTTAATCCTTCGCAAGGTGGCATCTCGCTGAATCGACTCCGAATCTAACCCCTTCTCTCTCAGGAAGGCTAGGCGGGTTTCGAATTTGGCCTGTTCATTCTTTTTCTGGTTTTCTACGTAGATGCGCGCTCTAAGATTCATTGGATTCTCCGTTCTTTCTGAGCAATTATTTTTCTTTTAACACAGCCCTATGACCGGCGGCAAGAGCATTATTAGAGCCTAAGAGTTTGGAGTTTATAATTTTAGTTCCCGGAACTATGGTTTTTACTTTCAGGGTTCTCATGCGGTTTATGGCCGCGGCCACTTCGAAAAGCCGGGGGCAGGCATAATCTCCTCGTTTGTAGGGATCAAGGATATCCAAACCTTTCTCCTTTACATCGGCCATGGCCCTCCTCAAGCCCTCGGCCAACGGGACCGCCCCGTTGAAATAATGGGTGGCAGAATAATGAATTAGGTCCCCAATGGCATGGGTTTGGCTCTCGTCAACTACCTGGGCCACTCGGGAGAGGTCGATGGCCGTTTTCCCGTAAACAATCGTCTTTAGGCCCTTGGCGTCAATCTTCACCTCCCGCTTCCCCCTTTGGGGGTCGAAGCTTTCGGGAAGGGGAATGCGCAAACAGACTTTCCCAAAGCTTTCCCTCCCCTCCGGTTTTCTCAAGGTGGGATATTTCTGCGCAATTTCGCGCACGCGCCGGGTCACATCTTTCGGGATGTAAGCGTCCATCATCACCACCCGGTCGGCCACTTCGAAATAATCCCCCGACCCCCCCATGACCAGCACCGTGGAAACTCCCTGATCCTGGTAAAGTTGCTTGACGTGGTCGATGAAAGGGGTGATGGGTTCCTTTTCTTTGGAGACCAACTCCTGCATCCGCTGGTCCCGGATCATGAAGTTGGTGGCCGAAGTGTCCTCATCGATCAGCAGAACTTTTGCTCCCACCTCCAAAGCCTCCATGATGTTCGCTGCCTGGGAAGTACTCCCGGAAGCATTATCCGTGGAGAACTCGCCCGTGTCCTTCCCCAGCGGTAAGTTTGAAATGAAAGGGCGAATGTCCACCTTCTCTACTGCCCGCCCGTCCTCGGCCCGTATTTTCACGGCCGCCGGGTGAGTGACCACATATTCTCGCCCGTCCCCAGGAATGTGAGGATCGATCCCTTTCTCGATGGCGTTGAGCAGCGTGGATTTTCCATGAAAGCCGCCCCCCACGACCAGCGTGACCCCCTCCGGGATGCCCATTCCTTTGATCTTTCCCCGGTAAAGCGTTTCCACTTCAACTTCCATCTCCCGGGGAGATTGGAATAAGACGACGGATTTCTGGTCACTCCCTTCTGCCGTTTTTAGGGGCCGTTCATCGATGCCGCTGATCCGCGGCAGAAGGGATCCGTTGGCAATAAAGCAGATCCATTTTTTCTCGCCTGAGCTGGTCCCGCAGGTATTCCTGGTCCTCCACCACGTCCACGTGGTGCTTCCCCTCTACAGGTGGCAGATTTTCATAGAACAAAGACTGCTCCGCAATCCTGGGAATTTCTCCGAAGAACATTTCTTCCGCCTGCCGGCTCAGGACGGTTCGGCCGGCCGCGGGCAAACCCAGGGTAAACCGCACCTCTACCTTCTCCTTGTCCACTAGGCAGGAAGTCCTCTCCAAGACTTCCTGCCCGGGGGTATCTACAGATATCTTTCCACTTCCTCCGATACCCCGGTTGCCTTTGACGACGGCCCGGATCGCCTTAGCAAATTTCCTTGTTAGATAATCTTGGAGGGCGATGGCCCGTGTTTTGTTTTGAAAAAGCTCGGGTGGGAACTTGGCTTTCTGCTGAGGGCTCTGCAGACGCACTCGGGTGGGACTGGCGAAGGGGTCGGCTTGCACATGGTCGATGAACATCAAAAAATCGCCGAAGTCGTAGGTCCCCTCGATCTCCCTGTAAGCCTTGTACCCTTGCCCATCAATCCGGGCCAGAATTTTTTTCAACTCTTCTTTGCTTTGCATCCTTGCTCCAATTGGAAAAAATTTACCGCAGAGATTTTGGAAAACGCCGGGCCCTCAGCGCCCTCTGCGGTAAAGAATTTTAGCATAAGACAAATCATTTGCCACCCGCGATGTGGGATGTTAATATTTTTTTATGAATAAAGAGGAACTCCTTCGAGTTTCCAAACCCTCCCGCTACCTGGGCGGAGAGGTGAACTCCGTGGTTAAGGATTTGAGTCGCGTCCGCCTGAAATTCGCCCTCACCTTCCCGGACGTCTATGAGGTGGGAATGTCCCATCTCGGTTTTCAGATCCTCTACCACATCCTCAACCAGACTGGGGAGATCGCCTGTGAACGGGCTTTCGCACCCTGGCCCGATATGGAAAAATTTCTCCAGGATCGAGCCCTTCCCTTAACCTCCCTGGAATCCTCCCTGCCCTTAAGAGATTTTGACCTCATCGGCTTTTCCCTGCAGTATGAGCTCAATTATACTGGCATTCTGAACATCTTGCACTTATCCGGGATCCCCCTCCAGGCCGCGGATCGCGGAGAGAAAGATCCGCTGATTATCGGCGGCGGCCCTTGTGCCACGAACCCGGAGCCACTGGCTGACTTTTTTGACGTTTTCGTCTTGGGGGATGGGGAAGAGGTGGCTCTTGGAGATTTGCCGGGAGATCATCGCTTCCCGGGAAAGACGGGGAACCCAAAAATGAGCTGCTGCGCAGGCTCTCCAGGCTTGAAGGCGTATACGTCCCATCTTTTTTCCGGCTGGAATATGACCTCCGACGGACCGATCAAACAAATCATTCCGCTGAAAAAGGGCTATTCGCACAGTGCGGCGCCGCATCCTTCCAGACCTAGATCAGGGAGCTTTCCCCTCCCGCCCCATCCTCCCTTTCATGGAAGTCATCCACGATCGCCTGAATATCGAAGTCGCCCGGGGCTGCACCCGGGGGTGCCGATTTCTGCCAGGCGGGGATGATCTACCGCCCCCTGCGGGAACGTTCCCCCCGGAAAATTTTTCAGCTGGTTGAAGGCAGGGACTGAAAAACACGGGCTATGATGAAGTCTCCCTTCTTTCCCTCAGCACGGGGGATTATTCCTGCATTGAGCCTCTGCTCTCCTCGATCCTGGAGCAATACCGCGAAGAGCGGCTGGCGGTCTCTCTCCCCTCCCTTCGGGTCGAAACCCTCACCCCATCCCTCATCCAGCAAGATCCAGGAGGTGCGCAAGACCGGCTTTACCCTGGCCCCGGAAGCCGGAACCGAACGCCTCCGCCGGGTCATCAACAAGGGGAATACGGAAGAGGACCTCCTCTCCACGATTCAGCAGGTCTTCTCGGCTAACTGGCGGCTGGTCAAGCTTTATTTCATGATCGGCCTTCCTACGGAGAGAGAGGAAGACCTACAGGGGATTGTTTCTCTCTGCCAGAAAGCTCTGCGGGTGCCCGGCGGGCCAAGGGTTCGGCCCAGATCAACGTGAGCATCTCCACCTTCATCCCCAAGGCCCATACCCCCTTCCAGTGGGAACCACAAGGCTCCGTGGAAGAAGTACGGAAGAAACATCAATTCTTGCGGCAAAACTTGGAACGACAGGGCCTGCGGTTCAAATGGGCCGATCCCCGGCTGAGCTTTCTGGAAGGGGTCTTTGCCCGGGGCGACCGCAGGCTGGGCAAGGTCCTGGAGACCGCTTACCATCTCGGATGCCGGCTGGACGGATGGGGGGAACATTTCCGGTATGACCTCTGGGAGAAGGCTTTTCCTCAGTGCCGGGCTAGACCCTTCTTTTTACCCCTTCGGCAAGGGAGCTGGATGAAACCTTACCCTGGGACCACCTGGATTCCCGCGTGAGCAAACTTTTCTGCAAGAGGAAAGAAGCAAGGCCTTGCCAGGCCCTCCCGACCGCCGGATTGCCGCGCACGCCTCCTGCAACGGCTGCGGGGTCTGCTATGAGGCCGACCTGTTCTGCAACCGGATTGCCAGTGGGACAGGGGTTTTGTCCCAGAGTTCTCCTCCGGCGCAAAAATTAAATACGGCCGCGCTCCCCGTTCGCCGCTTCCGCTCGCGGTTTGCCAAATTCGGGCCGGCAAAATTCCTCGGCCATCTGGAATTGGCCCAGGCGATGATCCGCGCCTTCCGCAGGGCTCAGATTCCTCTGGTCTATTCCCAAGGTCACCACCCTCTGCCTAAGGTCTCTTTTGGCCCTGCCCTTCCGGTTGGTCATGAAAGCTGGGCTGAATTTCTCGATACCCACATCCCGGGCAAACTCTCTACCCAGGAAACGGCTTCCCGGTTAAACGCCGTTCTTCCCCCAGGGATCCAAATCTTGGAAACCCAAGAAATTTCCTTGAAATCCCCATCCATTTTTGATAGTATTTTTAATGTATTGTATATCATCCACTTTCCAGATTCACAAAGGCCCCTGGGAGAAATGGGAGGCCTTCTCCAGAAAGGGGAAAAGGTTGTAGTTTTTTGGCCAAGGAAAAACAAATTTCTAGACTTGAACGAGGCAGTAGAATCCCTCTCATTTATAGATGACCACACGCTGCAGATCGTCCTGCCTGCGGTCAAAGGAGGAATTCTGAGACCGGAAGAAGCGCTCGATTTGATCTTCGGCTGGGCCGAGGCAGATCGGCCTTTGATCACGGTGCAAAAGTTGCGGGTACAGTTTAAGGAACTGGATGCATGTCCAACGAAATTTTGATCAACGTCAATTCGGGCGAAACCAGGGTTGCCCTGCTGGAGAGCGGGGTCCTTGTCGAGCTTTATTTAGAGCGTAGTTCCGAACAGGGAATGACTGGGAATATTTACAAGGGCCGGGTGGTCCGCGTCTTACCGGGCATGCAGGCTGCTTTCGTGGATGTCGGATTAGACAAGGCGGCATTTCTTTACGTCACGGACGTCCATCAAGACTTCGAAGATTTAGAACTCATGATGCGCGCCCGCGAAGACGATGGAAATGGGCTGGCCCCCAGCGAGGAAAGCGATGAAGAGGAGATCCTGGAGCTGGATACCCCCTTCCAGATCGAGGATCTGCTCCACGAAGGGCAAGAAGTTCTCGTGCAAGTCTCCAAGGAACCCCTGGGTACCAAAGGGGCCCGGATTACCTCGCACATCTCCCTTCCCGGTCGCCATTTGGTCCTCATGCCCATGGTGGATCACATTGGCGTCTCTCGGCGGATCGAGAACGAACCCGAACGGCGCCGGCTGCGGGAAATCATGCAGCACATCAAGCCTGCCGGCTGCGGGCTTATCGTGCGCACGGCTTCGGAAGGAAAGGGGGAAGGCGAGTTGCTCCAGGACTTGGACTTTCTCCTGAAGATGTGGAGCAACATCCAGAAGCGCAAGGCCACGAGCCCTGTTCCCAGCCTGGTCCACAAAGACCTGGACATCACTCTCCGGGCGATCCGGGACCTTTTCACCCAGGAGGTAGAACGGGTCGTCATCGATTCGCAGGAGGAATACCAGAAGATCCTGGATTTCTGCGAGACCTTCATGCCCCAGTTGAAATCTTCCATCGAGATCTACGAAAAGGAAGAGCCCCTCTTCGATTTTTACGGCATCGAGATGGAAATCAGCCGGGCCCTGGGCCGCAAAGTCTGGCTCAAATCCGGAGGATACATCGTCATCGATATGACCGAAGCTTTGACCGTCATTGACGTGAACACCGGGCGTTATGTGGGCAAGAGGAATTTGGAGGATACGATCCTGAAAACGAACCTGGAGGCGGTAAAAGAGATCGCTTACCAGCTCCGTTTGCGGAACATCGGCGGGATCATCATCATCGATTTTATCGACATGGAGAAGGAATCCAGTCGGGAGAAGGTCTTCCAGGCCCTTGCCGAAGCCTTGAAAAAAGACAAGAGTAAAACGAACATCCTGAAGATCTCCGAGTTAGGATTGGTGGAGATGACCCGGAAACGCACCCGGGAAAGCCTGGGGCGAATCCTCAGCGAGCGCTGTTTCTACTGCGAGGGCCGAGGATTTCTGAAAAACCGTTCTACCGTCTGCCAGGAGATTTTGCGCGAGATCCAAAGGGACAACCGCGATTTGCGCGGGGAGAATATTTTGGTGGATGTCCATCCCAATGTAGCCAGCTTCCTGTACGATGAGGCGCGGGGCGATGTGGAAAGGCTGGAAAGGCGCTTCCATAAACGGATCATCGTCAGCGGCAAAAGTGATTTCCATCTGGAGCAATTCGAAATCCAGAGCAGCAACGGGCAATTTTCCGTTGACAAAAGAGATTAAAAAACTTTAAATAAAATATTAAATTCAATTGCGGAGGATGGAATTGTACGCGATAATCCGTACGGGTGGAAAGCAGTACAAAATCTCCCCGGGTGATACCATTCGGGTAGAAAAAATTGTCGGCCAAGCTGGCGACACGGTGGAGTTCAAGGACGTTCTTCTCTACGCGGAAGGGGAAAAGGTTCTGGCGGGCAAGCCCCTGCTTCCCAATGTTAAGATCGTCGGAGAAATCCTGGCCCAGCGCCGGGCTAAGAAAGTCATTGTCTTCAAGATGAAGCGACGCAAGGGGTATGCCAAGAGGCAGGGGCATCGACAATCCTATACCACCCTGCGGATCAAAGAGATCAGTGTACAATGAAGGCATTTTGAAAGGTTTAGTAGGAGGTTGGTATGGCTCACAAAAAGGGGCAAGGAAGTTCCCGGAACGGCCGGGACAGCGCCGGTCAGAGACTGGGAGTGAAACGCTTTGGGGGACAGATGGTTCATGCGGGATCCATCCTGATTCGACAACGCGGGACGCGCATTCATCCGGGAACAAACGTTGGGATGGGTAAGGATTTCACTCTCTTTGCCAAGGTCGATGGCATCGTCACCTTCGAACGGCTGGACAGGAAGCGCCAGAAAGTCAGCGTACATGCTCCCCCGGTAGAAGGAGCTCAAATCTGAGCGCATGGCCATGAGAGGCCAGCCAACGGACATCGAAAGCCGCAGGGGTTTGATCGATCAAATTTATCGATGAAGCGAAAATCCTCGTTAAAGCCGGAGATGGAGGAAACGGCTGCATCAGCTTTCGCCGTGAAAAGTATGTTCCCCGGGGGGGACCCGATGGCGGCGACGGGGGGAAGGGCGGGGACGTGATCCTAAAGGCCGACGGCCAGCTTTCCACGCTTCTCGATTTTCGTTACCAGCAGCATTACCGCGCCAAAAGAGGTCAGCACGGAAAAGGTAAGAACCAGGTAGGCCGCAGCGCGCCAGACCTCATCCTGCCGGTTCCGCTGGGCACGATCGTCCGGGATGCCGAAAGCGGAGACCTTTTAAAAGATTTCACCCAAAATGGAGAGATCTGGATCGTGGCTCACGGAGGGGCGGGGGGGCGGGGCAACGCCCGTTTCGCCACTTCTACCCATCAAGCTCCCCGCCACGCCGAACCCGGCCAACTCGGCGAAGAACGAGCGCTCCGTTTGGAATTGAAGCTGATGGCCGACGTAGGCATTGTCGGTTATCCCAACGTGGGAAAATCCACCCTCATCTCCAGGATATCCGCCGTCCGACCCAAAATTGCCGATTATCCTTTCACCACTCTAGTCCCTAACTTAGGGGTCGTCACTTTCGGTGACTACCCGCCGTTTGTTATCGCGGACATCCCAGGAATTATTGAGGGGGCCCATCAGGGTGCTGGCTTAGGATTGAAATTTCTGCGGCATGTAGAACGCACATCCTTCATCCTGCACCTTTTAGACATCTCCGACGCCAGCCAGCGCAACCCGGTCAATGATTATCTCTTATTGAACCAGGAGCTCTCCCTCTTCGAGCCGGCGCTGGCCGAAAAACCCCAGCTCGTGGCCGTGAATAAAATGGACACCCCAGAAGCCGAGGACAAGCTTCCAGAGGTACGGCGCTACTTTAAAAAAATAAAGAAAAAGGTCTATCCCATCTCCGCCCTGACCGGAGAGGGTCTACCCGATTTGCTCGCTGCTTTGGCCAGTCACCTATCGAAAAGATCGAAGGAGGAAACGTCGTCTTGACCCGCAAACCGACCTTGAGCAAAGTCCGCAGGTTCGTTCTCAAGGTGGGAAGCCGGGTACTCACGGCCAAGGGAAGAATATTAAGTCAGGCCGTCTTCGATCGGCTGGCCCGGGAGGTCTCGGCAGCCAAGAAAAAAGGGTATGAAGTGGTCATCGTTTCTTCCGGAGCTATCGCCGCCGGCATGGCCCGACTGGGCTTGCTGGAGAAGCCCAAAACCATGCCCCAAAAACAGGCTTCCGCAGCCATCGGCCAGAGCGCGCTCATGTGGAATTATGAGCGGGCCTTTTCCTTTTTCGGGGAAAAGGTGGCCCAGGTTCTCCTCACCCGGGACGACCTCTCCAACCGCAACCGCTACCTCAACGCTCGCAATACTCTCCTCACCCTTCTGAGTTTTGGGGTGATCCCGATCGTCAACGAAAATGACACCGTCGTCGTGGAGGAGATTAAGGTCGGGGATAACGATAACCTCTCGGCGCTGGTGACGAACCTAGTCAATGCCGACCTGCTCATCATCCTCAGCGATATCGATGGCCTCTACGACCGGGACCCGCGCATTCATAAGAGTGCCAAGCTGATCCCCTTCGTCCCTCAGGTCACGGCCGAATTAGAAAAGAAGGCTTCCGAGACTCTGAGCCCCATCAGCATCGGGGGAATGGTTACCAAGCTACAGGCTGCCCGCAAGGCAGCCTTCTTTGGTGTACCGACCGTTTTAGCGAACGGCCTGGAAGAGGGAATACTGGAAAGGATCCTCCGGGCGGAGGCGGTGGGCACCTTCTTCACCCCCGAGGTGAACAAACTCACCAGCCGCAAACACTGGATCGCTTTCACTCTGAAGCCTATGGGAAAGATCATCGTGGACGATGGCGCGAAAAGGGCCATCCTGCAGAAAGGCAAGAGTTTGCTTCCTTCGGGGGTCCTTGCCGCCGAGGGGAGATTCGGCCTGGGAGACCCAGTGGTTTTGGCAGACGTTCATGGCCAGGAGTTTGCCAAAGGGTTGACAACCTATAGCTCAACAGAAATCAACAGGATCAAGGGCCTGAAGTCCAACGAGGTGGAAAGCAAGCTGGGCTACAAATACAGCGATGAGATCATTCACCGGGATGACCTGGTATGTCCCTCCTTCCAGACTTCGGCCAAACTTGCCGGTTCATTAAACTCAGATTTGGAATGTGGCCCGGCAACCAGGAAAGGAACGGGGAGATTCGGATAAACTCCGATGAAGGCTGTGTTAAGGAACTTATTAGTCAGTATAATTATATAGACACCGAAGACCAAATCTCTCTTTCCTTACAAAAGGGAGATTTCTCTTTGGAAAAGAGGGGTCAGGGGAGATTTTGGAAGAATATGTCTGGTCAATTATGGACTCCTTAGTAACTCGTGGATGATGTTTCCCGGGAGAGACCCATGAGCCCGAAAAACGAAATCCTGCAGGTGGCCCGAAACGCCCGTGAGGCCTGCCGCGTCCTGGCTAACCTTCCCACTTCCACCAAGAATTTAGCTTTGGAAGGAATGGCCGAAGCTTTGATTCAATCGGCCCCGAAACTGAAAAAAGCCAACGCCAGGGATGTCACTTCGGCCAGGAAAGCCGGGCTCTCCGCGGCCATGATCGACCGCTTGACCCTTTCCGATCGTGTCCTGCAGGGAATGGCGAATAGTCTCAAGGAGATTGCTCTGCTTCCGGACCCGGTCGGGGAAGTGACCAAGATGTGGAAACGCCCCAACGGCCTCTGGGTGGGGAAGATGCGCATTCCCCTGGGAGTGATCGGAATCATCTATGAATCGCGTCCGAATGTGACCTCGGATGCCGCCGGGCTTTGCCTGAAGGCGGGGAATGCGGTCATTCTGCGCGGAGGCTCCGAGGCCATCCACTCCAACCTGGCGATTGCCGAAATCCTGCAGCGGGTCGGGAAGGAGCATGCCATCCCGGCCGAAGCCATCCAGGTTATTTCCACCACTTCCCGTCAGGCTGTGAAGGAGATGCTGCAATTAGAAGAATACATCGACGTCATCATCCCCAGAGGGGGAGAAGACTTGATCCGTTTTGTCGTCTCCCACTCCAAAATTCCAGTGATCAAGCATTACAAAGGGGTCTGCCATGTATTTGTGGACGCCACCGCCGACCTGGAAATGGCCCAAACCATCTCCTACAACGCCAAGGTTCAGCGTCCGGGAGTCTGCAACGCCATGGAGACACTCCTCGTTCACCGAGAGATTGCTTCCCAATTCCTGCCTCCCATGGCTGAAAAATTCCAAGCCGCCGGCGTGGAGCTCCGCGGTTGCCCGGAGACCCGGCGCATCCTGAAGTCCATCAAAGCGGCCCAAGAGGCCGACTGGACCGCCGAATACCTGGATTTGATCCTGGCCGTGCGGGTCGTGGCGGGGCTGGATGAGGCCATCGCCCACATCATCCGTTATGGCTCCTCCCATACGGATTCTATCGTCACCCGGGATTATGCCAATGCCCAGAGGTTTCTCAGAGAGGTTCCGTCTTCGACGGTATTGGTTAACGCTTCCACGCGCTTCAGCGATGGCTTCGAGTTGGGGCTGGGCGCGGAGATTGGAATCAGTACCAGCAAGCTTCATGCCTTCGGCCCCATGGGGGTCGAAGAACTGACGACTACCAAATTCATCGTCTACGGCTCCGGGCAAATCCGCACATGAAGAAGATTGGCCTCTTCGGAGGAACTTTCAATCCCATCCACCTTGGCCATCTTCGGTCCGCGGAAGAGATTCGTGAATCCTTCGAACTCGATGAAGTGATCTTCATCCCGGCCTCGGATCCACCCCATAAAAATAAAGGAGAGATTCTTCCCGCTTCCTTACGGGCCGAGATGGTTCGGCTGGCCATTGTCGACAACCCCCGCTTCGCTCTCTCCGAGGTGGAGCTACGGCGGCCGGGCAAGTCCTATTCCGTGCAGACCATCGGACATTTCCGCCAGCGGTTCGGAGAGGATACCCAACTCTACTTTATCCTCGGCTTGGATGCCTTCTTGGAGATCAACACCTGGAAGGATTATGCGGCCCTTTTTAGCCTCTGCCATTTTATCGTCATGACGCGGCCGGGCTTCGAAAAAAATTTCTCCCCCGAGCACCTTCCCGTTGAACCGGAAGGAAATTTTTGTTATGATCCCCAAAAAGGCGGGTTTGCCCATCCTTCAGGTTTTTTCATCTTTCCCAAGGAGATTACGGCCCTGGATATATCTTCGACAAAGATCCGGGAGAATATTCAGAAGGGGCGCTCCGTGAGGTACTTGATCCCCCCCCCGGCGGAAGCCTTCATATACAAGAATAAACTTTATCAAGCGAAGGATACTGAAGCGGAAGGTTGATCTCCTCAAGTTCGAAAGAAAAAGCTCTCCTCTGCGCCCAAGCGGCACTGGACCACAAAGCCATTGACCTGGCCATCCTGGAGGTGAAGAGTCTTTCATCTTTCACCGATTACTTCGTGATTTCCAGCGGCAATTCTGACCGCCAGGTTCAGGCGATCGCCTCCCATATCGAAGAAAAATTGGGCAAGCAGGGTCTTCAGCCCTTAGGCATCGAAGGAAAGCGCGACGGACGCTGGGTTCTTCTGGATTATGGAGATGTCGTCATCCATATCTTCTACCATCCGATTCGAGAACTCTACGACCTGGAGAGGCTCTGGTCCGACGCCCCTAGGGTCGAGTTGCCGGTTGTAAGAAAGGCTCGAAGAACTCGTCCCCCGGGGAAATAATGCGACTAACTCTTGTTTCCGTCAGCAAAGTCTCGGAACCTTTCGTAAGGGAAGCCTGCGCGGTCTATGCCGAAAAAATCCGGCGATATGCCAGTCTCAACCTGATTGTAGTCCCGGAAGAAAAAATCCCTTCCCAGGGGAAAAAGGAGTACATCCTGCGCCAGGAAGGACGAAGGATCCGAGAAAAACTCCGCCCCAATGCTATGACTGCGGCGGTGGACGAGGGAGGAAAGCCTCTCTCCTCCGAAGCCTTTGCCCGTTCCTTAGAAAAATGGAGCAACTCCGGCCTCAAGGAACTGGCCTTCATTGTGGGCGGCCCCTATGGGTTGGATGCCACGCTGAAGGAGGAAGCTGATTTTTGCCTCGCTCTTTCTGCCATGACCTTGACCCATGGGTTGGCCAGAATGCTGCTCCTGGAACAGATTTATAGAGCTTTTACGATCCTGCGCGGAGAGCCGTACCATAAATAAGTTGCGAGTTGCGGGGTTCGAGATCGATTACCTCCTTCTAATCTCATCGCTCCCAGTTCAAAGCTCGTAGCGGATAGCTCGTAGCTCATGGCTTGTAGCTGAAGAATAACAATTTCAACCGGCAACCAGAGACGCGAAACTCGAAACCCCTAACCTGATCGCTGAATGCTCATGGCAGAACCCTGGCGGATGAGCCCTTTTTGGCGCGCCTTGGGCGATTTCTTCTTCCCGCCTAAATGCCTGCTCTGTGGGGGAAGCTTAGGAGAAAACCCCGATGACCGCCCTTGTCCCCATTGCCTCGTGGGGATAAAATTCTTTTCCCACCCTCGCTGCCCGCGCTGCGGGTTGGGCTTTGGGGAAACGCCGGGAGAAGATCATCTTTGTTCCGGGTGTCTCACCGAGGAGCGTTACTTCTCAAAGGCCAGAGCCCTCGGCCCCTACGAAGGACTGATCGTGGAAGCCATCTCCCGCTTCAAATATCTGGGGTCCTCCCGCCTGGCTAAGCCGCTGGGCACTCTCCTGGCTGAGTATAAGGACGCTGATTTCCCTTTTTCGGAGTTTGCCTTAATCCTGTCCGTACCGCTTCACCCCCAGCGCCTCCGGCAGCGGGGATTTAATCAATCGCTGCTCCTGGCCCGCCGCATTAGTCGCCGGCACTCCATTCCCTTGGATTTCACGGCGCTTCAACGCACCCGCGACACCCAGCCTCAGACCCAGCTTTCAGGCTCTGAACGACGGAAGAATATCCGCGGTGCCTTTGAAGTCCGCAGACCTGAGGTAATCGCCGAAAAACATATCCTGCTCATCGACGACGTGCTCACCACCGGAGCGACAGTGCAGGAGTGCTCCAGGGTCTTGCTGAAAGCCGGGGCGAAGCAGGTAGACGTTCTGACGCTGGCCAGGGCTGTGTAAGAATCTTTTTCCATCTTCCTTTCCGATATCTTTTATGATATAAAAATTTATTATGATTTGACTAACGCGCAAAGGGAGCTTTTTATATGGCTGAAATTCCAATCATCAAGGCGGCGCCAAAAAAATTGAAAAAGAAACCCCTACCCGGAGAGGAGTTGCCCTTTGGTAAGTATTTCACAGACTATATGTTCCTGATGGATTATCAGAAGGGAGAGGGATGGAAAAATCCCCGCATCGAACCTTACCATTCCCTCTCCTTAGACCCAGCGGCTCTGGTCCTGCATTACGGCCAGGAAGTCTTCGAAGGCTTAAAGGCCTATCGTTGGCCGAATGGCGGAATTTACCTCTTCCGCCCGCGGATGAATTATGAACGGATCAACCGCTCCGCGAGGCGGCTTTGCATGCCAGAATTGGATGTGGAGTTCGCCCTGGAGGCCACCCGGCAGCTGATCCGCCTGGAGAAAGACTGGGTCCCTTCCACCCCGGGAACCTCTCTTTATATCCGCCCGAACATGATCGCAACGGAGGCGGCGTTGGGGGTGCAGATCTCCGAAAAATTCCTTTTCTATATCTTTCTTGGGCCCGTCGGGGCTTATTACTCTCAGGGCTTCAACCCTGTAGATATTTATGTCACGGAGAAATATATCCGGGCAGCGCGTGGCGGACTCGGGGAAGCTAAGACCTTGGCCAACTACGCCGCCAGCTTGCTGGCCCAGGAGGAGGCCCACGAGCTGGGGTATACCCAGGTGCTCTGGCTCGACGCCATTGAGCGAAAATATGCCGAAGAAGTGGGGACCAGCAACATCTTCTTCTACATCGGTGAAGAGTTGATTACTCCACCTCTGGAGGGAACGATTTTGCCGGGGGTAACCCGCGATTCCGTGTTGCACATCGCCCGCAGCTGGGAGCTGAAGGTTTTCGAGCGGAAGATCAGCCTGGAGGAAGTGATCTCAGCCCTGGAATCCAGAAAGTTGAAGGAAATCTTCGCGTCTGGAACCGCGGCGGTGATTTCACCTGTAGGCAAGCTGGCCCACCGGGGAAAAAGATACCTCATCAATGAGGGCAAAGTGGGTCCTCTTTCACGGAAGCTTTACGACCATATTATGGGCATTCATTACGGTAAAATAAAAGATCCTTACGGGTGGATGGAAAAAGCAGCCTGAAGTTTTTAACCTGGGCCCCTCCTCGGAGAGGGGTTTTCAAATTTTAGACTCGCCCTTGCTAAATTCGGGTCTTGAATCCAATTTTTTTGTTATTTGGATTTTACCCTCCTCCTGATGTTCAGCTACTCACCCCCAAATAATAATGGCTAATTTCTTTTACTTTGATCTCCTCAGCACTTGATTTCAAGGCGACCAAGCCATTGGTGATCACATAGACAAATTGGGAGATCGGGAGCGAGAGAGAAGCATTCTGTTCGACCAAGAGGATGGTCGTTTTCAAATTTTCATTGATATTCTTGACCTCACGGATAACAAACTCAGCCATCAGAGGGGCGAGTCCTAACGAGGGCTCGTCCAGGAGCAGTAATTTAGGCCGGGGCATCAAGGCCATGGCGATCACCAGCATCTGCTGTTCCCCTCCACTCAGCGTTCCGGCGATCTGCCTTTTCCTTTCTTTCAATCGGGGAAAGTATTGTAAGATAATATCAAAATCATGACGGATGTTTTTCTTATCATCCCTGCGGATAAGAGTTCCCACTTTCAGGTTTTCTTCCACGGTGAGTGAACGAAAAAGTTCTCGCCCTTCCATGACCATTGAAATTTTTAACCGGGCGATTTCGGCCGGGTCCATTCCATCGATTCTCCTGCCCTCAAAGAGGATTTCCCCCTTATTCACTCGGCCATTCTCCAGAGTGAGGATACCCGATATGGCCTTCAAGATGGTCGTTTTACCTGCCCCATTGGCACCGAGAATCGTAACGATATTCCCTTCAGAGACCTCAATGCTCACACCCTTGAGGGCCAGGATGACATTACTATAAAGCACTTCCACATTCCTAAAATCAAGAAGCATACGACCCATCCCGAAGTTAAAGTAAGGGAGAGGAGTCCCCTCCTCCCCCTCTTAAATTCCCTTAATGGGTTTTAATCCAATCACTGATGGATCCGTACTTCCCTCCCTTAATCTCCAGGATTCGGGCTTGCGAATGGCCTTGGTGATTGCTGTACGTGAGAGGGGGAGTTCCGCCAGCAGTATCAAAATTCGCCAATTTTTCCCATTCGTCCCTCACCATTGTCCTAAACTGGGAAATCTCGGGAATTTTGCCTCCGCTCTTCTGGAGTACCCTCGAGACCACCTCATGAATGATCTTTCCCTGAACCCATCCTTTTGTATAGTAGGTGTCTTTTTTAGCGATCTCATGCTTTTTGCTAAATTCCTCGATCTCTTTCATCATGGGGATATTTTCTCCCCAATCCGCGTTGATCTGAATGGCCTTGAAACTTTCAGCATCCTTCCCTAAAGTTTCGGGGATGATATGGCTAAAATCATAATTGTTCCCGATGAACTTATTTGCCGGGACCCCTACCTTCGCAGCGTCCCTCAGGATTTTTATGCAGTTATTCACAGAGTCCTGAATGTAAACGTAGTCTGGATTTAACTCTTTAATTCTTAAGAGTTGGGGGGTCAGATCGGGAGAAGTCCCGGGATATTCCACATCTGCCAGAACCTTCAGCCCCAGTTTCTCAGGGATCTTCAGCTCCACGGCATTCCGGCACGGTGCCCGGCCATACTCTATATCCGCATGGAGGAACACAAAGGTTTTCGCCCCTTTTTGTTTTGCCCAGGTCATGGCGATAATGACCTGGTCTTCGTAAGTTGGACCCAGGAGAAATATATACGGGTATTTCACAGGATCCAGGACATCCCGAGAGAGAGATTGGGCTTGAAAGGGAATCTTGATTATGTTATTGATCTGATCCCTTAAGGCCTTGGTCCCGCCTGTCGACCAGCCGTTGACTACCACTACTTTATCGATGTCCACCAGCCTCTTGAAAACCTTTACCTCTTCCGGAATTTGATTCTTTCCATCGAGTAGAACGGGAACATATTTGTGGCCCATGACCCCCCCAAATTTTTCATTGGCATAGGTGAGGCAATCTTTCGGGCCATACGACATTCCATTGACATCCGTATCCGTTCCAGTTAGGGTTCCATAAACCCCCACCGGGATTTCTCCAGCATAGGCGGAAACCCCCAGGAAACCCAAAACGAAGATCACTATGAAGCTCAGCAATCTCCCCATTACATGCCCTCCTTTCCAAAAAGATTGTAATTTCATTATTCTCCAGGACCCCTGGCTACCCTATCCTCCTTTCTCCTTAAATTTGAGATCTTGTTCCCGAGTCTGGAAAAGATCTCTGATAAACCCTTGGGTTCAAAGATAAGAAAAACGACAATGATGAAACCAAAGACAATTTGTTTGAAGGCGGCAAAGGTATATTCCATGTGGAGAACCGGTTGGAGAACTTCCATGATTCGCTGAATAGCCTCCGGTAACAGGACGACAAACGCTGCTCCATAAACAGACCCCCAGAGTGTTCCCATTCCGCCGACGATGATCATGGCGACATAATCGATGGAGATGGAGAGTTGAAAGGCCTCGGGATTGATGATCGTCATATAATAACACCAAAGGCCTCCGGCCACACCCGCATAAAAAGAGCTGATGGCAAAGGAAACGAGTTTGTATTTAAAAACATCGATCCCGATCAATTCCGCGGCGATGTCGCGGTCCCGAATGGCGATGAAAGCACGGCCTACATTTGTCCGGAACAGATTTCGGGTGCCGATAACGGCCAGGATGGCCAAGGTGACGGAAAGGAAATAAAAGACCCGATCGTTGTTTATGGGCATTCCAAAGATCTGCGGGGGAGTGATGAATAAGCCCTGAATTCCCCGCGTCATACTCTCCCAGTTCTTGAAGACATATTCAAGTAAGAACTCCGCAGCCAAAGTGGACATGGCCAGGTAGAATCCCTTTAATCGCAGAGAAGGGGTCCCGACCAGGATTCCCACAAAGGTCGTGACCACACCCGCAGCCGGTAAATTAACCCAGAGGGGAAGGCCAACCCGGGTGCTGAGAATGGCCACGGTATAAGCCCCCACCCCCATAAAAGCAGCCTGGCCGAGGGAAATAAGACCCGTATACCCCGTCAGAATATTAAGCCCCAGCGCTCCAATCACGCCGATCGCCGTCATATTGACCAGGAAGAGGATATATTTTGTATACTGGAAAAGGCTGAAAGGAAAGATCAAAAAGACCCCCAAGAAGATCAAATAATAGGGCCATTGTTTTTCCTTATTGCGTCTCACCATGACTAAAGCCTTTCGATTTCCTTTGTCCCAAACAGTCCGTAAGGCTTGATCAGCAAAATAATCAGGAGAAAGGCGAACGCCGCCACCTGTTGGAAAGCTCCACCGAGCAACGGGGCAATGTAGACCCCCGAGATCGCCTCCAGAACGCCAACAATGAGACCTCCCACCGCGGCCCCGGCAATACTATCCAATCCTCCCAGGATGACCACTGGAAATACGATCAATCCGATATAGCTTAAATTGACATGGAGGGCGCTGATACTGGCCAGGAGGATTCCTCCCGCCGTGGCCACGGCCGAGGTTATGATCCAAGTCAGGGAAAGGACCTTTTTCGAGCTAATGCCGAGGACTACGGCAACCTTTTGATTGTCAGCGGCTGCTCGCATGGATAAGCCCATTTTCGAATACTTAAAAAAGAGGAGAAAAATCACGAGAAGCACCATCGAGGTTAGAAAACTCCAGAGGTAAATCGAAGAAACTTTGAATCCCCCTAGCTGAATAGAAAAAGAAGGAAATAACTTGGGAAAGGTGAAATTACTTGAACCCCAGGTAGCCAGCGCTCCTCCGTCCAAGACATAGGAGATGCCCAGCGTCACCATGATGATTGAAATGAGGGAAGCGCCAGTGAGATACCGGAGAACAGATCGTTCTATGATCATCCCCATAACCCCGGAAATGAGGAAGGCGAGAAGAAGACTGATTAAAATGGGAACTTTGAATTGAACAACTAGGGCATAGGTAATGAAAGCCCCCACCATGACCATAGAACCCTGGGCAAAATTGATCACCCCGCTGGACTTAAAGATCAGGACCACCCCGATGGCTATGAGGGAATAGATGCTGCCTATTGTAATCCCCGCAATAAGGACTTGGATCAAAAGATCCATGATTTTCTTCTCTTTCTCCTCAGCCACCCGTGGAGGAATGCCCTAAATAGATTCGGATTACCTCTGGGTCTTTCTGGACAGCATCCGGTGTTCCTTCGGCCATTTTCTCCCCGAAATTCATCACCGCGATCCAGTCGGAGATGTTCATCACCATCTCCATATCGTGTTCGATGAGGAACACCGTCAATCCCCAGGCCTTTTTGATCTCCAAGATATGTTTAATCATATCCTGGGTTTCTTCCCGGTTCATCCCCGCCACGGGTTCATCAAGAATTAGAAATTCAGGTTTAGCGGAGAGGGCTCTCGCCAGATCAACCTTCTTTTGGAGCCCGTAAGGTAACGTGGCCACAACTCGACTCTTGATATGGGTCAACCCCAAAAAATCTAAAATCTCCCGATCGAGAAACTCTTCCAGTGCCTCTTCTTCCTTTTTGGCCTTTCCTAAATAGAGCATGCCAGCCAGGGGACCGGATCGGAGATGGATGTGTCTCCCTAACTTTATGTTATCGAGGACGGTCATTCCTTTAAAGAGTTCGATATTCTGGAAGGTTCGCGATACTCCATAACGGGCCACCTGGTGAGGTCGGAGGTTCGTGATTTCCCGGTTTTTAAAAATAATTTTCCCTTCATTGGGCTCATAGAATTTTGAGATGCAGTTTATCAGGCTCGTTTTCCCAGCCCCATTGGGGCCGATGAGGGAGAAAAGCGCACCCATCTTGACTTTCAGATCGACGTGATGAAGAGCTTGAACCCCCCCGAAATAGAGGGAGAGGTTATAAATTTCTAAATGGGGTCGATTTTCCAAGAGGACTCCGGCCTTTCACCCGAAAGCGGGCTTAGAAAGCATGCTTATAAATTTCCTCAATGGTGTCCACGCTCACCCTGCGAGGATTGGAGCGCAACAGTCGAGTCACCAGCATCGTGGCCTCCGCCATGGGCCGGAGGTCTTTCTCCTTCACGCCGATGTCCCGCATACGGATGGGGAGGCCGATGCTCCGGATGATTTCATTGACCTCTGCGATGGCTTTGCGGGCTGCTTCCCTGGGGGAGAGATCTTCGATTTTTTCACCTAAGGCCTTTGCTACATCCGCTAATTCTTTCGTCCGAACCGGTAGATTATATTCCATCACATGGGGAAGGAGCAACCCATTCACCATCCCGTGGGGGGCCTGGGAGACTGCGCCCAGGGGGTAGGCCATGGCGTGGACGGCAGTTACACCGGAGTTGGAAAAGGCCATTCCCGCCATCACATTGGCCATAGCCATATTGACTCTTGCTTCCAAATTCTTACCCTGATCGACCGCCGTCCTTAAATTCTGCCCGACTAATTCGATCGCCTTCAAAGCCAGACAATCTGTCAACGGATAGGACCCGTGATAAAGGACGGTATCCTCCTCACCGGGGTTTAAGGGGAGATAAGCAAAGTTGAGGGCCATATACGATTCAATCGCATGAGCAAGAACATCGATCCCTGTGGCTGCGGTGACCTGGGGTGGGCAGGACAAGGTTAATAGCGGGTCCACAATGGATAGAGTCGGTCTGAGTTTGTTGTCTGAGATTCCCTTTTTCACATTTGCCTTCGTATCGGTGAGGACAGCCGAGGGGGATACCTCGGACCCCGTGCCGGCTGTTGTAGGGATGGCCACAATCGGCCTGACCGGACCGGGAACTTTTCCCTCCCCAAAGTAGTCGTTGGGATGTTTTCCATATGTGGCTAGGACCGACGTGGCTTTTCCCAAGTCAATGACGCTTCCGCCTCCGAGGCACACGATCAGGTCGTAGTTTCCCTTCTTGGCGAACTCGGTGCATTCGAGAACTTTTTCGATGGATGGCTCTGGCTCACCTCGATCGTAAATTTCAAACGGCATCGATATTTCTTGCAGAGGTTCAAGAACAAATTTCAGGAGACCCGCATCCCGGATACCGGGATCGGTTACGATCAAAACCTTTTTCCCTCCGAGACGCTTGGCCATCTTCCCGATTTTTTTAACAGCATGGTTCCCAAAAAGCAATTCTCCGCACGTAGCAAAGCCCCAAACTTCCCTCACTGATTCCATCTCTAACCTCCCGAAAGGTTGAACTGCGTTGCGTAGGGTAGCCCCAGAATTCCAATCCCAATCTTATCCTTAGCGGTGGCGTTGAGGAATACCGGATTGTGCAGAACCCCGCGGTCGTCGATGGCGATATTTTTTCCCGCAACTCCCACATCCAGCAGACGGCGCTGGATGGCAGCTTCCAGTTCTTTGGGGGTCGGCATTTTCCCCCAGGCATTGCTCTTGATCCCCACCGCATCTGAGCTTTTGAAGAGCTTGCGCCAGGCCTGAAGAGGCTCATTTTCGGCAAGAACGGCCTTGACCGCCTCATCCAGCATGGACTGAATGACCTCGGACTGGACCTCTCCTTCTTTGGTCAAAACCTGCGGGTCACGGATCAAGACAACTTTGGCTGTTTTCTCTGCCCCGGCTTCGCCTGCAATTCCAGTCCCCAGAGCTGTTGCCACAGTCACCCCGGCAGCCGCCCGGAGAAAGTCTCGGCGGGTAATCGCCCTTTCTTCAGCCCTATTCAATTTGCTCCTATCTTTTTTTCAGCCAGATCGATGATTTCTTCTGCTTCCTTCTCTTTAGAAGCTCCAAAAACAATCAAGATAACTTCTTTTTGCCTTTTCGCGCCCGTCCATTTCTTGTCTTCAGTTTGCAGAAAGTATTTTTCAGATGCTTCGGGCATATAAGCCTTCTTAAAACTTACGAGGGCTGCCTCGGCCTCCTTTTCGGCGGGATATCGGATCAAGAGCAGATGGACCTTTTTTTGATCGCGCAGGTATTGGGCCAACACCGCCTCTGTTTTTTGATTCAGATTCAGAATGTTTTGATTGGCAACGAAAAAACGCTGATTCAGCAGGACATGGCTGTGAAGGTAGCGGATGCTTTTTTCAACAAGCCCGGCTTTCCCGTCCGGCAGGACGCTGATCAATTTCGGGGCCGGACCACTCATCTTGATGGATTCCGCCACTTCCCGTCCCAAGGTGAGAATGGCCGATTCTACTTCCGGACCTTCCCCCTCTGCGTACACGCTGACAAAAAATTTTCCCTTCCAGAATCTCAGCAGCCCTCCACCTAACTCCGACCCCTGGCCGATGCCCACATCTTCGTCCTGGCGCTCGAAGGAAAAAATCCCATAGGCATCTTCTGAGGACCCCATATCAAACAGTTCAGCAATGATGGGCGGCTGGCCTGGTTTTTCGAACCGGCGGACCCTAACACCTCGGAAGTTATAGGCCAGGTATAGTTCCCCTGCACCATCGATATAATCGAAGATGGTCCGGCGATTATAATTTAGGTCCTTCCGGTCCCACTTCCAGCCTGCGGCTTCTGAAGGGAGATTGATTTCTTGTTCCATTTTTCCCTTTTCTTTGCCCGTAACTCCCTGGGGCGGCGCTAGGATCAAAATAATGATAACCAAAAAAATCCAGATTCGCATGCCAGATTCCGATCAAACTACCTGGGTCATAGATTTTCGCAGATAAACGCGGAAAATTATTTTCTCAAATTAAGGGCTTGGCCCCCTCAACCTATCCTTCTCCCCCCATGGGAAGAGGGATAGGGAAATCATGGATGCTTGCATATCACATTGAGAAGGGCCTGGCGCTTTTCTTCCTTGACGGCCTTCACCGCCCGTCTCAAAGCCGGAATGATCTGACCGGGATCTTCCACTCTCTCCCCATAACCCCCGAAGGCTTCTGCCACCTGCTCATATGCGGGCGAGGGTTCAAGATCGCAGAGGATGAAATTATTTTTCTTCACAGCCCAGCCCTGTGGGTAAAGGTCAATGACCGATCCTTTCACGGCGTTCCAGCACTGGTTGTTGAAAACTACCACCACGACGGGGAGATTCTGGGCCACAAAATGGCAAGCCGTGGGAGCGGTGAAATGATAAGTCCCGTCTCCCATGCAGACGATCGGGATGCACTCCGGCCGCGCGAGTTTAACGCCCAAGGCAGCTCCGAAGCACCACCCCAGGCCGCTGACCGGGGGGCCGCCAAAGAAGGAACCCGGTTTATCCATTTGGACTTGATGGGACCGCAAGTCATATTCATTGATGATTACCGTATCCCCATCCTGCACCTGGCCCACGCAATAAGATAGCCACTCCATATCGATCGGACGTTCCTTTTTATATTTTTCAGCCATCGCTTTCCAGGTTGCTCTTTGAGCCTGGTGTTCTTTGGACCATCGTTCGAACCGCTCCTGAATGGTCTTCCTCTTTTTCGATTGATGGACCGTGAGGGCTTCTCTCAAAGACCGCAGCCCGGCTTCTGGATCAGAAAAAATGGGAATGTCCACAGGGAAGGTGCGCATGGGGTAACGAGAGAAGAAAGGGTCAATGCCCAACTGGATGACCTTGGCACCGGGCATGGGTTTGGCTTTGATGGGGAACCAGGGAACATCGCATTCGATCACCAGGATGACATCGGCCTTCCCCAAGTATGGCATGGGGTCGAACCCCAAGTGCAGGGGGTGCTCTGTCGGGAAATTCAAGTAAAGGTTGCTCAAGGCGATGGCCACCGGAATCCCAAAAGACTCGCAAAGCTTTACCAACTCTTCGACCGCCGCCGGATTCTTCCCTACTGCGGATGTAATGATCAAAGGGTTCCGCGCATCTTTCAACAATTTAGCGGCCTGCTGAATGGCCTCGGAGATTGGCCCTGGTTTGGCATAGATTTTCGGGGTTGAGGGAGTGTAGGTAAACTCGCGATGCTCCTCCACCAGAACCTCCCGCGGAAGGCTCAGGTACACGGGCCCTTTGGGCTCGGACTTGGCGATGTTCAGCGCCCGATCGACCACCTTTTCGACCTGGGCAAAATTTCTCAGTTCGTAATCCCACTTGACATATTCCCGCAGCATGGATGCCTGATCGAAGGATTCCTGCGCCCAGTGAATATACAGGTTGCGCCCCCCCTTGACCTCCCCCTCCGTGATCGGTGTCCTGCCGGCCGTGAAGATCAAAGGAATGTTCGCCCGGGAAGCGTTCATGACCCCGGTCAGGCCGTTGGAAGTTCCCGACATTCACATGAACCATTACCACCTGAGGTTCTCCGGTGACCATGGCGAATCCATGGGCCATACTGACGGCCGCGAATTCATGGGGCACCAAGATAGGCTTGGGAAAATCTTTTCCTTCGACGGCGAAGCGGGCGAAGGCGTCCACCAGAGGTGCGAAGTCCGTACCCGCGTTCCCGAAGAAATACTTGACCCCTCGATCCCTGAGGAGCTCCAGGTAAGCCTGGGCGACATTATCGATAGGGATGCTAACGGAGGCTGGAAAATCTTTCTTGGGCGCCTTGACGTCCGTCATGGGGAGTCTCTTTAAAGCTAAATGTTAAAGTTACCAAGCTGAAAGCCGGGCGCAATTCTCTTTCTGCCACGATCGCTTGGGCGACCGCTTGAGGGAGTAAGGGCGCAGGAATCATAGCATAAAGAAAAAATGGGTTCAAGGATTCTTGGGTTCTAGGGTTAAGTGAAAGGCAGAAGATCAACAGGGTTCAAGGCGCGAGGATTTGAGGGGGCCAATTGGAATAAAAGAATTCCAGGAAACAAGTGAAATGCTCTGCCAGAAAAAAGGCCGGAATCTTGGCCTGGATTGTTTTTTGGGTGATAGTAAGAAATAATAGGAATAATAGGTTGGGGGAGGCCAGTCGAAAGGAGGAAAGACCTGACCTCCCGAGGTTTGGGGTTGAGGAATTGGGGGGGCAGGGCGGGGCAACCCTACCCCCCACCGCCTGAATGAGGGAGAGTCATTTGGGCTTGAATCTCCCAAATATGGTTTTGACGCTCCCCATTCTTTATCGGGTTTTTTTCAAATCTTCTTTAATAAATTATCTATGGGGCCTCTTGATATTTCTAACGTGATATTTTTAAAAGGATATTTGGTTTGCAATTCAAGCTTTTAGTTATATTGGGTCCCACGGCTTCAGGGAAGACGAAAGTTGGCGTCCAGATCGCCCACGCCCTAGATGGGGAAATTATTTCTGCCGACTCCAGGCAAGTTTACCGGGGAATGGACATCGGTACTGGCAAGGACCTGGAGGAATATGGCTCTGTTGCTTACCATCTCATCGACATTGTCGATCCAGGTTATGAGTTCAACGTTTTTGAGTTCCAACGTCGATTTTTGGAGGCCTTCACGGGGATCCAGTCGCGCGGCCGAATCCCCCTTCTAGTTGGAGGGACAGGGATGTATCTTGACGCCGCACTCAGGGGATACCGGCTCCTGGAGGTTCCCGAAAATCCCAAGCTGCGCAAGGAGCTTACCGCTCTCTCCATCGAAAATCTGGCTGCCCGTCTCAAGGGAGCCAACCCCAAACTGCATAATACCACCGATCTGCTAGACCGCGAACGCTTGACGCGGGCCATTGAAATCGCCGAATTCAGCGGGGAAAGAGACCAGGATCTACCTCTTCTTCCGGAGCTTGAGCCGATCGTGTTCGGATTAAGGTTTGACAGAAGAACCCTGCGTCAAAGAATTACGCAGCGTCTTCGAGAACGGCTGAACCGAGGAATGATCGAAGAAGTCCAGGGGCTTTTGAAAAAGGGAGTCTCTTCGAGACATTGGAGTTCTATGGGTTGGAATATCGGTTTGTGGCCCAGTTCCTCAAGGGCGAGCTGACCAGAAACGATATGTTCCAGAAACTCAACAGCGCCATCCACCAGTTTGCCAAGCGCCAGGAGACCTGGTTCCGCCGCCTGGAACGTCAGGGGATATTGATCCACTGGGTGGACGGGAGTGCCGACCCAGCGGCGACTATTTTGCAAGAATTAGAAGGCTCATAACCTCCAAGTATGATTCCCCCTCACATGGCCAAATATTTAGAAACACGCGGCCCTGATGGTCCGTGGAATATCGCCGGCATCGAGCGAGAAGATTTCACCGGGGCCGTGGTCATTCCCGCACTCGCAGAAAGTGATAGCCTCTTTGCGACTCTTCAATCCCTGGCCCAAAACCCGCGAGATGTCCTGTCCGATTTTTTGATCCTGGTGGTCGTTAACCATCGCCGGGATGCGCCTCTCTCCGATAAATTGGACAACGAGCATACTTTGCAAAGGCTGGCCGCAGGAGATTCTTTTCTGAGCGGCCTGCTATTTGCCTGGGTGGACGCCGCCTCCAAAGGGCTTGATTTGCCAGCTAAAGGAGGGGTTGGATTAGCCCGGAAAATTGGCTTCGACCTTGCTCTGACTCGCCTCAATTACAGGCAGGCCGATCCGCTGCTGATCTCTCTGGATGCGGACACCCTTGTCCGCCCGGACTATCTGCCCTCCTTGATGCGACATTTCCAGGGATCGAAAGTTCCGGGGGCAGTCATCCCGTTTTGTCACCAGCGAGGTCCTACCCCCGAACAGGATAGGGCGATCAGGCGGTATGAGCTTTTTCTGAGGGCCTATGTGCTGGGCCTGTCCCGGGCAGGTTCGCCCTATGCCTTCCATACCGTTGGGAGCGCCATGGCTTGCCGAGCCGGTTTTTATGCGCGGATAGGGGGGATGAACGTTCGCAAGGCTGGGGAAGATTTCTATTTCCTGCAGCACCTGGCCAAGACAGGAGGAATTGCTCAAGTTAAAGGGACGGTCGTTTACCCCTCTGCCCGGCCCTCTAACCGCGTTCCCTTCGGCACCGGCCGCAGTGTCTCAAGGTTGCTGGGCCAGGAAGAAGGCGCAGTCCTATTTTACCAGAAAGACTGCTTTCAGGTCCTCCGCGACTGGCTGGGCCTCGTTGCCCAAAATCTGAAATCAGAGGGAGAGGAAATTCGGGCAAGCTCCGAAAAAATATCCGGGGAGCTGGCGGCTTACTTAGATCGCATCCGTTTCATAGGGGTGTGGCATAAATTGAGGAAAAACTTCCGCAATCCACCGAACCTGATGTCAGCTTTTCACGGCTGGTTCGATGGTTTGAAAACTATGAAACTCATCCACTACCTCTCCGCGGGCCCCATGCCCCGAGGCGAGCCTGAAAGCGTAATGCCCGAACTCTTCCAGTGGGCCGGTCTGGAACCTGTTAAGGGGATTGATCGGCAGCTCGATTTGCTCAGGGAGATCCAGATCGGGGAGACCTATGAATCAAATTAGCCGAAGGAACGTCTAATCTCTTTTTATAAACATCTTCATAGAAAAGAAAATCAGTAAAGCTCCAACGATTCCGTTCAAAATATTAATTACAATCATTGGCAAAAATTTATTCGTAATACTTCCTAAAAACGAAATAAGGGTTAAAAAGATCAAGGTTGATAGAATAGCTCCTGCGCCAAATAAATATAGATCTTTCTTATTCATATTTTCTGCAGCGACTCTTGCTGAAAAGACCCCCGACCAAAATACAATGGTCAATGGATTTGAAGCCGTTAATACGATTCCACCCATAAAAGCACGACTCGCATTCGATGAATTTGAAAACAATTTGATACCGGGAACCAATTTTAGACCTAACACCCCGATCCCTATGTTTAATCCAAATAAGAATAATATTAAAGAACCGAAATACTTTAAAATTTTTCTAACATTTTCCTTTTCCATGAAAGATGCGATACCGAATATAGCTAAGAGAACATACAGAGCATCAATTAAAACGACTGATAAAACTCCCGTTTCGGCATTTAAGAAACCAGATGAATTGGCAATATTAAATATGAATAGGCATACAGGACCCACTGCAATCTGCAAAAGCATCCCAAATTTAAAACCTTTGAATAGGATCGTTTATCCTCCAACAATTTTTTCTTAGCGCTCTTTCGGCTAACGCTCCGCTCCGATTCCCGACGTGTCCCGAAAAGACAGGCGGGGCATTTGCCGGGAACCCGGCAGATAGGCGCTGTGCCGCCACGCATTTAGCGCCCTGTCCTCATGTAAAGTAAGGTCTTCCTTCAACCTGGTCTGATCCTAACTCGACCAGGTTCCACAATTGCCAGTTTACCAGGCATCTGACCAACGAGATCTTCCTGCCGCAGAAAGCTCTCCAATAGATCGAGGATGAAGGAAGCGGTTGCCGTCCCCGGAAGCTTGAGAACTACGAATCCCGAATACTACCCCAGGCGGGTAGTTGCGGATATCCGAAAAATCGAAGTCACCCGTCAAAAGGCATAGACCCTCGCTCTGGGCATAAGCCGCTATCTGATGATCTTTTGCTCCCCGAAGGCCAATGCCACGTACATCAATCGCTTCGTGCTTATACCGCCGCAACACATCGTTTGTTGAGCGGGGAAGGTCCTCATCAACTAAAAAGCGCATAGCCCTACCTTCTTGACGCTGGCAGGGGGTGAAATTCTTCTGCTTCGATCAACTCGGCGGCGTAGCTGAGAGCCGCCTCAATATCTTGTTCGGTCACTTGGTATTCTCGCATGATTTCATCCTTCGTCATGCCACCGGCAAGCCCACCAATGATGCGCGCAACCGGAACCCGAGTTCCCCGGATCACCGGCTTGCCATGTTGTATCTCAGGGTCTATGATAATTCGTTCATTCATCTTTCCGCATCCTCCCTATTCGCAAATAATGATTATCAGGTCTTGAAATACGTGCGTCCCATCTGCCAAACCATAGCAGCCAAGGGATGGAGCAGCCCCCTTTCCCACGGTCTCCGTGCTGTTCTCTAACCCTATCCTCGAAGGAGAAGAAAAACAAGAAAATTCTTTAATTCCCAAACGGGGGCCCTACCTGGCATTAGGCTCAGCACCGAAGCGACTACGGATACGGTCCAAAACAGATTTCAAGTTCGCAGAATGCCTGAAGGGACCATTGGAAGCAGTTACTTGAATTTCAACGTTAAAAGCACGACCTCAATTTCACTCTAAACCTCTAACCTACGCCTTGCCTTATGCAATTTCGCAATGCACGTGCTGCATGAACGTCCCCCTCATCGTGCCCGGAACATACAACCGCCCTCACCAGCCGCGAAGTACGAGCGGTCTGGTGCACTGCGAGGTTACCAGTTAAGTTACTTATAGTAAATCAATCTTCTCAGTAGGATATCTTCAACATTCTGCCTTGCATCCAAAACAGATAAAACATAAACTTTCATCTCTGATATCCTGTATATAATTCTCCATGGTGGGACAATCAATTCACGATATAACAGGACGCCTTGATCTTGAAGTTCAGGTACTATGCGGCCTCTTTCAGGAAGGGAATAAAGATTGGAAGCTTTTTGTTTTACCTTTTTTAATGCATTCGCGGGACTGTCTATCGCAATACATTCAATAATTTCTTTTAAATCATTTTCCGCAACACCAGCCCAAGTAATGTCATACTTTGGACTCATTTAAGCTTCTCTTTCAGCGGGATTTCAATATCTTTGAAAACGTCCTCCTGAGATTTTAACCTCCCGTTCCTTATATCCCCTTCACCCTGCGAGATAAGCTTTAGTATGCCAATTGCGTTACGCATGTTTTCATAGCTTCTAGGATCTTGAAGCACCGCTCTCGGCTCCCCATTCTGTGTTATGATGACAGGGCGGCGGGTTTCGTTGATTTGTTTAAGCAAATCGGCTGCTTTTGCCTTAAGGTAAGTTACTGGCTTTATATCCGTTGAAATATTCATTTCATATCACCTCCGATCTTTTTATGGTACTAAATTAAGACCGAATGTCAAGGTTTATTTATGTCCTGCTAACGCGAAGCTAAGGGGCGCAGCGGTCTTTTGCCGGGTCCCCCTTGAGCGATTTGTTGGCCAGAGAATCCGAAGAGATGCGATAGCATTTAGATGTCAACCCTTTAGCCGGTGTTACCTGCCCGTTGCGGGAAAAAATAGAACCGTCCCGTTTTCCACGTTGCGGGAAAAAATAGAACCGTCCCGTTTTCCATTATGGCAACACTAATTGCGGACACTACACTCAAGACTGCTACTAAGATGACGACCCAGTTTTGTTTTTTTTCACTCATATCGAGTCCTTACCTTTTGGCGCCTAACATAAAGCTCACCGGGAGCCCTCTTTTTGGGCGATCCGGTGGAGCGCCTCGTTATAACTCCTTTATTATGTTCAACTTCGTCAATTGGACTATAGATTTGCGTGAGATCACCTGCATGTCTCTCGACAAAGAATCAATATTCTTGGAGATCACTATGCCATCCCATACGGCTTCGGAGATCTCCTTCGAGGATTTTCGAATGTCAAAATCTGTCGGGCTATTGAGAACTGAGAAGAGAATCGTCATTACCTTGTCTATTGCGGATACCATGCGCATTTTGAGCTCGATCGTGCGGCTTATGACTGATGCACCTAGGATGGCGGCCTCCTGATCGGTCAAGAACGTCTTCCCTTCAATGATATTTTGTTTCACGACCTTCGAGTGTTCCAACATTATCTTGAGGGAATCTGGTGGCAGCTTTGCGATCTGCTCGATAAAGGCTTTCTTGTCGTATTCGATTTCCTGGCTTTCGATACCTTCCTTTAGCTTGGTTACAATTTCTCGCTTTTGCTTTTCAAGGTTAACCAAATCTTCGGCCCGCCCGCCTTCCTTGATCACCTTGGTGATCTCCTGATTCCATTCCACACCGATATAGAACACCTTAAACAGATCGTTATCAATAACCCATTTCTGCCAATGTATCAAATATGCATGGAAGCGGAGTGCCGCGATTTTCTGTTGGTGAGCAAGTTGCATGCAAGAACGGAAATAGAATACTATTACGGCGACACATATCCCAGCGATTAAAGTAAGAATACTGCTCATGGCGTTCCCTGTGGAGTTATAACGTGGCCTTCACCGGAGACGATTAGCCGTCTGGTGCAAGGCATGGTTCGCGCCTGTTTTCATCAAAATATGGCGGCATAGTCTTGGGGGTATCTCGCTTTGTACCACCTCAAAAACTGTTTGTAAGTCCCTCTTGATCCATGCTCATCCCGGAACTCACCCAGCACGTCTCGAGGATTACGGCTAAGCTGGGGCCATCCGCATGTAAATGCGCTGAGCAAAGTACGAACTCGCTGATTCTCGTCCTGTTGGTAATGCAGATTGCGGTGAATCTTAAGGGAGTAGTGCCCAGTGTGCTTTCGCCCACCACGCTTGCGACGGTGGTCCGGATAGTCTCCCATGAGAAGAAGAGCGAGGCGAGTAATGCCTTCCACATAGCCAGGCCAAAAGTCCTCAGTCTTCAGAGACTCTTCGGATGCCGCGAGACTAGAGTATAGCATCATCATGTGGAGATCATCGGATGAGACATTTTCATCCAAATATCGACCAATTTCCCGTAGCGTTCTCCGCAAGACACGTTTCCATTCAAAGGGTGTCATATCCTGCTGACCCGCGGGCTTGGATTGTGCACCAAATAGGCGTGCTAACTGAACCTGCATTGAACGGGGAACTTCAGCTTTTGATTTGGGACTTGTCATTTCTTTTTATTGCGAACCAAGACATAACCAGCGGGGACAATCACGCAGGAATGAAAAACGCACGAGCGTTATTCCCCGTCCAGTTGATGCTGTTGTTATGCGACGTTTCATTTATATATCTAGCCCATGTGAAGTGGGTAAAGATATACTTGCAAAGTAAATTATTTGTTATACAAGTATGCTTCTGCCTTATTCATCGCTTCATTAGCGGAAGAGGCTTTACCAACGTGCGACCATCCAGCATACGCGACGTACACGTCTCTACTGGATTGGTCCCATTTTACTTCAAAACTCTTGCCGCTGCCTGATTTTACACGCCCAATGACAGTTGCTGCCATTTATTCCCTCTTTGTTCAGAATTTAATGACTTAGTAATGTTCAACCACCAAATAATTTTGCTAAAAAGCTACTTGCTTTGTACATATCGGCGAGAACGGTTTTGCCACAATGTTCACATTCTTTTGATTCATAGATAGTTTTGCATCCTATGCAATAATACTTTCCTCCACCTTCATAGGGGAATCCTTTGCTCCCACAGATTTTACCGTTTGATTTTTTGACATTACACGTACCCCACTTTGTATCTTTTTCGCAATGTGGGCAAGTTGCATGTGACTTATGATTCATTTTCGTTCCTCCTTTTAAGTTTTATTTGAATTGAGTCTAAAAGCATAACGGAAAGTTCACCGGGAGGCGGGCGCCCTTTCCCGCCGATCCGGTGGAACGCCTGGTTCGGTCATTTTGCTAATCTCCTGAGTGGTCCAGAGGAGGTTACCCTTTTTGTAAGGTGTCTTCCGTGTCCGGCTCTCTATACGAAAGCCCGCGTTCTTCTTTACGAAGTTCGACACCCACTCGCAATTGTCACGGAAGAAGACGGTCGTCTCTGCACAGCGGGCGATCAGTCTGTTTATGTTCATGACCTCCGAGCGGCTTGGCTTTCGAATAGTCCGCCGAAAGCCTGAGAAGGAAAAGTCGGGGTGTTCGCGGTCATACGAAAGATTTGGACGAATCCTAATCGAAAGAAGAGGTGCGAGCGGGATAACCCTGTTAAGAATACGAGGATTGTCGGTTCGTTCAATTGCAATCGGGAAGTCGCTCGTGAAGAAAGGGCTGTCGTCGAATGGATTGATCAGAATGTCCCAGTCAAAGTTTCCATATGTGATCGTGAGCAAATTCAAAAAGAGGTATATTTACTCGTGTAGAAATGCTTGAAGGATTTAAGCGTATATGTTTAAGGGTTTTTTGGATCATTGCTGGAACGTCTTTAACCGTTATTGTTACTGCGGGAACCTACAAATTAATCACAAGGTTGTATTAATTTTATGTGTAATATTTTTAGCGGCTTCGGCGGTTTCGGTGCCTGTCTCAGCGGAGGAATCGTATGTAATAGCGCAAGACTCCCTCGGGCTGATCGTGGAGGTGAAGGAGAACGACGAGGCCCTGCTGGACACGGTGACGGTAGTTATGATATGGCAGGGTCAGTACATGCTGGTACACCGCAGCGGGTTTTCCGCGTGTTTCCCGACATCGTTTCACTCATGCAGGGTCATTGGGAGGATTGGTGACGATTGCAATAATAATACTGTGTTGCCTGATAGTATCGGCGATTGCAATGGCGGTACATATCGGTCACAGAAGGAGGCCGGTAAATGGAAGAACAGACTTTGATGGATAAAAATCATGCGCTGGTATCTCATGCTCGCGGAGCCGAGCAATAC
>CAVXFA010000061.1:0-48727 GCA_963760605.1 uncultured delta proteobacterium | reverse complement strand
CCAGTTCGTATTCAAACACTCGTCCCTGAGCCTGCCGATGAAGCTCTCGGCGAAGGCATTTTCAATCGGCTTTCCCGGCCGGATAAAATTCAGCTTCACGCCTTTACGGTATGCCCACTCATCCAGAGCACGCCCGGCAAATTCCGGCCCGTTATCCATGGTGATTACTTCAGGCAGTCCCCTGATCTCAGCCAGCCTCTCCAGCACGCCGACTACCCTGCGTCCTCCCAGGGAAGTATCCACCTCGATGGCCGGGCATTCCCGGGAATAATCATCGACAATCGCCAGGGCGCGAAAGCGCCGCCCGGTGACGATGCTATCGGTGACGAAGTCCATGGACCAGCGCTCGTTCGTCCGCTGCGGTGACGGCATCACCACCCTCACCCCGGCAGCGCCTTTCCTGCGCCGCTTTCTCCTGAGCGCCAATCCCTTCTTCACGATAAATCCTCTCTGTCCGCTTGTGATTAATCACCAGACCCTCCCTCTTCAGCATGATATGAAGCCGGGGACTGCCAAACCGCTTCCTCTGTGCCGCCAGTTCCCGCAGCCGCTGACGCAGGGCATCATCATTATCCGACTTCGGCTGATAATCGGTAGACCGAAGCCGAGATATTGACCAGCAGACAGGCTTTCCTTTCGCTCAGCCCAAGGCTCTCCCTGGCATGGGAGACCGCTAAACGCTTAACCTTGGGCTTTAGAAGTTTTTTGAGAGTAATTCCTTGAGCGCCCGGTTATCCAGGGCCTGCTCGGCCACAATCTGCTTTAAACGCCGGTTTTCCTCTTCGAGGGCCTTCAGCCTCTTGAGCTCGCTGACGGTGAGGCCGGCGTATTTGGCCTTCCAGTTGTAGTAGGTGGCGTCGCTCATCCCGTACTTGCGGCAGAGATCGGCGACCTTGGCGCCGGCCTCCCCCTCCTTGAGCACGGCGATGATCTGTTCCTCGGTGTACTTCTTGCTTTCCATGATGAGTCCTCCTCGATACTTTATTATAGCGGAGAACTCTAAGTCAGGGTGTTACTGTTTTCGGGGGGAAGGTCAGTTGGGTTTCCGGCTATAAAACAGCCATTGATAATTGGATACGTAATCACGATACCATATTATTCTATTCAAAAAAGAATCTATTTTTTAACAAGGAATATCTTCCCTATCCGGACGGATATACGAGAAGAGACGGTACCCCACCTGAAGGTAAAGGTTTCCCAATCGAAGACACTTGGAATTGTTCGGAAAGCGATGTCTTAAATTCTATTCAACTAGAAAGTTTTAATACAGAGAAGACTGGATTTTTGACTCAGAAAAACGAGGCTTTGTTGAAAAGGATAATTAACGCTTCAACAAATGAAAGTGATATTGTACTAGATTTCTGTTTAGGAAGCGGCACTACAGCTGCAGTAGCGCATAAATTGAAGCGAAGATACATCGGTATCGAGCAGATCGATGCCCAAATGGATATTGCCGTATCGCGTTTGAACAAGGTTATTAAAGGAGATAAAAAAGGGATTTCATCATCTATACAATGGAATGGTGGGGGTGAATATTTATTCTGTGAATTAATGAAATACAATGAATCTTTTATGGATAAGATTCAATCTGCAAAACATCCGATGAACTCGTTGAAATCTGGAAGGATATTTCCAAGAATTCCTTCCTTAACTGGTATATTAATCCTGAAGCACCGGAAGATGCTTTAAATGACTTCATAGAGATTGGTAAAAGCGATAATGGTGTAGAAAAGCAGAAGAAACTGCTGTGTGAATTATTAAACAAGAACCAGCTCTATGTAAATCTTTCAGAAATAGAAGACGCGAAGTTTAGTGTCAGTAAGCACGATAAGGAATTGAACAAGCAATTCTACGGAGAAGCTTACAATGCCTGAGCAATTCCTATATGAACAACTTAATAGTGTCTCTGAAATGGGCTTTTCTAAAGAAAGACATTCCGGATTGTATTAAAAACAATCTCAAGCCCACCTTTGAACTACGCCCGTATCAAATTGAAGCTTTTTCCCGTTTTTTCCATTGCCTTAGACAACGATTTCCCTGGTAAGGAATTGCCTCTTCATTTTCTGTTTAATATGGCCACTGGCAGTGGTAAGACTCTCATCATGGCAGGCTTGATTCTTTATCTTTATGAAAGAGGCTATCGTAATTTTCTCTTCTTTGTTAACTCAACCAACATCATAGAGAAAACAAAGGACAATTTCCTGAACCCACTTTCATCCAAACATTTATTTAATGACCAAATCTATTTCGGAACCAAGCGAGTTTCAGTTTCAAGTGTAAGCAATTTTGAGGGGGTAAATCCGGACGAAATCAACATCTGCTTTACAACGATTCAGAAGCTTCATTCCGACTTGACTACTGAAAAGGAGAATTCCCTAACTTACGAGGATTTCAAGGATAAGAAAATTGTTCTTATTGCTGATGAAGCCCATCATATGAATGTCAAAACCAAAGCACAACTTGAGCTCTTTGAGAGCTGGGAGAATACCGTAGAACGTATTTTCCACCAGAGCCAGGATAATCTTTTACTAGAGTTCACCGCAACCCTGGATTACTTCCAAAAGAATATTGTCAATAAGTACAGGAAGAAAGTTATTTACCGCTATGACTTACAGCAATACCGTAATGACCGTTACTCCAAGGATGTTTATATAGTCCAATCAGACTTCGATGAAAATGACCGGATTCTCCAAGCACTAATCATTAGCCAGTATAAACATGAAGTCGCAGCGAAGAATAAAATCAATCTTAAGCCTGTTATCATGTTCAAAGCCCAGCGAACTATTGAGCAATCTATGCAAAACAAAGCTAACTTCCACAATATCATTGACAATTTGTCTACAGATGATATCGAAAGAATAAAAGACATATCTAAAATCCCGCTTGTACAGCAAGCCTTCACCTTTTTTACCCAGCACAGAATTAACAGCCAGCAACTTGCCTTTCGATTGAAGACTGAATTCAGTGAAAGCCGATGCCTTTCTGTTAACGAGGAAACAGAGAAAGAAAAGCAACAGATCAGCTTGAATTCTCTTGAGGACAAAGATAATCCTATCAGAGCCATCTTTGCAGTACAGAAACTAAACGAAGGTTGGGATGTATTAAATCTCTTTGATATTGTACGATGTTATGAAGGTCGTGATCAAAAGCCGGTAGGCCTGGGAAAACTACTATCGCTGAAGCACAGCTTATTGGCCGGGGAGCACAGATATTTCCCATTTATTGTACCCGGAAACGATGACCGTTTTAGACGCAAATTTGACAACGACATTAATCATGAACTACGAGTCCTTGAAGACCTACACTATCACAGCGTAAATGATTCTCGTTACATTTCTGAATTGCGTACAGCGTTAATTGAGGAAGGTATTCTTGATGACAGAGAAAAAGAGTATGAACTCAAACTTAAGGACTCGTTTAAGCAAACGTATTTCTACAATAGCGGCCTTTTATTTAAAAATGAACGTTATAAAAACAATTACGAACACGTTAAGTCTTTTACAGACTTTGGTGTTAAAAAAAGAAATATCTCATATAATATTGCATCTGGTGTAGGAACTACCCGAGCCATACTGTCCGATGAAAAAAAAGTAACTAAAGACGAGAAAAAACAGGACCAAAAGGACATTAAGGTTCGCGAAATTCCCAAACACGTTATTCAAAATGCGCTTGCCAAGAATCCATTTTTTAAATTCAACAATATCAAAAACTACTTTCCCAATGTCACGTCTATGGATGATTTTACCCAATCAGTTGATTATCTTGGTGGACTTGAAATTACATACAAATCAGATTCAAAAACCTTATCAAACATACCCAAGCAATATCATCTTGAAGCACTAGTCATATTACTAGAACATCTAGAATCAGAAGTACGAAAGAATATTACAGAATTCAAAGGAACCAAGGAATTCACGCCAAGCGTCATATCTGAAGTATTTTATGACAAAGTGCTCAAGTTAGATAGTCAGAGCCCACGCGCCCAGGGGGATGAAACCTTTGTATCAGATAAGGAATGGTATGTTTTCAATGCTAATTATGGTACAAGTGAAGAACTGAGCCATGGCCAACCCGGCGGTGGCCAATATGGCAACCATTATGACAGTACCGATTATCTTCTTCATTTCTTTACTCCTTTCAATTTTTACTGCTTTTACAAATTTCCTTCAGCAACCAACGTGCCACCGAAGACTTTACTAGGTCTTTCCGTCATAATTATATGAAAGTCAATATGATTCTTTATTAGAAGTTAAACTGCCTTACTGGATGAATGAAAGGGAAAGAGGGAAAATTGTCGAAGCTTCTTTCTTACCTTAATCTATTTTTTAGCAGTTCTAAGGTCTTAGGAAATGTTACCTCATTCGACAATTCTGAAGAATTCGACAATGTTGTCGAATTGGAAGAGTATTTTCCAAAAGAATTCTATTATATCCCTTAAATATTTCTCATCTGGAAACTGTAATTTATTAAATTTGTGGTAAATACTTTGATCATTTTATATTATGCTCCAAGGACCCTCGAAACGGGCAAAGCTGGTTTGGATGGTAAGGCATCCCTTGGCTCGCCAGCAGGGTAGCGCCGGCCAGGGGCGAGGTTTCACTAATCCGGTTGTACTGAAGGGACCCGGAGGCCTGCTGGCCCTGAGGATAAAGCCCTCCAATGGCCATTCCGAGCTGGGCCCGGGCTTTCAGCACCCGCACGCCGGCAATCCTGAGAGATAGGTTCTCCCGGTAGGGCCGGCCGATGCGCCTGTCCAGGACCCGATCGTTGAAGGCCTGCCACCAGTTTCGGTATTCGGCCGACTCTGCTTTCACGCGCCGATCATCCCCATCCTCCCAGGTTCCCGAAACTGTCACCGGAGGACGAGCGAAGTCCGGGCCGACTGATGAGTTGCCATTAAAATACTGCTTTTTTATTGAAAAATACGATATTCACCCCATTACCTACCAGGCCTTGGTTGAATAAGAATTAAGATATGAGTTATAGTCTTGGGTGGAAAATAGTGCCTACTTTACGATTGGGGCTATGTCGAAGCCGGAAACCCCACTGGTTACTGTAGGACATCATAAGGAAGGAATCCCACTCATGGCGCGAAATGGAAACCATCCAAGCCTCTCCAAGGGCAATGCGAGGTGGCCGCTTGGTACGTTATTGACGGCACCTTTCGCCGTCATCGGCAGGGAAGCGATTACGCTGGGTCAGCAACCTAGGCGCCGGGTCGATTTTCCTCCTCTTGGCATTCCTGATGATCTTTCGGCCCAAGCATGCTTCCCAAGATCGCCCAGCAGATCTATTATATCGGGGCGTCGTCCACGATGATCATCCTGCTGGTCGGCTTGTTCACCGGCATGGTCCTGAGCCTTCAATCTTACCACGCGCTGGTCAAGTTCGGTGCCCAAGGATCGCTCGGCACACTGGTAGCGCTCTCTCTGATCAGGGAATTGGGGCCCGTTCTCACAGCGATTATGATTACGGCCAGGGCGGGTTCCGCCATTACCGCAGAGATCGGTATCCAACGCATCTCCGAGCAGATTGATGCCCTGGGCACCATGCGCATCGATCCGCTCAAGTACCTCGTCAGCCCAAGGATTACCGCTTCCATCATCAGCTTTCCCCTGCTCACCGCGTTATTTGACCTCATCGGCATCCTTGGCGGCTATATCACGGGGGTGGTGATTCTGGGGGTGAATAGCGGCATCTACTTCTACCGCGTTCAGGCCAGCGTGGAGTTGAAAGATGTGACCGATGGTTTCATCAAGGCCATGGTTTTTGCTGTGATCGTCTCCACCATTTGTTGTTACCAGGGCTATTTCGCCCACATGCGCACAGATAGTCATGGGGCCAAAGCCGTCGGTCTCTCGACCACCTCTGCTGTGGTACTTTCCTGTGTGCTCATCCTGGTGGCCGATTATGTGGTGACTTCCCTCCTGATTTAGAGAGGCCCATGGATACTCCGTTGATTGAATTCAAGGACGTCACCAAGCGCTTCGGATCCCGAACCGTCCTTGAACGAGTTAACCTCCAGATCTATGAGGGACAGGTCACGACCATTATCGGGCTCAGTGGTGCAGGCAAGAGCGTGCTCCTCAAGCACATCATCGGGCTGATCGAACCCGATCAAGGGACCATTTTCTTCCGGGGCAAGCCCCTCACCGAGATGAAAAAGAAAGAAAGGGCTGCCCATCTCGCTCAGATCAGTTACATGTTTCAAGATAACGCGCTCTTCGATTCCATGACCGTCTATGAAAATATCGCCCTTCCTCTTCGAGAGACGACGAACCTGGGAAAAGCTGAAATCGATCGCAGGGTTATGGCCAGAATTGAACAGACAGAACTCGGAGACGCGGTACACAAGTACCCTTCAGAACTTTCCGGGGGTATGCAAAAACGGGCGGCCCTGGCGAGGGCCCTGGTAACCGATCCTCGAATCGTCCTTTTTGACGAACCCACTACCGGCCAGGATCCTGTCCGAAAAAATGCGATCCTGAGTATGATTGCCGAGTACCAGAGGAAATTCGCTTTTACTGCCGTCCTGGTCAGCCACGAGATTCCCAACGTGTATTTCATCTCCAACCGCATTCTCGCGCTATACGATCGAACGCGTCGTTTTTCAAGGCACTCCTGAGGAGCTGGAAAATTTCGACCACCCTTTTAAAGAGGAAGTCATCCACAGTCTCGAAGGGCTGCAGGAGGAATTAACCGGCCTGTATTCCAGGCGACAGTTTAAGGTTTTGTATCATAATCAGTTGAAGCGCAGAGCGCTCGGAGAAGCTTACTGTGTTGCGGTTTTTACTCTGGAGAAGCTGGACGACATCATCGCAGGTTTGGGCCATGAAGCGGGTCAGGAGGCGATACGGTCCATGGGGGCCTTTATCGATAAACACTTTGGCGCCGTTGGGGGTTTTTCCACCCGCCTCCGCACCCATGAATTCGTGGCCATGCTTCCCTATTGTGATCTGGATGAGAGCGAGGCCATTCTGAAGGATTTTATCGAGGATTTCCAGGAGCAGGGAATTCGGGACATTGGGGCCGGAGCCCGCAGGCAGACGGTTTCTGGGCAGTGCGTTGAATTCACTGTCCGGGGCGGGCTGGCGCAGGGCCAGCCCATTGCGGAAATGGACGCCGTCATAGAGTTGGCCAAGAACCGACAAAGGGAAATTGGGCGGTTCAGATGCACCGGGGAGGAATAAGCAAGTGAAAAAGTATGCCATGGAAACAACAGCCGGCATCTTTGTCGTCATCGGGCTGGTTTGTATTGCCTATATGACCGTGAAATTGGGTCATGTTTCCTTTCTGGGTGAAAACACCTACCCTCTTTACGCTAAATTCACCACGGTGAGCGGCCTGCGAGCCGGCAGTCCTGTGGATATGTTGGGTATTGAGGTCGGACGGGTGGAACGAATCACCATGGACCAGAAAGACCAGATGGCGGTGGTGGAAATGAGAATCAAGGAAGGCATCCAGGTCTATAGACGATGCCATCGCCTCCATCAAGACGGAAGGGCTGATCGGTGACAAGTATCTCAGCATAGAGCCCGGGGGCGCAGAAGAACTCCTTAAACCCGGTGGAACCATTACCGAAACGCAGCCGGCTGTGGACATTGTAGATCTCGTCGGTAAGTATGCCTTCGGAGAGGTGAAGAAGCCGGAGGAGGGCAAAAAGACTCAGGGGGGTAAGCCATGATAAGACAGCTCATTCCATTAAGCATCTTGATGCTCTTTCTGTTTACTCTTCCGGTATATGCCGGCGCACCGCTCGACATGGTTCAGACAAATGTCAACAAAGTGCTCGATGTGCTGCGCGACCCAAAGCTCAAAACCGATGCGACTAAAGAGATCGAAAAAGAGAAACTCCGGGTTATCTATGGAGAGATGTTCGATGAAGTCGAACTTTCCAAGCGGACTCTGGCGCGGAATTGGAACAAACTGAATCCCGCTCAGCAGCAGGAATTCATCCAGCTCTATCGCCAGGTACTGGAAAAAGCTTACATCGATAAGATCCTTGCTTATACGAACGAGAAAATTGTTTTCTCCAAAGAAAGCATGCTTTCGGACAACCAGGCTGAGGTGCAAACGAAAATCATCACCTCCTCAAGGGAAATCCCTCTCTTCTACAGATTGATCCTGAAGGACGGCACCTGGAAAGTATATGACGTCGTCGTAGAGAATGTGAGCCTGGTCCAGAACTATCGCAGCCAGTTCAACTCCATCCTGGCGAATCATACACCCGACCAGTTGCTTGAGATTTTGCGAAAGAAGGTGAAGGGACAATAGGACCTCATTCTCTATTCACCCTATTTGTCAGAAAGAACTAAAGAGAGGGGCATCTACACCATGAAACGTCTCTCATTCTTGGCTTACCTTGCTTTTTTCGCCGTGGGCTGTGCGCACAGTCCTTCCCCTACTTCTTCCCTTGCACCCATCAGCTGCATCCTTTCAGCCCCAGCAGGTCACGGTCGCTTCCAACTCAGAGCAGATTACTCTGGAACCCCCGGAGGTGTTAGTGACATCTGGAAGCGGGAGCGTAGATGACCAGGAAAACCTCAAGGACGTGCGGGAGGGAGTGGCGGAAGAAACGTAGCAATTGCAGACCCCCCCGAGTCCTCGAAATCCTCCCCGCAGGGCCCCATTAAATCCGGAAACGAGAGCGCCGAGAGTAAGGAAAATCTCGCAGACGAGAAGGAGAAGGGGGAGAAAGAGATCGCAACGATTGCCGACCCGCTGGAACCCTTCAACCGGGCGATGTACCATTTCAACGACAAACTGTATTTCTGGGCTCTCAAACCCGTGGCGCAGGGATATAACAAGGTCGTCCCCGAGCCCGGACGGATAAGTGTGAAGAATTTCTTCACCAATCTCGGATTCCCGATCCGTTTTCTCAGTTGCCTGCTCCAGGCAGACTTCAAAGGTGCGGCCACGGAACTTGGCCGTTTCGCGGTGAACACGATTTGGGGTGTCGGGGGGCTCTTGGATCCTTCATCGAGCCAGCAATTGAACCTCCCAAAAGGAGACGCGGATTTTGGTCAAACCCTGGGGGTTTATGGAGTGGGACAGGGTTTCTACCTTGTCTGGCCGATACTTGGGCCATCCAGCGCACGGGATTCGGTAGGGATAGCCGGTGATTATTTCCTGTATCCCGTCAGCTATATTCGTCCCTGGTACGCCTGGTTAGGAGTCAGGGCATACGAAGAGGTGAACGATACCTCCCTGAGGATCGGTGACTATGAATCTCTCAAAGAGGCGGCCATCGATCCCTACGTGGCGCTGCGCGACGCCTATACTCAATATCGGCAGAAGAAGGTTGAAACGAGGAGAGGTATACCTAGAGCCACCCAAACCAGGGGGAATAAGGTAGGGAGAAACGACCGAGGTATTCACAGGCTTCAAATGCCTTGCTCATAATTTTCGGTGTTGCGGGAGAGATGAATCCAAAAAGAAAGGGCAATTCATCATGAAAGGGCTTAAAGTCATGCTGATATCAGCATTCATCCTATTTACATTTAATGGGAAGGCTGGCGCAGGCGGACCCTTTGGTCCACCTCAACCCGTTTCCAAAGAAGCGGGAGGATTATATACCGGTATCGGTTATTGGTACCATGAGGATGAATACAAGAATGACAGAGAACACGTAACCAGACAAAATCAAGTTTATTCACAGTTAGGCTACGGAGCTCAAAAATGGGAAATATATGGGCGAATCGGGGTATCCGATTTCAAAATCTCCGACGCTTTCAGTTCTACCCAGGCTTCGACTACGACTTCCAAAAATGATTTTGAAGACAACTGGAAATTCTTCGGCACGTTGGGGGCAAAAGGGTTTTATCCTTTCAACAAGACCTTCGGAATTGGGGCCTTTATGCAGGGCTCCTATTATTTCAGCGACTTCACGGATAACGTTTCCGGGACTCATGACTGGCGCCCCGTTTACAACTGAACTTAAGGTGAAAAATTTATGGGATGTAAATTTCGGCCTTGGCTTTCAAGCCACGGTTCCATACGGTATAAAGCTATATATCGGACCCTATGCCTATTATTCGGAAGCCAAGACATCTCTCTCCCCGAACATCCCGGGTCTTAATTCTGATACCGGGAACGTTAGGGTTCATAACGAGACAAACGTAGGAGGATTCACAGGGGTTGACGTACCCCTCGCCAAGGGATTCCATCTGAATGTTGAAGGACAATATTCTGCAAGGTTCTCTGTTGGGGCTGCGATTACCTATTCATATTAAATTTCCGCAAACGGCCGAGTACTGCCACCCTATCTTCAATGCCGGCACCGCCAAGCCTAACGAACCGCTTAACCCCAGCAAGATTCTGTTCGGGATATCCCCTTTTCATTGGTAACGACTAATTCTGGGGAGACCAAACTCAATATGACCCGGTGTCCGGCACCCTAAAGGGCACCCCTAGCCTTCCCTGTATCGGAGGAACACCAAGGAATGCCCGCGCTTTGCTTCCTGCTATCCCTTTGAGGTGGCTTGGAGAATTTACAAGTGGGTCGCCTGGCGCTTCGTTCCCTGGCCAGCGCCTTCGGCTGCCGGAATGCGCAGTTTGCCGTCGCCCAGGACGTGACGCCGGGCCGGATAGAGCCGCTCAATGTGTTCTCCCCATCAAACAGAAATAGCACATCGGGTGATGTCATCGGATGCCTCTGCGGGCATGGGGTTGTGCCAGCCGCCTTCGCCCGCGATGATCCGATCGGCTTCCGGCGGTCCCCAAGTGTTCGGTTCGTACTCATGGACCGGCGTCGCGTTTCCCAGGATCGGGTCCACAACGCGCCAGGCAGCTTCGATGCTGTCCTCGCGGCCGAAAAGGGATGGGTCGCCCCGTAGGGCATCACTGAGCAGACGCTCATACGGGGACATCTCTTCGCCGGAGTGTTGGCAGGCGAGCAGATCTACCTTTCTTCCGACCAGGGATTCTCCGGGCACCTTGGTGCGCGCTCCGAGGGAGATAAAAACATTGGGGCTGAGGCGGAAGTGTAGATAGTTCGACTGGCCGGGCTTGATTTCATCGAAGACCGTTTGCGGCGGACGCTTGAGCTCGACCAACACTTCGGTGGCCGTAAACGGCAGTCGTTTGCCGGTCCGAATGTAGAAGGGCACGCCCGCCCACCGCCAGGTATCGATGTGGAGCCGCACTGCAGCGAAGGTCTCAACCTGTGAATCGGGGGCCACGCCGTTCTCGTCGCGGTAGCCGCGGTACTGGCCCCGCACCACGTCCTCAGGGGCGAGCGGCCGCATCGCCCGAAAGACCCGTATCTTCTCATCGCGCAACGCTTCCGAATCACTGCTGGTTGGAACATCCATGGCGAGCAACAAGATGACCTGCAGCATGTGGTTCTGCACGACGTCGCGAATGGCACCCACCTCTTCATAAAAGCGCCCGCGACCCTCCACGCCGAAGTTCTCGCACAGGGTGACCTGGACCCTTTCCACATAGTTACGATTCCAGATCGGCTCGAGGAAAGAATTGGCGAAGCGGAAGTATTGCAGATTCTGCACCGGCTCCTTACCGAGGTAATGGTCGATCCGGAAGATGGCTGACTCGGGGAAGAAATGTTGAAGCGTTCGGTTGAGCTCCTGTGCGGAGGCAAGGTCGCGGCCAAAGGGCTTTTCGACGATCACCCGGGCGTCCTTTGCGCAGCCGGACTTGGCTAGCCCCTCGGCCGCCGCGGCAAACCCACTCGGCGGGATGGCGAGGTAGTGCAGGGGCCGGGCAGCGCCGCCAAGTGCTTTGCGCAGGCGTTCATAGGTCTCCTCTTTGCTGTAATCACCCGAGATGTACTGGAGTCGGGCAGAAAGCTTCGCGAACGCATCAGGATCCACGCCACCGTGCTTCTCAAGACTTTCGTGAGCGCGGGCTCGGAACTGATCGGAAGTCCAAGCACGCCCCGCCACGCCGATGACCGGCAGGTCAAGGTGGCCACGCCGGGTCATCGCCTGAAGGGCGGGGAAGATCTGCTTGTACGCCAGATCACCGGTGGCCCCGAAAAAAACGAAGGCGTCCGAATAGAGAGTCGCCACTTTCAGCCTCCTTACATCGCGGCTACCTTTTCCAGGCGGCCACGGAACTTAGTTGAGGAACAGAGATCAAAAATTGAGCCTACCCCTCGAGGGTCTTGTAACCTGCTAACCCAGATCCATTATTTTTTATTGTGCAACGAAAATCAAGCAGGCTAAATAAGGGGGTTCCTGTATTTTGGGCTGACCGATCCTGTATTTTTAGGGAAGCAGGGGGAAACAGGTACTGTATTTGGGGGGAGGAAACGAAGTATTTTAATTTGGATCCAGCCACTGGCTCGATTGCTCATACTCGTTCTAGGTCGTTTCTTTCCCCCAAAATACAGTCATTTTCGTTAGAAAATACAGGAAATACTCGATTTATTTCATATCCGACTGCCCCGAAAATAAAGACAGGGGTCCATGGCTGTTGGAATCGCATTTAGGGATCTGTAGCCGGCGCCGCCATGAATCTGGGAATTAGATATCGGGTGGCCATTGAACAGGCCAGAAGAAATCCCAAGGGCCATGAAGATCATTTGTTCGGGGGTAAATATGACAATCCTATCCGCGATTCTGGGTGCTCTTCTCATTCTTATTATTCTCGGGGATGCTTTCGAGACGATCGTTCTCCCCCGCCGGGTGACTCGCCAGCTCCGTCTCGCCCGTCTTTTCTTTCGGTACACTTGGATACCATGGTCGGCCTTGGTTCGTTTGATCTCTTCAAGAAAGCGCCAGGAAACTTACCTGAGCTTTTACGGCCCCCTTTCGCTTCTTCTCCTGCTGGTTGTTTGGGCGACGGGTTTGATCTTTGGCTTCGCCCTGCTTCACTGGGCCAATGGGTCCGCGATTATTACGACGGGAGGAACTCCCGGTTTCAGTACGGATCTTTACCTGAGCGGTACCACTTTCTTCACCCTCGGGTTGGGCGACGTTACCCCCCGCACACCGATGGCGAAGGGGCTTACCGCGGTGGAAGCGGGCGTAGGCTTCGGGTTTCTCGCGCTGGTGATCGGCTATCTCCCAGTGCTCAACCAGTCTTTCTCCCGGCGGGAGGTAAATATCTCCCTGCTGGACGCCCGGGCAGGTTCGCCACCCGCCGCAACCGAGATTTTACGCCGACACAGTCATGACCATGGATTGGAAGCACTACGGGTGCTTCTCAGCGATTGGGAGCGCTGGTCGGCGGAGCTCCTGGAGAGTCATCTATCCTATCCGGTGCTCGCGTATTTCCGTTCGCAGCATGATAACCAATCCTGGCTGGGAGCTCTTACTGCGATTCTCGATACCTGTGCGCTCATCATGGCGGGTGTGGAGGGCGCCTGTGAGCGACAAGCTGAACTTACCTTTGCGATTGCCCGGCACACCGTTGTAGACCTCGCTATCATCTTCAGACGGCCTCCGCTCGAGCCGGAGAAGGATCGTCTTCCGTTGGCGCAGTTGGGGTATCTGCGCGCCGCTCTGGCAGTGAGCGGTCTTAGGCTCCGCGAGGGAAGCGCCGCCGACCAAAGGCTGATCGAGCTCCGGCGGATGTATGAACCGTATGTCTATTCCTTGTCCAGCTATTTGGGCATATCGATTCCAGCCTGGATTCCCGAAGCCAGCCTCACGGACAATTGGCAGAAGAGTGCATGGGGACCGGGTTCTGGCATTCAAAGACCGGATCTGAAGGAAGTCGCAAAGGATGAACATTTCTAATCCATATTTCTGGTCACAGCCTTTTGGTTTGCACCGAGGCCTTGGCCCAATTGTTGACTCCATTACGAACCGAGATGCCAAGTGGCTCTCAGGAAGGCATTTTCACCTTGATAAAATTCAGCTAAGACCCATCCGGGTCAATTCTCTGATTTTTTTCAAAGGAGGACGATCATGAGCAATTTCAGAAAAATTAAAAAAATATCCAAAAGCAGACCTACCATTGAAGGAGCGGGTGTTCATTTGAAGCGGGCCTTCGGATTTCACCAGGTCCCTCTTCTAGACCCCTTTCTGCTTTTAGATGATTTTCATTCCGATAAACCTTCTGATTACATCAGAGGTTTTCCCTGGCACCCCCATAGGGGGATCGAGACGATTACCTACGTGCTTTTGGGCAAGGTAGAACACGGGGATAGCATGGGAAATAAAGGAGTCATTCAATCGGGAGATGTGCAATGGATGACCGCAGGCAGTGGTATTATTCACCAAGAAATGCCCAAAGGTCAGAAAGAGGGATTCATGTGGGGTTTCCAACTTTGGGCAAATCTTCCGGCTTCCCATAAAATGATGGACCCCCGCTATCGGGATGTAAAAAGTAATCAAATCCCAGAGATTCCATTGGCTAAAGGAGTGAAGGTAAAAATTATATGCGGGGAAGTTAACGGCGTGAAGGGACCGGTACGGGACATTATCATTGATCCTGAGTACTTGGATATCACCGTTCCCTCAAAATCTGATTTTACGTACTCTGTCAAGAGAGGTTATACTGTTTTTGCTTATGTGATTGATGGGGAAGGATACTTTGACGAAGAACGCGACTCGTATGCTTATGAGGTGGAAGGGGCTAATTATTTCGATTTTAAAAGGAATTGCTTAATAGCCCCCGAAAGTTTGGTTATATACGATGACGGTGACGAGGTGGGCATTTCTACTGAGAACAAGCCTGTGAGATTTTTATTAATATCGGGAAAACCCATTAAAGAGCCCGTAGCCTGGTATGGCCCGATTGTGATGAATACCCAGGAAGAATTGAGGGTCGCATTTGAAGAATATCAAAATGGGACCTTCATCAAACATAGAAAATAGGAAATCAATAGTATGATTCCAGCGAACGAATCTGGAAAATCCTATTCATTCAGGGATTGGGAGATCCTGTCTAAATCGTCGCGTTCCTCGACGATCTGTCACGAAGCGTGGCCCCGCCTGCTGTCAGTGAAAAGGATTCAATGACGGATTTTCTCGTCATACGAAGCGAGATGCTGAATCCGGTTAAGGGGAGGCCGGGGGATGAAAGGGCGGCCCGAAAATCTTTTTGGGCGCAATGGACAGTGGCATATCATCGGCCTCCCGATTTAGTTTCCATCAAGGAATCCGGTAGGGGTTGAAGATGGCTTCTCGGAACCTAACAGAATACTTCCAGAGATTTAGCTCATTTGCCGAAAGTGACCTTTCCCCGTGGACCCGCGCTCGCTTCCACATCGGAGGGGTGCTTGTGATCTTGATTGATCTCTCCCTCTTCCTTTTCTTCGTATCCTTAGGCATGACTCCGGGGACGGGTCACGTCTTGAGCTTCATTTCGGTTGCCCTTTTTAATTACCTCTTAAACGGCTCGTGGTCCATTGCCGTTGGACAGAGGGTCCAAGCTATAAAGCCAGGCCGGGAGCAATTTTTCCCTTTTCTGACCGTGGCTCTTATCGCCCTGTTTCTGCGCGGGGGGGTTCTGGTAACCTTAACCGAGCTATTGGGCTGGCAGCCACAGGTAGCGATCCTGCCCGCCATCGGAGTATGAGCCATTATTAATTATCTGGGGGGCAATTTTTTTGTTATTCCTCTCGCGAGAGAATGGTCTCGATCGCGACCTGCGCTGGCAAGGCTGGCGCTTGGAGCCGTGGGGTATATTTTGCTTCTGCGGCTCTTCTTACCTCGGGACGACAGATCTCTTGCCCCAAGAGGCATACTACTGGAATTACGCGCAGCACCTGAACATCGGATATTTGGACCACCCGCCGATGGTGGCTTGGGTCATTTGGCTTGGGCGTCCTTATCTGGTGCGACACCGAATTTGCTATCCGACTGGGGGCCTTTCTTGCCTGGTTGGTTGCCGCCTTTTTTTGCTTCAGGTTGACTTGCCATCTCTTCGATAAATGGGTGGCCCTCCGAGTCCTTCTGCTGCTGGCCGTTCTCCCCTTTTTCTTGGGTGTCGGCTTTGTCATGACTCCCGACGGCTTGCTTCTTGCCTGCTGGGCAGGGTCGCTCTACTTTCTGGAGCGGGCACTCCTCGCGGAGAGACGTTTAGCCTGGTGGGGGGTTGGGGTATGCGCTGGGCTTGGATTGCTATCGAAATATACGATCGCCCTCTTGGGGCCAGCCGCTTTGCTCTTCATGCTGATGGACCACCGGTCCCGCCGTTGGCTTTTGAAACCCGAGCCCTATGTGGCCGTGCTCCTGGCTCTTCTTCTCTTCATGCCCGTATTAGTTTGGAACGCCGAACACCAGTGGGCTTCCTTCATCTTTCAGGGGCCCCGGCGCTTTCAGGGACCCTTCATTTCAGGCTACCCCACCCTCATGGGCAGCGTCTTGCTCCTGCTTACCCCAACGGGAGCTATGGCAGCCTTTGCGGCAGTGCTGGCAAAAACAGGAACCAGGGCCGAGCGGGAGCGTGTCGGCAAAGGGATAGGAGATCGGGGTCGCCTGTTTGCTGCTCTCTTCACCCTCATCCCCTTCCTCTTTTTCTTGGCCTACAGCCTCGTTTGGGATGCCAAACTGGACTGGACCGGCCCTATTTGGCTTGCCACGCTCCCCTGGGTGGCCTGGCAGATGACTCCCTCGGAAGCGTTACGGCCCAGCAGACTGCTTAGGTTTCTGCAACGGGCGTGGCCTCCTACAATCGTGGCCACTGTGCTCTTCTTTGGAGCTTTTCTCCACTTTTGGGTCTTGGGGCTTCCCGGCCTTTCCTATCCTCAAGGAAAGAATGTGGCCCCCCTGATCGGGTGGAAGGAGCTTGCTCAAGGAATTGCGCAGATTGAGGAGGAAGTTGAGACCTCCACGCGGGTGAAACCTTTAGTAGTCGGCATGGACAAGTCCTCTATTGCCAGCGAGCTGGCCTTTTATCGCAATAAGCTCAGCCATGGAGAAAAGACGGATCAGGCCGTATTTTATACCACGGGCCGCCATCTTTTCGGGATGGAGAGTTTGATGTATCGCTACTGGTTTCCTGAGCGGGCGACAAAGAGGTGGCCAGGAGAAAACTCGGTCCTGATTCTGGTAACCCGCGAGCTGCAGGAGTTGATGAATGATCAGATCCAGGCCAGCGGGTGGAAAATAGGCCCGGTGAAGGATCTGGAACTGAGAAAGAACGGGATGATAGTGGGGCACTACTACTATACGCTGGCGACTCGTCATCCCGGGAACCCGCCTGGGGGTGCCTATGGATATGCTTTCCCCCGTTAATTCTTACACCCTTCTATTCTCTTTAAGTCTTCATGACCTTCAACTTGCTTCTTCGAAAAATATCCCAGCCATGAAAATTCTACGTATTCAATAACTCGCCCGAAAGGGTTGCCACCCCTGCTCGGCCTAAAGAGGGAGCACCGCCTCATTTCGGCAAGAGCGGGGGCCTCGCGCCGAGATCGGCTTGATCTTTAGGTTTCCTAATAAATTCACACCCAAGCATTCAAGGATAAAAGTGTCACCCCTGTCTGTTTACGTCCCATCGCACCGTCAATTGGTTCTTGACTTTTCTTCAACATCTCCCTAATAGTATTACGGCACCTAAAATTCCTATCTCGAAAAGGGGGCTTCATAAAGCGAGCGGGTTGGACAAGCCAATCACCAGAGTGGAGACCTGATTTCTTCTTAAAAAGGGAACTCGATTTAATGGGGTCAAGGAATAGCTGTGGTATATTTCCACAGGTGGTCGATTTTTATTGCCGAAACCTTGAAAAATTGAAGCGACTTGTTACCCATAGATTCAAGATGAAAGAGATTGAAAAAGCAATGAATTTCATCGATGCCTATCGGGCACAGACCCTGAAAGTTATTATGGAGTGGTAGGATGCGTGGATCGGTTAGGGTGTGAGGATTGAAGAGACGGTTCTCGTAACCGTGGCATCCTATCCCGCGGAGCAACAGCACGTATAAACCAGGGAGGAGAGAAAATGAAAGGAGTGGTTAAATTTGCCCGGGGTAATGGCTTTGTCGAGTTACGGGACGTGGAGGAACTGCCTCCCGCCCCCAACCAGGTGAAGATTGAGGTAAAGGCCACTGGAATCTGTGGCTCGGATCTGCACATCTACCATGACGATATCAACATCCCGATCCGGACTCCGGTCGTGATCGGACATGAGTTTAGTGGGATTGTTGTGGAGAAGGGGAGCGATGTAGGAGAGGATATAAAGATTGGGGATCGGGTTACAGGCGAGCCCAGTGTCTATATCTGTGGAAAATGTCGTTATTGCCGGAGCGAGTATTACAATCTCTGTCCCGAGCGCAAAGTCTTGGGATACTGGTTTAACGGGAGTTTTACCCGTTATTGTAATGCGAGGTTTGTTCATAGGCTTCCGGATAATGTGAGTTTTGCCGCCGGAGCCGTAACGGAATTATTGGCGTGTTGCGTGCACGGCGTTATAGAACAGACCGGAGTGTCCGCCGCCGACTTCGTGGTGATTACCGGACCCGGCCCGGTGGGACTTTTTTCGGCTTTGTTGGCTCTGGCCGAAGGAGGGATTGTGATGGCCTGCGGGACCTCGGCGGATACCCATCGTTTGAAGCTGGCAAAAGAGCTGGGGGTTCACTATACGATCAACATTGAGCAGCAGGATGCTGTGGAAAAGGTAAAGGAGCTGACCGGGGGCTACGGCGCCGATGTTGTTTTAGAATGCTCTGGAGTACCTGCCGCAGCTCGCCTGGCCCTGGAGATGGTAAGGAAGCGGGGTAAGTATACCCAGATGGGATTATTCGGCAGGCCTTTCGAAATCGATTTTGAGAAGATCGCTTTTAAGGAGATCGAGGTAAAGGGCTTTATATCCCAGCGCCGCCCTGCCTGGAAGCGTGCCCTGACTTTAATGGAGCGAGGGATGATCCCGAATGAACGGCTCATTTCGCACAAGTTCCCCCTTCATGAATGGCAGAGGGCCTTCGAGATGGTTGAGAAAAAAGAAGGGATCAAACTCATCCTGCTACCGGAGTAGGTGCGGGCGAGATGCTTCATTAAAGCCTATTGCACTTAGATAAGAGAGGGATGGTAAATGTCGTATCCGATTTAGTCAAAGAGAGCTGATTATTCTTCGGTTAGAATCTTCCAGAGACGTAGGGGGGATTATCTTTATCTAGGGCAAAAAGGCCGGGGGGAGATGGGCAATGAATGTACGAGAGAGGTTTCTCGCTGTCATGAATTTCGAACGAGTGGACCGAACGCTCTTCTGGGAGATGGGTTATTGGAAGGATACCATTGAGCGGTGGTATCAAGAGGGGCTTCCTAAAGGCAAAGATGTCACCCGAGGCTTAAAGCCAGGAGAAGGAATCCGGGGAGAGAATGCTCCCCATGATGTGTATTCCTTAGAGAGACGAAGAGATGTCGATGTCCATCACCACTTTGGCTTTGATCAAGGAATGGTCTGTCTACCTGTCAATTCTCTGCTCCAGCCCCCGTTCGAGAATAGGATCTTTGAGGAAACAGAAGACTATGTCATTTTCCAAGATGAATATGGGGTTAAGAAGAGAATGAATAAGAAGAAAGCTTCAAGGCCTCAGTACCTTCAATGGCCGGCAGGAGACCGGAAGGGATTTGAAAAGATTAAAGAAAGATTAGAACCTTTGCTTAAGGACCGTGTCCCTCCTCATTGGAAGGAGCTGGTTAAGGAATACACCGGAAGGGATTATCCTCTGACCTTAGGTGGCTATCCATGCGGTTTCTATGGGGCTCTCCGATTTTTAATGGGGGAAGAACGACTCCTGCTAAACTTTTATGATGATCCCGGATTCGTTCGAGACTTTATGAATTACCTCGCTGACTTCTGGATTCAACTCTGGGGGGAAGCGCTCTCAGAGGTAAAGATCGATTGTGTTAACTTCTGGGAGGATATGGCTTACCGATCAGGGCCCTGATCTCCCCTGAAATGTTCAGGGAGGTTATGCTACCCCCCTATCAGCGGGTCACCTCTTTCCTAAAGGAGATGGGAGTGAAGGTCATCCTGGTTGATACGGATGGAAATATAGAGAAGTTGATTCCCCTCTTTTCAGAATCCGGCATCACTGCCATCTTTCCTTTTGAAGTGCAGGCAGGCAATGATATCGTTTCCCTGCGCAAGAAATACCCTCATCTGCAGATATTGGGCGGAATCGACAAAATAAAAGTGGCCCAGGGGAGGAAGGCGATCGACGAGGAATTGAATTCTAGAGTTCCCTTCATGCTTCAATCGGGTGGTTATGTCCCCCATATCGACCATCACGTTCATCCCGATGTCTCCTGGGAGGATTTTAAATACTACCGGTCCCGCCTCAAGGAGATGATTTTGGAGAACGGAAAGAGAAAGCAATAGGCCAAGAAGGCGGGCTGGCTTTGAGAGAGGAGGCGGTTTGGATTCCGAATACCTTAATCGGGTTCAAAGGGGTAAGATATTCAGTGGGCACAATTAAATTATTTAGGAGGTGACCCGTATGTTCTGGGAGCGAAAAAGATTTTCTATTGGGGTTTTAGTTGCGGCGGCGGTTTTAATGACCTTATCCCTAGCCGGTATTGGTTTTGCCCAGGAACCCATAAAAATTGGGCTCGTCGGGCCGTACAGTGGGAATTGGAGCTATTTGGGTGCATGCCTGGAACAGGGAGCGAGAATGGCCATGGATCCTTTCAATGCGAAAGGTGGAATCATTGGCAAAAAAATTGAACTCGTCATAGAGGATAACCAATCTAACCCGGGCGTGACGACTCAGAAGGTGATGAAAGTGATAGAAAAGGACAAGGTGAATTTCATTCTCGTGGGAGGAGGCACTTCTTGTTCCATTTCCGCCTTTGAGGTCGCCAAGAGAGAAAAAGTCCTCACTTTTAGCTGCGATGCCAATGATAATTCGCTCAACGCGGATAAGGCAAACCGATATACTTTCCGTATGCCTGAACCTAACTATGAAATCGTCAGGGCGATTGCTCCTTCCATCTTGGAAAAGTACGGGAAGAGGTGGTATTTTCATACGGCGGACTATAAATGGGGATGGGATATAGCCGCAACCTTCAAAGCGTTCTTGAAAGAAAAAGGTGGAACCGTTGTGGGTGAGGATCTCATTCCCCTGGAAGCCAGAGATTTCAGTACCTACATCATCAATGTGAAGAATGCCAAACCGGATGTATTGATCATCGTCCAAGGAGGGATGGCGGGTGTTGCTGCTCAAACCCAGTATCATGAATTTGGACTGGCGAAGAGTGTAAAGAGAATACAACCCCTGTGGGATCATGACCAGTGGTTGATCTACGGTTATGAAATCGCGAAAGAAAATGGCTTAGGTCTTGTGGAATGGGATATCAACATCGGCGCTCCTGGATGCAAAGAGTTCTTTCAAGAATGGAAAAGAAAATATCCCATGTCCTTTGTCCCCGTTCCGATGCTGGATACTTATCACTCTTACATGGCGACCCGGGAGGCGCTCAGGGTCATGACCGAGTTAGGAACGATCCACACTCCAGATGTTATCAAAAAGCTGGAGGGCCGTGTCGTTCCGGACTCCCTCACCCATAGTCAGGCAATGATCAGGGCTGAGGACCACCAGTACCTGAGGGATGCTTATATTTTCGCCGTCAAGGAGCCGCCTGAAATCAAGTCAACCGGAGATTGGGTCAAGCCGATTAAGAGAATACCGTGGAAGGAACTTTATAGACCCCCCTCTATCCGCCTGGACCAGGAACCGTTTTAAAAAGGACGATCAGCCGATAGCCATAAGGGGCGCGCCGGAGTGCTCCGGAAAGAGTTTTTTGCATTCGGCGCGCCCCGAACAGAAAGGGAGGGTTTCATGCTTAGCCACTTTCTCAACCATCTGTTCAATGGGATTGTCCTGGGCTTGCTGTTTACAGTTATAGCCCTGGGATTTAGCCTTGTTCTGGGCGTCATGGAGGTTGTGAATTTCGCCCATGGGGTCCTGTTTGCGGTGGGGGCGTACCTCGCCTTCTCCCTGGTGGGCGTGATCGGCTTCTGGTGGGCCTTGCTCGTCTGCCCGATCCTGGTGGGGGTCCTTGGGATGTTCCTCGAGTTAGGCCTGATTAAAAGAATCTACAATTTGAATCCCCTCTTTGGACTTCTTTTAACCTTTAGCATTGCGATGGCGATCGAGGGCTTTATCAAGCTGATCTGGGGCCCTATGGGTTATACGATCCCGGCTCCTCCCTTTGCCGCAGGTTTCATCAATCTTGGTTTTATGGTTTATTCCAAGTACCGATTTATTCAGGGTGTCCTGGCCCTCGTCCTGATTCTCGCCCTATGGCTGTTTCTCGAAAAAACCACCTATGGGGCCGTCATCAAGGCAGGCACGATCAGCATGGAAATGGTCATGGCCCTGGGAAAGAATCTCCCCCGGGTGAGGACATTTGTATTTGGGATCGGTTCCTTTCTAGCAGGCATCGCTGGAGTCCTTACGGCACCGATGTGGGGGATCAGGCCGGGAATCGGCATGGAGGCCATGATGCCAGCCCTGGTTGTGGTTGTGGTAGGGGGCATGGGAAGCTTCTATGGCAGTATCCTTGCGGGGCAATTGGTCGGAATTGTCACGGGCATCACGGTCATGTTCTATCCGAGACTATCGGATATGGTGATGTATATGCTCATGCTCGTTGTGTTCTTAGGCAGACCCAGGGGGCTCATGGGAACCAAGAGCATTTTGGAGGAGTGACATGAATCTGTCAAACAAGATTTTAATTCTAATAAAGCATCCGATCACCCTGGCCCTTTTTCTGTTCGCGATCCTTCCCCTCGTTTTGCCATTCATCGGCGGTTATATCAGTCTGGCCACAGAAGTGATCATCATGTCGATATTTGCCTTGGCTTTTAACCTTTTACTTGGCTATACGGGACTGACTTCCTTTGGGCATGCCGCTTATTTGGGGCTGGGCGCGTATGGGTTCGCGCTCTGCGAACTTCACCTAACCCAGCGTATATGGTTCGTTCCTATTCTTTCCGGAATTGTCCTCACCGGAATTCTGTCTTTCCTGGTGGGATATGTGATTTCCAAAAAAAAGGGGATTTACTATTCTTTACTCACCCTGGCCATCGGACAGCTCTTCTATTTCATTGGCTTTCGCTGGAATGAAGTCACCGGTGGGGAAACAGGATTAACCGGTCTGGTGAGACCCACCCTCGAGGTACCGGGGCTTTTTTCGCTCAACCTATCCAACGCCCTCGTCTTCTACTACTTCGTTTTTGTAGCTTTTTTATTGACGATTCTGCTCCTGTGGAGAATCGTCCATTCTCCTTTTGGGGCTGTCCTGCAAATCATCAAACAGAATGAAGGAAGGGCCAAATATTTAGGGTATAACACCTTCTGGTATAAATGTGTCTGTTTTACGATCTCAGGGCTTTTCTCAGGTTTTGCCGGGGCGCTCTACGCCATGTTTACCTATTGTGCCTTTGCCGACTATCTTTACTGGATCAATTCGGGGGACGTGGTGATGATGACTCTGATTGGGGGAGGGCTGACCAGCTTCTTTGGTCCATTGGCCGGCGCAGCTATTTTTATTATTGCCAGAAACTTATTCAGTAGCTTTACCCAGAACTGGCAGATCTTCATGGGAATTATTTTCGTCATTTTCATACTTTTCTTTCCGGAGGGTCTTTTCGGCATTTTGAAAAAGCAGAAGCCCTTCGTTTCCAAAGGGATCGGCGGATGAAGACTCTCCGCAAACGACAGAACAAAGGAAAGGAGCGTTGATTCGGGTGGAACTCATCGCAGTCGAGAATTTGACCAAAAACTTCGGGGGATTGAGAGCGGTCGATGGGGTGACCCTGCAAGTCAAAGAAGGAGAGCTGGTTTCGATCATTGGCCCAAATGGGGCAGGCAAGTCAACCTTGTTCAATCTGATTACGGGGTATATCCGGCCTGATAAGGGGAAAGTCTTTTTTCGAGGGGAAGATATCACCGACCTTCCAGTTCATCAGATGGTCAGGAAAGGGATCGGGAGGTCCTTTCAACTTCTGAATGTTTTTAGCGAGCTTAGTGTTTTTGAGAACATTCGCATGGGCGTTCAAGCCCACTTGGGATATGGCTTTGAATTTTTCACCCCTCTGGATCGTTTAAAGGAGGTGCGGGAGAAGGTTCCGGCCATCATAGAGAGCGTGGGTCTAACGGGGAAAGAGACAGCGAGGGCGAAAGATCTATCCTATGGGGACAACAAAATATTGGATGTGGCCGTCGCTCTAACAGCGGATCCGAAGGCGATCCTTCTCGATGAACCAACGAGTGGACTGGCCGCGAAGGAGACCGGAAGGATGATCGATCTGATCAGAAGACTCTCGGAGCGGCTTACGATCTTGTTGGTTGAACACGATATGAACGTAGTATTTTCAGTCTCTGGACGAATTATCGTCCTGAACCAGGGGAGAATTATCGCTGAGGGTATGCCGGATGACATCCGCAAGGACGAAGGAGTTCAGGAAGCTTATCTTGGAGGGGAATGGGGATGCTGAAATTAGAACAGGTGAACAGCTTTTATGGTGAAGCTCATATCTTGTTCGATATCAGTTTTGAAGTCAAAAAGGCAGAATTTGCTTGCATTCTTGGAAGAAACGGCGTGGGCAAGACAACCACCCTAAGAACGATCATGGGGCTGACTCCGGCACGGACCGGCCGGGTGACCTTGAATGGGGAGGATATCACTCACCTTCCACCTTACACGATTGCCAATAAAGGCATTGGATTCATCCCGGAAAACAGGCTCATCTTCACCAATCTAACCGTGGAGAGAAACCTCATGGTCGGGCAAAAGGCAGGCACGCGAAGATCTTGGGACCTTCATTCCGTCTATGAACACTTCCCCCAATTGGAGAAGTTCAGGTATCGGAGTGCAGAGAATTTAAGCGGGGGGGAGCAACAGATGCTGGCGATTGCCCGGACATTGATGGGGCACCCTGACCTGATCCTCCTCGATGAGCCGTCTCAAGGGCTCGCCCCTAAAATCATTCGGGAGATATTCAAGATCATTGAACAGTTGAGGAATGCCGGAGTTACCATTCTGCTCGTGGAGCAGAAAGCCTCCATGGCTTTGGCCGTCTCTGACACCAGCTATGTCTTAGAAAAGGGATCTATCATTTTTAGGGGAGCTTCGAAAGAGTTGAGAGAGAAGAAGGAGCTAAGTAAAGAGATCCTGGGACTCTAGCATACCTTTTTCCTCACCCACCCATGATCTCCCCCAAAGAAACATTTTAATGATGAGCCGATTCTTGAGAGATTTGGGATCGATACCGGGTTTATACGCGTAAAACCACAGCGAGGCTGAAGCTTTCGATGCTGACCCCCAAACAAAGAATACTGAAAGCAGCCAGGGGCGAGATGCCTGACCTTTTGCCTTACGTGCCCCGGTTGGATCTCTGGTATAACGCCAATTTCCACACCCATACCCTGCCCGAGCGGCACCGGGGCCGAGCGGCGGACGAGATTTGCCGCGCCGAAGGCTGGGCTCTGCACAAAGTGGTCCCGGATTTCGCGAATCAGCCCAATCCCGACGCCATGCTGCATCGGGCCTTGGGTATTTACACCTTGAAGGAACAAGTTTTCCGGTTTTCTTTTTCGTCTAACATTAACATCCGGGTGAAACGAGGAGCAGAGCGGACGATGGTAGAATACCACACGCCCAAGGGGGTGGTCCGGACCCTTTCGGTTTACACCGAGGAGATGAAAAAGTCGGGCGTATCCATCCCCTGGATTGCCGAGCATCTCATCAAGAAACGGGAGGATTACGCCGCAGTGGCCAGTCTCTTCGAGAATATGGACCTGGCGCCCTGTTATGAGGAGTTCAGAGGCCAGCAAGAGGAAATCGGCGAGGATGGGGTGTTGGCCAGCTATTTTACTGGCTGTTCCTCGCCCATTCATCATATTCAGAAACATCTCCTCGATCCCACGGATTTTTATTTTCACTATAACGATTATCAAAAGGAGATGCGCCACTTAGCCGAGAGCCTAGAGCCCTTCTATGACCAGGCCTTGAAGCTGACCGTCGAATCGCCCGCTGAGATGTCCCATTGGGGCGGGAATTTTGACGAGCTGGTTACCTATCCCCCCTATTTCGAGAAAGATCTAATGCCCTGGATCAGGAAAGCCTCAAATGATTTGGGCCAGCACGGAAAGCTGGCGGTCTGTCACTGTGACGGGGAGAATCAAGGGCTCATGGATCTCATCCGGGATTCAGGGATGCACGTAGCCGAGGCGGTCTGCCCGGCCCCCATGACCAAGGTTCCCATCGAAGAATATTATCGACGCTGGAGCGATAAACTGACCATTTTTGGGGGCATCCCTTCCCTATTGCTCCTTCAGGAATCGACCCCCGAAGAAGAATTCGAAGCCTATCTGGACCACCTCTTCCGCGCGGTGGCTCCCGGGGAAAGAATGATCTTGGGCATAGCCGATTCCATGCCGCCCCAAGCGATCTTTCAGAGACTGGTGCGGATGGGTGAGAAGGTGGAACGGGAAGGGCGTTTGCCCTTGGAAGCTGGGGCTTTTCGTCCCCTGACGCAGGCGGCCATGGCAGAGGTTGCCCGGCGGGTCTTTCCGGAGATGGTTTGGGATGAGGAGTTTCGGCAGGTTCAGGATGATGTTTTGAATGGGGATCATGTGGCAATTCAGGGGCATATTCGGGGTTTATTGGATCAGGGGGTGCGGGCTGAGGAGATTTTGCGACGGGGGATGTTGGCGGCGATGGAGGTGGTCAGTGAACGGTTCAAAAGTGGGGAGGTGTTTATTCCTGAGGTTTTACTTTCCGCGCGGGCGATGAATGAAGCAGTCTCGGTTTTGGAACCTTATCTGGCGGGGACCCAGGCTGTGTCCAGGGGGAAAGTACTGATCGGAACCGTCAAGGGGGATTTGCACGACATCGGTAAAAACCTGGTGATCACCCTGTTGAAAGGGGTTGGATTTGAAACTATAGACCTAGGGGTTGATGTCCCGATCGATGAATTTATTCGGAAGGTTGCGGAACACCAACCAGACATCCTCGGTTTATCCGCCCTCCTCACCACCACCATGCCTCAGATGAAAAAGATTATCGATGCCCTCCGGGCAGCGGGGTTGCGGGATAAGCTCAAAGTGATGGTTGGAGGAGCGCCGGTAAATGAGAAGTTTGCCCATGACATCGGGTCTGACGGTTACGCCCATGATGCCGGCGAGGCGGTGCAGCTGGCCCGGAAGCTCTTACAGGAGCCATAATTGTGTACTTGCTTATTAAGGCTGGCGCTGCTTTAGCGGGGAACCACCTGGGTGAACTGAGGGCCAAGGGCCCCCGGCAGGGTTTCAAAAAAAAGTAGTGTTCTCAAATATTTGATAAGGAGGTAAGGTTTATGACAAAAGAGATGAACCGAAGGGACTTTTTGAAGACATCGGCAGCCGCAGGTGTCGTTTTAGCGGCAAAAGACGCTACTTCAGTATTTGCCCACGAGTTCAACCCCATCCAGCTTTTACCGCCGCAACTCGATCGCGGCAAACCTCTCATGCAGGTGTTGAAAGATAGAAGCTCCTGGCGGGCATACACCGCAGAAGAGATCCCTTTGCAAGTCCTCTCCAATTTGTTGTGGGCTGCCTTTGGAGTGAATCGTCCTGATTCGGGAAGGAGAACGGCTCCCTCGGGGATGAATCTACAGAATACGGATATTTATGTTGCGACTCCTGAAGGGCTATATGTTTATGACGGGAAGGCTCACTCTCTATACCAAGCTGTAGCAGAGGATGTTCGGCCTCTCTCTGGGCGCCAGCAGACATCTCCCTTGGATGATGCTCCCATTAACCTCATCTACGTAGCGGATTTCAGCAAATTTAGGAGGGTCGGCGAGCAAGCGTTTTTTGTGGCTTTTGCCAATGCAGCATTCATCAGTCAAAATGTTTATCTTTTTTGTGCTTCCGAAGGACTGGCAACCGTGGTTCGTCTGCGGTTTGACAAGGCAGAGTTGGAGAAAGCGATGAAATTACGGCCGGATCAGTATATCACTCTCGTGCAATCCGTGGGCTATCCAAGGAAATAACCTTAGAAAGGGGGGAACCATTTTTTGTAAGCTAGAAGTTTGCCTCCGTCCGGCAAACCGGACTCTGCCCTTTAACGTTTGAACCCAGACAATACATCCAGCACATTATCCACATCCGCTTTCGTATGGGCGGCGTTGAGTTGGAAACGTATCGTTTCATCGCCTCTGGGCACGACCGGGAAGGTCAACCCAACGACTAGAACGCCCTGATCAAAAAGACTCTGCACAATCCGGTGAGTTTTGCGGGTGTCCCTTACCATCAACGGTACAATCGCATGCGGTCCGGGGATTGATTCCAGGCCGAGCGAATCGATGCCCTCACGGAATTGCTGGATTCTTTCATTCAGGTTCTTTAATCTGGCCAATCCTTCAGCGCTGTCACAAATGTCCAGAGCCTTGATGGCGGCAGCGCAATCGGCAACCCCCAAAGGATTTGTGTAAATGTAGGTATCGGCTTTTTGTCGAACGGCTTCAACGATCGCTTCACTGGCACCGACAAATCCACCGTTTACGCCAAAAGCCTTCCCAAAGGTTCCAATCATCACGTCGGGCTGCGCCCCGGTGAATTCTGCCGTGCCGCGTCCGGTTTTGCCGTAGGCGCCGATGCCGTGGGAATCGTCCATCACCGTGATGACCCCGTCCTTGAACCTCTTATCGTAGGGCTCAGCGATTTCCTTGATCCTTCCGAGGGGCGCATAATCTCCGCGCATGCTGAAAATGCCGTCAAAGATCAGGATAACCCGCTCAACATCCTCGGGGACTTCTTCTAGGCATGTTCTCAACGCCTCCATATGGTTGTGCGGATAAATTCCCTTTCTTTCCCCGGGAACATTGGCCAGGCGCATCGCCCGGATAATGCTATTATGGTTAAGTTCATCCCCGATCCAATAGGTTTGCTTACCGCTAAGCGCCAGGGCCAATCCGCAATTGGAGGTGTAAGCCGAATTGAAAATTTTGGCGGCGGGTTTGTTTAAGAAACGAGCAACTCGTTCCTCGAGAGCCACATGATGATAAAAGGTCCCGTCGATAAAACGCACCGCCCCGGGCCCTACGCCAAACTTTTTCGTGGCCTCCTCCGCCGCTTCAATTAAGGCGGGATGGTTCGACAGGGACAGGTAGCTGTTTGAGTTCAGGCGAATGAATTCCCGGTTTACCCCTTTTAAAATATAGCGTGGCCCCTTCTCCCCTGAAGGAGGGAGGTAATCAACGATGACCCGCTCCGGAGCCTTGGCTCTCCCCTCCGCCTGTAACGCCTCGATTTCTTGCCTCAACGATTGGTCTAAATGCTCTAGTGGCATGATCGTTTCCCTTCTATGGCTGGTAAGAAAAACTTCCCGTATCGGCAACCCTTCCCCGATAAAAAATCAAGAGTACCCGGTTCTCCAAGGGGCGACGGAAATCTTCGGCCTACTTGCGTTTCTTCAATCATCAAACCAGCGGAGGATTACCTTCCCGGACCGGCCGGAGCGCATCACCTCGAAACCTTTTTCAAACTCCGTGTAGTAAAAATGATGGGTGATGACCGGCGTGATGTCCAGACCACTCTGGATCATGACGGTCATCTTGTACCAGGTCTCATACATCTCGCGGCCGTAGATGCCCTTGATTGTGAGACTGTTAAAGATTACGACATTCCAGTCAATAACGGTTTCCTGGGGTATAAGCCCCAGGACCGCAACCTTGGCGCCGTGGCACAAGTTGGCCAGCATCGATCGGAACGCTTCAGGATTGCCGGACATCTCCAGGGCCACATCGAATCCTTCTTTCATTCCGAGCTTCTTTTGCGAGTCCTCGATGGTCTCGGAGCGCACGTCCAGGGTCAGGGTCGCGCCCATTTTTTTCGCCAGTTCCAGACGGTAAGGGAGGACATCCGTCACGACCACATGGCGCGCTCCAGCGTGCTTGGCGATAGCGGTGGCCATGCAGCCGATGGGGCCGGCACCGGTAATCAGGACGTCCTCGCCTAGGAGATCGAAGGAGAGGGCCGTATGCGTGGCATTGCCCAGAGGATCGAAGCAGGAGAGGACATCCATGGCGATATGAGGATCGCAGTACCAGACATTGGTGACGGGAATGCAGAGGTACTCGGCAAAAGCACCAGGACGATTGACGCCGACGCTGCTGGTGTTCGGGCAAAGGTGCCGCCGGCCGGCAAGGCAGTTCCGGCAGCGGCCACAGACAAGGTGTCCTTCACCAGAGACAAGATCGCCTGGTTTGAAGTCGTGAACGTTACTTCCGATTTTCACAATTCTCCCGACAAACTCGTGGCCCACGTGCATGGGCACGGGAATCGTCCTCTGGGCCCATTTGTCCCAGTTGTAGATGTGGACATCTGTACCACAGATCGCGGTCCGATAAATTTTAATCAGCACATCGTTGATCCCGATCTCTGGAACCGGCACATCTTGCAGCCAAAGGCCGGGTTCGGGCTTGGTTTTTACCAATGCTTTCATCATGGCCAGGGGTACCCTCTGCGATCCAGGAAATTTCTTCGGGCCGATCAGTGAGAATCGCGAGTTGGAATATTTGGCTCGGGATATTCGATCAACCTTAACCCGACCCTCTCATGAGAGGTCGGGTCCAATTGTCTAGCGCAATCTAAATATAGTGGAAGAGCGGGTAATGTCAAGAAATTTGTGGGAAATGTGCCGCTCTTCTATGATTTTGCCCGAGGGGTTGTCTGGCCCCAGTTGGAAATGGAATGTTCGCCGTCAGGATAATGGGTATTGAGGGCGAACCTGCAAAATTCGGTTGACCCGGATCGAAAAATGACTAGAATAAAGCTGTAGTGAACTGGCGGAGGGATTATAATCGCATTAGACCCCATAATGCTTTGGGCTATAAGCCGCCAGCACCCGAGGCTTTCATGACATATTACGATGTAACAAGTCTAACTCTGAGGGCGGTACAATGATGTCGGGCAGGTCACAGAGACAACTTATTATTCAATCACAAACAGCAGAAGGTGGGGGTAAGAAAAATGAAGTATAAAAATGCTATTTGTATATACCCATATAAACAGGAGTTGAAAACCTACGGTTTTTTCCCCCCCATAGGCCTGGAGTATGCAGCCAGTGCTATTGAAGATATTGTGGAAAGTGTAAAGATCATTGATATGAGATATGAAAAGAAGCCCCTATCCTCATTTATCGATAAAACTACGGATTTAGTGCTGGTGAGCTACAATTGGGATGAAGAAAAGGAATTTGTTAAAGGAATCATCAATAGCATTCCTGAAAATATTACCCTAATCGTAGGTGGAAGGTATGCAACGGAGCGGGTGAATGATCTTTTTGGAGATATTCCCCGAATCGATGGAATCGTCCGTGGGGATGGTGAGGCGATTGCAAGGGAAATTGTCTATCAGGGCCTTTCACCTGACATTGATGGACTATCCTTTAGATTAAAGGGCAAGATCGTGCATAACAAGAATCGAAAGCTTGAGCCTGTTCGAAGCGATTTTTACCCCAACAGAAAACTTCGTCGTTATAAATACACGGTTGCGTTAGATGGATTCACATCAGACCTTCAAATAGACCTCATGTTGGGATCGAGAGGTTGCCCATATAACTGCCAATTCTGCGATTTTAAGTTCAATCCTTTGGGCGAGAAGAGAAAGTGGTCCATCAGAAGGCCTGAGTCTATTGTGTCAGAGATTAAAACCATAGAGGCTGATGTGATTGGCTTTGCGGACGATATTTTTACGGCAGATATGGACTGGGTTGAAAGGGTGTGTGACCTAATCGTAAAAGAGGGCATAAAAAAGAAATACTTCATCAATGCTCGATTAGAAGTTGCGAAAAGGCCGGATGTTCTCAAGAAGATGGATAAAGCCGGTTTTATGGCTTTTCTTTTAGGTATAGAATCTGCCCAGGATAAGACCCTAGCATCTATGAATAAAGGGTTTACTACTGCAAAAGTAAGGGAGTATTTTGAAGTTTTGAGGCAATTTAATTTCATCTATCATTGCTATTTTATGATAGGGAATATAGGCGAAACCAGGGATGAGATGCTGGATATAGTAAATTTCTCACATGGGCTTGGCGTAGATACTCTTGGCCTGTCGGTCCTAAGAGCTACCAAATATTCTCCCCTCAAAGACATGCTGAAGGGGCTTGATGATTACCATATTGAGGAAGGGTCGGGTAAGGTTTACTCTGATAGGATATCCCTTGGGGAACTTCAACAGATACGCAGGGACGTATATGCTTCGTTCTTCACCCTTCCAGTAATATTACGGATCCTTAAGAAGTTGGTAATCCATAGACTTCTGCCATTCGGGCGAGTCTACAGGATAATCGTGTTTGCCGCAAGAAGGAAGATAAGAAAGAGAGCAAAGAAAAAAGCAAACCTTACCACCAGGAATCCGTAGTTGCCTCGGCTTGACAGAACTGGAGGAAGGAGGGTATTATGCCAACACATGCTGGAGCTTATAAAGGCGAAAAGCGACGAAAAGAAGTGGCCCGATTCTCCTTGACCCCGAACCCTAGAGGGCCCACTCTCCGGTAATGGAGGAATGGGTTTCATCATGAATCGGCAAGGTTGACGCAATCGGTTGAAAGGTACTCCAGTGGGTGAGGGCTCACCTTGCCGAGGCTCCCTGCGGAGCGGGATGGAGGAAGGAGGGAAATTTCTGGCCCATCCTCCCAAACGATTTGGGCATGCAACAAAAGTAAGTAAACGTGGCGGACGCGGCATGGCGGGCGCCACCCATCAAAGGTCGTCGATCAAGGCGACGGAGAAAAGGAGCATCGGAAGGTATGGCTAAAAAACTATTTGTAGGGGGTCTGAGCTGGGACACGACGGACGACGGTCTGCGCCAGGCGTTCGCGTCTCATGGGGAAATCACCGAAGCCAAGGTCATCACGGACCGTGATACGGGGCGCTCCCGGGGCTTTGGATTCGTGACCTTTGCTCAGGATGAGGATGCGAAAAAGGCGATCTCTCAGATGGATGGCACGAGCCTTGACGGCAAGACCATTAAGGTTAATGAGGCGCAGGAAAAGAGTCCTCGCGGAGGCGGCCGATCCGGCGGTGGTTTCGGGGGCGGCCGTGGCAGCGGACGCAATCGCTGGTAGTCTCGCTATATAGGTCACCCAACCTAAACGATTCCTGCATGACCTGAAAGAAGAACGCGAATCTCCTTAAGGAAGGGGAAGGGGTTCGTCCGCCGATCCGCTAAGGCTATGGGCGATTGGTGAAAGGAGGTTCAGGGGAAACCCTACAGACCATGGATGAGAAGGTTATCCGAAGTCACTGTAGGATCTGTCACGGCGGATGTGGGGTTCTGGTTCATGTGAAGGATGGGAAGGTTGTCCGGATCGAAGGTGATCCTGAATCACCGATCAGCCATGGAACGCTCTGCCCCAAAGGGATTGCTACGATTCAACTGGCTTATCATCCCGATCGATTGCTCTACCCTTTGAAGCGAAAAGGAGCGAAAGGGGAGGGCAAATGGGAACGGATCTCCTGGGATGAGGCCTATGATCTTCTCACCTCAAAAATCAATGAATATAAGAGCCAATACGGGGCTGAATCCATTGTGCTGGGTTATGGGACAGGTCGCGATAATGAGGCCTTCATCTATCGCTTTGCGAACCTTTTAGGGACTCCCAATGTCCTCACGGCTGGCCATATGTGTTACGGGCCGCGGGTGGCGACCTCCGTCATCACTTGCGGAAACCTGCCGGTCTGCGACTATGGGGGAAATCCCCGATGTGTTGTGGTCTGGGGGAATAATGCGGTCGTCTCCAATCCCGATGAGTACAAAGGGGTGGATCTATCGGATGCCTTGGCCAGGGGGGCAAAATTGATTGTGGTCGATCCCCGGTTCACCAAATTGGCCGATCGCTCAAATCTTTGGCTTCAGCTTAGACCCGGAACGGATGTGGCCGTAGCCATGGGAATGCTTCATGTGATCCTTGAAGAAGAACTCTATGATAAGGAATTCGTTCAAAATTGGGTCCATGGCTGGAAGGAATTCGTCGGGCGAGTCAAGGAGTATACCCTCAAACGAGTTTCCGAAATCACCTGGGTGCCAGAAGAGAAGATTCGGGAGGCGGCCCGACTCTTTGCTACAACCAAGCCAGCCTGTATTCAGTGGGGCGTGGCCATCGAGCAATCGATTAATTGCGTTGATAATAATCGGATCTTAATCGCCTTGGCTGCCCTCACCGGAAACCTCGATATTCCTGGCGGCATGGTCTTCTTTGTCCCTCCTCCGACCATGAATGCCAGTCAATTTGGTGGACATAAGCTCCTCCCCCCTCAACAAAGGAAGAAGCGTTTAGGGGGAGACGTCTTTAGACTGGCGGATGCCTTTGCCATCCTCAATCCAAGGTTCGTCTGGGATGCCATCCTTGCCGAGAAGCCCTATCCTGTGAAGATGGTCTTTCTGATCTCTACGAATCCTGTCATGACTCGGGCCAATGCCTCGATGGTTGATGAAGCCTTGAAGAAGGTCGATTTTTTGGCTGTTTCAGACTTCTTCCTAACCCCGACAGCGGAACTGGCAGACCTCGTCCTCCCAACGGCGACGTGGCTGGAAATGGATTATGTGGCGGAATTCTGGAAAAGGCATGGCTATGTGTTAGCCCGTCAGAAGGTCATCCAGGTGGGAGAATGTAGATCGGACCATGAGATGCTCAATGAACTTGGGAACCGGGTGGGGCAGAAAGAATATTGGTGGCCAACCGTTCAGGGAGCCCTGAATGCCATTCTTGCCCCTTCCGGTCTAACCTTTGAGGAGTTTGCCAAAAGGGGCTATCTGCGGGGAAAGATGGAATATCGGAAATATGTCAAGAAGGGATTCTCTACCCCCACCGGAAAGGTGGAGCTCTATTCGACACGGATGAAGGAATGGGGATATGATCCGTTGCCTCAGTTTCGGGAACCTCCGGAGTCTCCTGTGAGCCGGCCTGACCTTTTTGAAGAATATCCATACATTCTTATCACCGGGATGCGTCCGACGGCCTTCTTCCATTCGGAACATCGGCAAATCCCGTGGCTGAGGGAACTTCTGCCGGAGCCTTTCGTTGAGATCCATCCGGAAACAGCCGAGAGGGAAGGAATTAAAGAGGGAGACTGGGTCATCATCGAATCGGCGCGGGGTCGATGCCTGCAACGGGCCAAGTTGACCCTGGGAATCGACCCGCGAGTGATCGGCGCGCAGCATGCCTGGTGGTTTCCTGAAAAAAATTCTCCTGAAGATCGATGGCGACATTCGAACATCAACCTTCTGACGGACAATAATCCAGTGACTTGTGACCCAGCCATGGGAGCAACGAACCTCCGGGTGTTGCTCTGCCGGATTTCCCCTAAAGAGGGGGAGGAATGAAGATGACGAAAAGATTGGCCATGATCATCGATGAAGAAATCTGCTGGGGGTGCGACACCTGCGAGTTGGCCTGCAAGCAAGAGAATAACCCACCGGAAGGATCTCGGTGGATCCAGGTGAAAACAAAAGGGGTGCAAAGGGTCGATGGCAAGCTCCGGTTGACCTTTCTTCCGGCGCGCTGCCTGCAATGCTCGAAACCCCCCTGTAAAGAGGCGTGTCCGGTTCAGGCCATCCATCAGCGGGCGGACGGTATCGTCCTCGTTGATCCAGATGCCTGCAATGGTTGTAAAGCCTGCCTCGAGGCCTGTCCTTGGGGAGTGATGCAGTTCAATACCGCTAAAGGGGTGGCTGAAAAATGTCATTTCTGTTACCATCGAATTGATCGAGGGGAAAGGCCTGCCTGCGTTGATCCATGCCTCGGACGCTGCATCCATTTTGGCGAGGTCGACGAACTCCTCACCCGATGGGCGGATCGCCGTTGGCAGTTTGGGAAAGAATGAAACCATCCCTTCAAGATTGTCATCTTCGATCTCATTGGCACGCTCGCCCAGCAAAGATCCATCTGGGAGTACATTCATAAGAAGCTCGGGAATCGGGTTCTCCCGATTCTCCCTATAGGTAGTTTCTACCCTTCATCCTCATCTCTGAAAATGGATTCAGGGCAAAGATTTCTACGGGACGCGCCAGTTCGGTCGTCATCAAGTCTATTGGGGTTGCCAGGATTGGTACCTCTGAACTTTTGCGGGGATGCTGTGCTCAAAATCATGATCTTCGCAGTCATTTCTGCGGCCATCCTCTTTGTATCCTGGCCCTCCTTTCGCCATTGGCGATCCCATGGCTTCTACCGGTTCTTCGCATTCGAATCTATCCTGATCTTGTTTTTGTTGAATGTTGAGTATTGGTTCCGTGACCCATTTGCGGCCCATCAAATCGTCTCTTGGCTGCTGTTGATTTTTTCGCTTTTCCTGGTGGGGCAAGGATTCTATCTGCTGCGCGTGGCGGGGAAACCGGAAGGCCACTTTGAGAATACCACCACCTTGGTGAGGCGGGGAGCCTACCGGTATATCCGTCACCCTCTTTACAGTTCATTGCTATTGCTGGGATGGGGAGTGTTTCTCAAGTACCCTTCGCTTGTGGGCTCTATCCTGGTTCTGGCGGCCACTGCCTTTTTATTGGCTACGGCCAAGGTTGAAGAAGCGGAGAACCTTCAGAAGTTTGGGGAGGACTATGCCGCGTACATGAAAACAACCAAGAGGTTCATACCGATCTTATTTTGAGGAGCGCCGGAGCCGGGGCCATTCCTCCACTGGAGAAGGTGCGCCGCCTGACCAAATGGGTATCAGAATTAAAAACCCGCAATGGATGGGTCCGCTTGACACTTGAAACCCTATCCAATACCATCATCTTATTGAGCGGGCGGGCAGAATGAAGAACCAGGTTCTGCGCAGCCCGGTTCTCTCGCCCGAGGTTTCCCGGAGGGCCATAAAGGATGCGTCTCTTGGTCGTGGAAGACGAGAAGAAGGTTGCCAGCTTCATCAAACAAGGTCTGGAAGAAGAGGGCTACGCGGTGGACGTAGCCCTGGATGGCGAGGAAGGCCTGGGGATGGGCCTGGACCAGGTGCATGACCTGATCATTCTCGACATTTCCCTTCCCCAAATGGACGGTCTCCAGGTCCTTAAGAAACTTCGGCGCCAAAAAGTGAGTACCCCCGTCCTTCTCCTCACGGTGAGGGCAACGATCGAAGACAAGGTCCTGGGCCTGGATGCCGGCGCCGATGACTACCTGACTAAGCCATTCGCGTTTCAGGAACTCGTCGCCAGGGTTCGCGCCTTGCTGAGACGGCGAGCGGAGGCCGAGCCGGCGCTCCTCCAGATCGGCGAATTGATCCTCGACCCCGCCCGGCGGATCGTCTCCCGGAGCGGGGAGAAGATTGACCTGACCTCAAAAGAGTTCGCCCTGCTCGAATACTTCATGCGCAATCCCGGGCGCGTGCTGACCCGGACGATGATTATCGAACATGTCTGGAATTACGACTTCGATACGATGACCAACATCATCGATGTCTACGTAAACTACCTGCGGAAGAAGATCGACAGCGGCCACGGAGCAAAGTTGATCCACACGGTCCGAGGGGTGGGCTACGTGATGAAAGCGGAGTGATCCATGCGTATCCGTTCCATCCGGGCCCGCCTCACCCTCTGGTACACCAGCCTCTTGACCGCGACCTTCATTCTTTTGGGAGGCACGGCATACGGGCTCCTGGTGTACACCCTTTCCAAGGAAACAGATGCCGCGCTTAGCGGGGTCGCCCAGGCACTCGCCGAACGGGAAGGCGGCGGGGCCAGCGCGTTTTTTCCCCCTGACATCGATGAGGTATTCCGCCGTTTCTTCGGTTTCTCCCCGATGGATCGGTATTTTGAAAGGATTGATCCCTTTGGGCGACTGGATCCAAGACAGCCCCCCTTTGGCGCAGGCAAGCTGCCGCTCAGTCCTCAGGCCCTGAAGAACGCTTCTAAGGGTCTTCCTACCTTTGAGACCGTGGAAGGCAGAGGGCCTTATCCGGTCCGGATCCTGACCTGGCCCGTCATCAAGGCAGGCCGGGTCATTAACTTCATTCAGGTAGGCATGTCGCGGGAAAGCTTATACACAACTCGGCGGCGCTTTCTCCTGGTCATGGCTGCCGTATTGCCCTTTGCCCTGCTGCTGGCCGGCGGCGGCGGGTGGATGCTGGCCCGGCGGGCGCTCAAACCGGTGGACCGGATGACAGAGATCGCCCGCCGGATCAGCGCAGAACACCTCGCCGGACGTCTGGAGGAGACGGGAGCCGGCGATGAGCTGGGCAGGCTGGCGCAAACCCTAAACGAGATGCTCAGCCGCCTGGATGTCGCCTTCAAAGAGATGCGCCAGTTCACCGCCGACGCTTCCCACGAATTGCAAACTCCCCTTACGATCCTGAAAGGGGAGATAGAGGTCGCCCTGCGCTCGCCCAGGGGACCGGAAGAATATCAACGCGTCCTGAAGAGTGCGCTCGAGGAGATCGACAAGATCGCTCGCCTCGTGGAAGGCTTACTGCTCCTCGCCCGCGCCGATGCCGGAGTGCTCCGGATGGATCAACGGCCGGTAGACTTGGGGCAACTCGTGGAAGAGGCCTACGGGCAGGCCCGCATCCTGGCCGAAGCCCGCTCCATCAACTTGGGCCTCGGGCCAGTGGAACCCGTTTCAGCCCAGGGGGATTATACGCACCTGAGGCGGCTCCTCCTCAACCTCCTGGACAACGGGATTAAGTACACCCCGCCCGGAGGAAATGTGACCATTTCCCTGCAATCCAGCGGAGGTTGGGCTTCTATCCGGGTCGAGGATACGGGTATCGGAATTCCCAAGGGAGATCAGGCGCGCATCTTCCAGCGGTTCTACCGCTCCCCCGAGGCGCGCTCGCGCGCAGAAGGGGGAGCGGGTCTGGGCCTATGCATCGCCCGGTCTATCGCGGAGGCTCACGGGGGAAGGATCGAGGTCGAAAGCACTTCCGGCCAGGGGAGCACTTTCACGGTTTTCCTCCCAACTCAATCCCGAAAGACTTCAGATTCCCCATCCGTATCCCGCCCGCCTTCCATTAAGAACTTCTAATCTTCATTTAATCTTTTTCTAATATTCCCGCTTTATATTTGAAAGGTAGACGGGCAAGAGCCTTCCTCCACGGAGGAAGGGCTCGCTAATTACTTAGATAAGGAGGAATGACAATGTTCAACAGGGTAAAGCAGTACTGGTACAAGAAACCGATTCGGTTTACGGCATGGGGGGCTGTGGCCCTTTCTTTTCTCTTAGCAGGCCTTTTAGTGGCTTCACCCCTCCACTTGACAGCCCACTCAGAAGCTGGCACCGCGAGCAGCGCGCCCCAAGCTTCCGCAGCGACACCCGGTTTTCCCGGCTCGTTTGCCGACTTAGCGCAGAAGCTGGGTCCGACGGTCGTCAATATCAAGGTAACCAAGGTGGAGAAAGTGGGCCTCTCCCAAGAGTCCCCGTTTCCGGAAGGGCCCTATGGGGATCTCTTCAAGCGCTTCTTCCGAGAGATGCCCCAGCATCCCGAAAGCTTCCGGATGCAGGGTGCGGGTTCGGGGGTCATCATCAACCGTGATGGCTATATCCTGACCAACAACCACGTGGTGGAATCCGCCAAAGAAGTGACGGTAACATTATCCGATAAACAGGAGTATAAAGCGCGGGTCGTGGGCCGAGATTCCAGGACGGACCTGGCGATTTTGAAGATCGATCCCAAGGAGGCTCTGACCGCAGCGGCCATGGGCGACTCCGACCAGCTGAGGGTCGGCGATTGGGTTCTGGCGATCGGGAACCCCTTCGGCCTGAGCAACACTGTGACCTCCGGGATCGTGAGTGCCAAGGGGCGCGTCATCGGTGCCGGGCCATACGATGACTTCATCCAGACCGATGCCCCCATCAATCCGGGAAATTCCGGCGGCCCCCTTTACAACATGAAAGGCGAGGTGGTCGGAATCAACACCGCCATCCTTTCCAACGGGCAGGGAATCGGGTTTGCGATCCCGGTCAATGAGGTCAAGCCGCTGGTTCCGCAACTGATATCCAAGGGCGGTGTAACTCGCGGCTACCTCGGCGTCAGCATTCAGCCGATCACTCCGGAACTGGCCAAGGCGATGAAGCTGGAGAACAACAAGGGAGCCCTCGTCGCGGATGTAGTGCCGGGAAGTCCAGCCGATAAGGCCGGAATTCGTCAGGGCGATGTGATTGTGGCTTTTCATAACAATGCGGTTGCAGAGCCTCGAGAACTATCCTCCACGGTGGCCAGCACCCCCGTAGGCCAGGAAGTCAATGTTACTGTCCTCCGCGAAGGGACAAGGAAACAACTTGCCGTCAAGGTGGAAAAGCTAGGTTCTGGAGAAGCGACGGCGGAAGGGTCCGGACAACCCTCCCAGGGAAAGTGGGGTCTTGGGCTCCAGGATTTGAAGCCTGGGATGTCCGGCCAGTCCACCTCTAAGGCTGACCGCGGCGTTCTGGTAGCCAGTGTGCAGCCCGGGAGCCCCGCGGATCTGGCGGGCATTCATCAGGGGGACGTCATTCTGGGGATCAATCGCCAGCCGGTGAACTCGGTTAAAGAGGCCAAAGAGGCCATCTCGAAGGTCAAAGACAAGGATTCCCTCCTCCTGCTCGTCAATCGAGGCGAGGGCACTTTTTTCGCTGCCCTGAACACCTAACCTGAGTGCTTTGGCGGCAGATCATTCACGGCGGCTGGATTTTCATCCGGCCGCCTTTTCTGGGAGCCGACCCACAATCCATTACCTATAGGCCATAGCCTATCGCCTGTTGCCCGGTCTATTTGAAACTTGTTGAATTTTTTTCGGAGAGGCGATACCCTCTTGGGAAGAGGAGAAATAAGAAACTCCGCGGAGAATCTTTGCCCAGAATGCCCATGGAATCGTGTTGGAGACATTCGATGTCCGGCGGCCTTTCCAGTTTGCTCAAAATATTGATCCAATCCCCCGGTCTCGCCAATTTCTTCAATCCGTGGGCTGATGTCGATCAGCAAAACGATATAGGCCCCGCTGCCCCCAAAATCCGCAAAAAGCAGCTCACTCATTATCTCCAAGTGAGGTTGAAAAAAGCTAAGTTCTGCCTGGTAGGGGAAGCGCTTAGTTATCAGGGGGGACACTTTACCGGCATCCCGATGACCTCTGAACGCATCCTCCTCGGATTCCTCCGGAGAAGAGGAATTTATCCTGAATATGTATTGCCGGATGTCGAACCCCAGCGAACAAGTAAACCAGAAATCAGGGACCGCGGTTTCAACGAGCCGACGGCCACCATCGTCTGGGAGGCGATAGCAAAATCCAATTTTCAGGCAGTCGAGTTTGTGTTCTGGAATGCCTTCCCGTGGCACCCCTTTGATGGCTCCAGGGGTATCCTGAGCAATCGCAAACCAACGGCCGGTGAAATTGCTTATGGCATCGGGGTATTAAGAAATTTCTTGGAATTATTTCCCGGAACAAGGATCATTGCGGTGGGAAAAGTCGCTGCTCACGTGTTGAATTCTTTTAGGACAAATTTCCATACGGTGAGACACCCGGCCCGGGGCGGGGCCATGGAGTTCAGAAGGCAATTCCTCGAGCTGGTAAACGGGCAGCAGAGCAATCCTCCTCCCTTGCCCCCCTCCTGACGCTCTACCCCGCGCGAACGAGATGAGCAGCGCGTTCGCCCGAGGCTGCGGCTACTTCTCCGGCGGGCCGGGCAGCCGGATCATTCCAGAGGCTTATTGCTTCATACTGACCATTTTCACCAGCTGGGGCTTGCCATTCTTGATGACGGCGATGGGGCCCCCGTTGAGACCCTCGCCCTCGGGGGTGAAGTTGTAGGTCCCGAGAACCCCCTCGTACCCCTTGGTCGCCAGAATAGCCTCCCGGATCTTGGCCCGGTCCTCGCCGCTCTTCCGGATGGCGTTGGCGAGGATGTTCATGGCGTCGTAGCTCCAGGGTGCCTGTGTGTCAGGCTCGGAGTTATACTCCTTCCGGTAGGCTTCGACGAACTTCCTATTCGTTGCGTTCATCCCCGGCACGGAGTCGACGAACCCCATGAGGCCTTCCGATGCCTCCTTGGACAGGTCCAAAACCGGCTTCATGGCTACGGCGGGGGGCCCCACGTACTTGTAAGGGGACCCCAACTGGCGGTACTCAACATTGATCCGGGCGAACTCATTGACCCCGAGGCTGTACGGGATCATCACCTCGGCCCCCGCCCTCTTGAGAGCCAGGAGTTGGGCGGTGAAGTCCCGGTCCCCGAGGTTGAACCGCTCTCGGGCAACCACCTTCAGCCCTTGCGCCTTGGCGTTCCGCTCTATGACATCCGCCCCGCCGCTCCCGAACGCCTCGTTCGAATAGATCACGCCGATCTTCGTGAGTTTCATCTCCTCCTTGATGTACTTCACCAGGACGGCGGCCACAATGCCGTCACTGACCCGGCAGCGGAAGAGCCACGGGTTTCCCTGTTTCGTTATCGTCTCGTTGGTGCCCCCCACCATCATCGGGATCCCGTAGGACTTGACCGCGTCTGACATGGCGAGGATTTGGGTGCTCTTCACCGGACCGATGAAGACCAGGGCCTTATCCTGCTCGACGGCCTTGTTCAGCGCCGCGAGGGCCCCGGGGTTGGTCGATTGGTTATCAATGATGAGCACCCTGAGGTTCTTGCCGTTGATGCCGCCCGCCTGGTTGATCTGTTTCTCTGCCAGCTTCACGCAATTCACGTAGTAAGGGGCCTCGCCTGAGAAGGCGCCCGTGATGGGGATGCCCATCCCTATGCGGATTTCCCCGCCGGAGGTACCTTCCTGGGCCGCCGCGACAATCTCCGCCGTGGCCACAGAGATGATGGAACAAGACAGCAAGAGCGCTAGAGCAATGCGCTTGAGCCTGGACATGATCTTTCCCTCCTTCTCCTGCAGTGATGGCGGGTTGAGCTGGGTTAAGACAGCAATCACCCGGCGTACCGTAGTGGCTATTTCCTGACAGGTCGTTTCAGCGTCGATCCCTCTAAAAAGGCGCAAAGAAACCTGCTGCTGCAAACTAGGATCTCTCCCAGAAATCCCCGGGTCTGCCCGGATCGTTCCGTGTGAGCTTCGGGGGCCGGGGGCAGGCGGGCGATCCACTCTCCATCTCGCCGCTTCGCGACTCCCCGCCTCCTTCCCCCTCAAGATCGATCTATAAATGCAGGATCTGAGCAATTGGGAAGAGGAGGAAGGTCCTGGGCGACGTGGGTCATGTTACCTCGAACAATTTGAAGAATCAAGCCTTACGATCTCATCTGCCGGGTTTGGCGCGCAGGTATTGAGGGGGCCAGGGTAGGTCCACATGAAGAGTCTGGGCGGCATGTAGGGGCCAGTAAGGGTCCCGCAGCATTTCCCGCGCCAGAAAGACGGCGTCTGCCTGCCCGGTGGCCACAATCTGCTCCGCCTGAACGGGGTGGGTGATCAGACCAACGGCGGCAGTGGGCAGCCCCACCTTCTGGCGGATGGCTGCCGCAAAGGGAGTTTGGTATCCAGGTGCCGCGGGAATTTTGGCATAAGCCACCAGACCACCGCTGGAGCAGTCAACCAGATCAACGGCGATCTCCTTGAGCCAGCGGCAAAACACCAGGGACTGGTCCAGATCCCATCCACCCTCCACCCAATCTGTGCAGGAGATCCGCACAAAGAGCGGCAGAGCCCAATTCTCCCGGACGGCTCTGACGACTCTTAAAGGGAACCGGACCCGATTTTCCAGATCCCCTCCGTATTCGTCGGCCCTCTGATTGGAAATGGGAGAGAGAAACTGGTGGAAGAGATAGCCGTGGGCCATGTGGATCTCCACCACTTCAAAACCCGCCTCCAGGCTCCGGCGCGTTGCAGCAGCAAATTGGGAAATCACCTTCTCCATGTCCCCCTTGGTCATTTCGGCCGGCCCGGGAGAGGATTCGTCAAAGGGGAGGGGGCTGGGAGCGATCGGCCGCCATCCTCCGGCATCTCCGGAAAGGGGTCCTCCGCCGCGCCACGGGACATCGGTTGAGGCCTTACGGCCTGCATGAGCAAGCTGGATACCCGGCACGGCCCCCTGTTTTTTGATAAAAGCGGTGATGCGTTTAAATGCCTGAGCGTGGTCATCAGACCATAGGCCGCTATCCCATGGCGTGATACGACCTTCCGGTGATACGGCGGTGGCTTCTACCATGACCAGCGAAGCTCCTCCGATCGCTCGACTGCCCAGGTGCACGAGGTGCCAGTCGGTAGGCGTGCCGTTCTCGCTGCAGTACTGGCACATGGGGGAGAGGAAAATCCGGTTTTTAAACTCCAGCCCCCTCAGCCGGAGGGGAGAAAACAACTTGCTTTCCATTACCTACCCTCCCTATGACCGTTGCGAAAGATCATGGGCGCAAAACGTTATCAGATAATGATAGGGCCCAACTTCCAAGACCCGCCTTTCTGTAAAACCGTGCGGGGTCACAATTCGGCGAATGTCTTCAGGCGCAAGCCTGATACGAAAGGGCGGACCGGGAGGTCCCTCATTTTTTTTGAACTCCACGACAGCCAGAAGACCCTCTTGAGTTAACACTCTGCGGACCTCATCGAGGGTTTTGTCAGCATCGGTCTCCCCCAGGTCATGGAGGACGGCTGCCATCAGGCAGACATCGATACTCCTGTCGTTTAGAGGCAAGGGCTTTCGCATATCGCTGACCCAGCCCGTTAAATTTCTCAGCCCTTTCGCTGAGGCCTGCTCCTGGAGAGCGGCAATTCCCTCTGCCCATAAGTCGACGCCGTAAATCTGCCCTTCTTCTCCGGTGAACTCTGCTGCGGCGATGGCATATTCGCCCCTGCCGCAACCCAAGTCCAGGAAAGAGGTCCCCCCCTTCAGATGGAGTTCCCGAAAGAGAATCTCCGGATCGATGAGTTCAAAAGTACTCTTTCCAGCCCCTGGCGGCCCTTTTTCCATGTCCTATTCTGGAAGATTAAATTTTTAACAGATCTCTGACTCTTTGGAGAAGAGGCCTTCTGATTTGAACTTTCAGATAGAGGTCACCGGGTTCTGCTCCACCCTTCCCGTCGGCTCCCATCCCTTTCAATCTTATTTTCTGCCCTTCCCTTATTCCCAGAGGAATGGTGACCACCAGCTCTTTAGACCTGCGGCGATGGAAGTATCTTATCTTCCCCCCTTCCTGAGGTTGCCGGGGATCGAGAGTGAGGGTATCATACCAGTCCTTCCCTCCCCCGGTTTCTCTGATTCCCAACATCTTTCTTAAAAGATACCCGGTTAGTTTCCCCAGGTTTCCGGGTAGCATTTCGGAAGAAGCCGGCGCTTCGGGTTGATCCCCCCTCCTGTAGGCTGGACCAAAAAATATGAACCCTCGGCCGAAAACTCCCGGCCGGCGAAATTCGAAGGTGCGATATCCCGGGCCATAGGATTCCTTGAAAACCTCCTCAAAACCTCTGAATCCGAATGCCCTGGCCATCTCTTCAAAAATCTGATTGATGTCTGAACCTCTGAAAATATCCTCTTCGGAATAACTCTGTTTAAATCGATCGAAGCCAGAAGGGCCATACCGCTCCCGCAGTGTGTCATAATCCCTTCTTTTTCTCGGGTCGGAGAGAACCGCGTAAGCTTCGTTGACTTCCTTCATTTTCTCGACAGCAGAAGGAGTTTCTTTATTTCGATCCGGATGATATTGGAAGGCCAGTCTGCGGTAGGCCTGTTTGATGGTTGGGGGATTGGCATTCCTATCTATGCCCAGAATCTGGTAATAATCTCCCTGATTCATTTTCTCCTTCCTTCCATTTAAGTATAACCGATCGTACCATTCAGGGGACAAAAAAATTGTCCTCCCAATTTTTATTTGCCTATTTTCCAAGAATAATTTCTGATATAGTACCTCTTTCAAAAAGAGGCATTGAGATTACGAATGGATCATCGTGGCAACAATGTCCGATCCCTTGGATGATCTGAGGAAGGAAGAGCGGAATGGCAGAGGCAAAACAGGGCGATACGGTTAAGGTACACTATACGGTTCGATTGGAGGACGGCACCATCCTTGGTTCCACGACGAACCACGAACCCCTGCAGTTTACCCTCGGCGAGGGTGAGATCCTTCCCGGCTTTGAAGAAGCCATCGTGGGGATGAATCCGGGCGAATCGAAAACGGTCCAAGTTCCGGCGGATGGAGCCTTTGGCCCGCACCAGGAGGAAATGATCGTGGTGGTAGGTCGAAATCGATTGCCCGCGGACTTGAAACCAAAAGCTGGTGAAAGTTTATTATTCAGACAAGAGGATGGCAAAACGATTACAGTCATGGTGACCGATGTCTCCGAATCGAGCGTAACCATAGATGCCAACCATCCTTTGGCTGGGAAAGACCTGACTTTTGATATTCAGTTCGTAGAGATCCTTTAACCCCTTCACGGATTGTTACCTACGTAGTTTTTCGATCCGCCAAATCCCATCTCGGAAATCCTCTGCCGTGGGGAGAGCAAAAATCCCTCATCCCTATTCTGCCGTAATCGTTGGTTCACCGGCCAGGGGATTTTCTCAGGCTCACCTCCAGAAGGTCTTCATAGGGGGCACAGGTGCGACGCTCCCGGACGTGTTTAACGGCCTTCTTGAGACCCAGCTTGCGGCACCAATAGAGATAGGCCATGGCTACGAGGGGTGACCGGCTCGCTCCGGCATTGCAGTGGAGATAGGTGACATGCCTGGAGGCGAGCAACTCGGCTAGGACTCTCACCGCTTCCGGCAAGTGCTGCCGCTGATGGTCGTAATCAAAATCTCGCAGGGGCACTCGGCGCACCTCAATGCCCAGTTTTCTGTAGATGGCTTGCATGGCCCGCCAATCGATGCTTCTTTCGCTAAGGTCTTCATCTGTTTGCAAGTTGAGTACGGCAGTGACTCCACAACAATCCTTTAGCTCCTGGATATCCTCAGACTTCTGGGGATACGTCCCTACATAAAGGTTGGGTAGGATTTGGTTATAATCAATCATGGCTCCCTCGTGACGGCAGTCCTTACGGCTGCACCCATTCACCCGAATGAAGATCTGCGGCAGGGGGAATCTTCCCTTGCAAGCCACCGGCGATTGGTTTTCAAATGTCTTAGGATTGTGAACCACCCTTAGACCCTCGCCCAGGAATCGACGTAGTTCAGAGACCCTTACTCAGGATTTGGCCTAACGATGGCCTTAACCCGCTTTTGGCTTTACGCTTCAAAAATGGGAGAGAAATTTTGTCAATTGTGTAGGCCTGATACCCACTCTCCACCGACCTACTGTAACCAGGCCCTTCGATTCAAAGAGCTTGCGCGTACAGATTGGAGAACTCATTTTTCTTGGGACTCAATTGGACAGTTTTTTGTAAATTTTTTAAATTGCCCTTCCCGTTGACCCGTTGATATATTAGCCTTGGCAAACTAAAACCAAGGGAGGAAAGAGGGATGGACAAACATTTATCCGGATTCGCTATTGCTGGTTTTTCACTTTCACTGAACTCAGTCGCAGCATTAATCCGAAAAGGTAGCCTTACCAAAGAAGAGGCTGTTGATCTCTTCGCGAAAGCCCGTGTTTTCACGCAACGCCCTGATTTTTTCCTTGACGATGCCGAGGTTCTTGAGTTCACTTATCAATTGCTCGAGATGGCAGAGAAGATTCTTTGGACTGAGCTGGCCCAAGAGTCTCCCTCAGAACCACATTAAGCCATTTAGGCCATGCTTTGTCAGTGGCTTTTTCAAAGAGTTCTTGTGCTGTCATGGTCTACTCCGATTCCTCCAAGACCTTTACACTTTATAGACCGGGATTCCTTTCCTCCAAAGTCTTCGGTAAATCGTCTTGGGATTCACGGTGAAGAATTTAGCCAGCTCGTTCACCGTCTTAGGCGGTCGATAATTTTCCAACCGGCTTGTATGAGCTGGGGAACAAAATGGCTTGGAATCTGTCATGCCTAACAGATCCGCCTGCCTGACGTCACCCGGGGATGTGAGCTGACAGTGGGACGTGAGTCTCGAGCCCCTGCTGAGAAACATCTCCCCGGTCAGAAGACGGGTGTCGGGGCAGATGCCTTTTTACACACGGGGGGTCGTGCCAAATAAGGGCTTCAGGTGATCCGTGAGCCGGCGGAATAGATCGTACGCCTCGTCGTAGCGCCGCATGGACTCGGGATCCGGCTCCTGTGAGGCGGCCTCCTGCATGGCGGTCGCCCAGGTGGCCGCGATCTCGGCCGGTATTTAGCCCTTTGGATATCCCACGGATTGGGCGAGAACGATATTTTGCTCCGGTCGTAGCTTCATCGCCTTAGCCAACGCTGGCCGATCAAGGATCCCGCGTACAACCGTCGCTAATCCTTCAGAAGCACAGTAAAGATAAACATTCTGGCTGATAAAGCCTGTGTCAGCGGCTGAAAATAATACCTTCTGCTCATTTGCCAGTCCAGCCATCCTCGCGAAATCCGCCACGTATAACAGGACGACCGGCGCTGTATCCAAGGGCCGCGGATTGTTCCGACTTGCCATCTCACGGATATCTTGCGCCACAACCGGACTCAAGATGTGATCCTTCGCATCATATAGGTAAACCCCCTCAGCAAGGACAACATAAATATCAATTTCCTTGTTATTCTTGGCAGAGGGTGCCGTACGTCTCCCCTCATCCGGACGATTCACACCCCAGGCCGCCCAAAGCATATCGGAAAGCACCTGCATCGGGATCTTCTCACTCCTGAACGACCGGGAAGACTTCCTTTCCTTCAGTACCTCCATGAGAGGCTTACCCCCTTCCACTCGCGGCTTTGGAAGCTGGATTGGTTTGAGTTCCTCCGCAAAAACTGAAGTGAGATCTCCAGCAATCAATATTGCACCTGTGGCTGCTGTCGTCTTCAAAAATTCCCTGCGATTCACATTTTTTAACATACTATATCTCCTTTCTCCCTCTTTCTCCCTCACCCCATCCCGCCCCCTGGGGGCTG
>CAVXFA010000060.1:0-37427 GCA_963760605.1 uncultured delta proteobacterium | reverse complement strand
GATTATCGAAAAAATATTTTAATTGCAAGGATCAGGCGGAATGACCCATCAAAGACCTTGAATGAGATCACGGAACACCTCCGTGGCCAGGGCAACTTAATTTTCTCAATAAATTGGGGGTATAAAAGTCTTATTTCGAAAGAAGAAAAGAAATTTCTTTCTTATAGATATGGTAAAATGACGATTAGAAAACCATTCGCTTCTGCGGGGGAGAATATGGCAAAGTTGGGCAATTTAGTGGCCGGCTTCTTCTTTCTCTTTTCCGTGACCGCTGTTTCTTCGACAATGGGTCAGGAAAATTTACCAGCCCTGATAAAAAAGATTGAGTCCTCGATTGTTGTTATTTTCACTTATAACCAGGAAGGAAAAATCCTCGGCCAGGGAAGCGGCTTTTTTATTAATAAAGAAGGGGATGTGGTCACAAACTACCATGTTCTGCAGAATGCCAGCCATGCGGAAATCGTCATATCCGATGGGGGAAAATACCCCGTCAAAAAGATTCTTGCCGAAGACAAAGAGGGCGACCTCTTGCGGGTTTCAGTGGATATCCCCGGAGACAAAGTGCGGCCTTTGTTGGTACGCCCCACTTTCCCCGAGGTGGGGGAAAGGATTATCGTAATTGGAACGCCCCTAGGGCTTGACAAGACAGTTTCAGACGGCATTGTCTCCGCTGTCCGGGAGATCCCCCAAATCGGCAAGATCATTCAGGTGACGGCTCCTATATCATTTGGGTCCAGCGGAAGCCCTGTGGTCGACATGAAAGGAAAGGTCATCGGAGTTGCCACATTTTTTATTCGGGATGGACAAAACCTCAACTTTGCCATTCCCGGGGAAAGAATCGACCGGCTGACCCTGGGTCTGGGAAAAAGCCTAGCCGAGCGGGAAGAAAGCAGGATTAAAGATTGGATGGCATCTGCCGAAGGGTTTTACACAACTGGGCTTCGTTACCTCTGGATAGAAGACTGTGAGAGGGCCCTTCCATACTTCCTAGAAACGATCCGGAGAGACCCCTATAAAGCCGATGCTTTTTATAGGATCGGATACTGCATGGCCGAGCTGGGACAATACGGGGAAGCGATCGAATCTTACAAACAGGCGATTCAAATCAACCCCCAAGATGCCCCTGTCCATAACAACCTGTGCCTGGCTTATGGTAAGTTCGGACGCTATGAGGAAGCTGTCAAATCCTGCAGACAGGCTATTCAGCTTAAGCCAGATCTTGCGGAGGCTCATAATAATCTGGGGTGGTCCTACCACAGGCTCGGGCGCTATGCGGAAGCCATCGAGTCCTGCAAGCAGGCCATCCGCCTGATGCCTGATTTTGCCGCGGCGCACTATAACCTGGGCAATCAATACTTCGCCTTGAAGAAATATGAGGAAGCGGCTGAATCTTACAAACAGGTTATTCGTATCCAGTTCGATTTTGCCGAAGGACACATGAACCTGGGCGCGGCCTATAACCAAATGGGAAGATTTGAGGAGGCGATTACCTCCTACAAGTTAGCCATCCGCTTAAAGCCTACTCTGGCCGAGGCGTACCTCAACTTGGGCATGACCTTTTTAAAGATTGGAGACAGGGCATCTGCAATCGAAGAATATAAAATTCTCAAAGATTTAAATAAAGAGGAGGCGAACAGACTTTTTAATTTAATTTACGAATGACCAACCATGAGGCCCAGGGTACAGCCAAGAAAAAGCCGAAGATCTGGTATCCCACAGGCTACCAGCCCACCTATCGCGTCTAGTCGGCCGAATAGAGTTTTTGGATCTCGTCCCCGCCGGTAAAAACGTGCTCGACCTGCTGAAATAAAAATTCTTGCTCTGCAGGGATGGGCGGCGATACCAAGATGGTCAAATGAAAAACCAGAATTTGCGTTGCCTAATTCAAGAAGTAAGAGTTAAATCCATTCTTTCCAAATCTGGGATTCCTGGGGCAGATTATTGGATCAATCCCTATGTAGGCTGTTCCCATGGGTGCAGATACTGTTACGCTATGTTCATGCGATTCTTGTCGATAGGATGAATGATGTCTCAAAGACCTTGAAAATACATGAACTGATGAACTTGAACCGATGGCTCGATAACGGCTTTATAGATGGAATGATCCATAGGTTGAAGAATGGATTTGCCGGAAAAGATGTACGGATTTTCTGATTCCAGGAGACTCTCGTGACTTCCGCGGATATCCTCATTATTGGTGGGGGGATTGTAGGATTAGCCACTGCTTACAATCTCCTGCAGCGATATCCAGACAAGGCTGTTGCCATCCTGGAGAAGGAAAAAAACCTAGCCTTACATCAAACGGGTCACAATTCAGGAGTCCTACACTCCGGCATTTACTACAACCCGGGGTCCCTGAAAGCGATCACCTGCCGGAGTGGGAAAAAGGCGATGGAACAGTTCTGTGAACGTGAAGAGATTGCCTACAGGATCTGTGGGAAAGTCATTGTTGCCCTCGACGAAAACGACCTGGCCAGACTTGCTGCCCTGAACGAACGGGGGCGGGCCAATGGCATCCAATGCCGAGTGATCGATCGCTCGGTGCTCCGGGAGCTTGAACCGCAGGCTGCCGGTCGCAAGGCCATTCACGTTCCTGAAACGGGAATCGTGGATTTCCCGCAGGTCTGCAGTCGCTTGGCTGCTCGCATCATGGAAAAAGGGGGGAGAATCTTTACCCGCGCTAGAGTTGTCGGCTTGCGCGAAGGTTCGAACGAAGTTATTGTAAATAGTACGCTTGGCGATTTTTCTGCACGGTACGTCATTAATTGCGCCGGGCTCTATTCCGACCACGTAGCCTCTTTCGTATCGCCCGCATCGCCAGTCAAAATCGTGCCCTTCCGGGGGGAGTATTTCCAGCTCAAGCCTGATGCAGAACCCTTATGTAAGGCTCTCATTTATCCTGTACCCAATCCTAGTTTTCCTTTTCTGGGCGTGCATTTCACCCGTCAGATCTCTGGCCGGGTGGAGTGCGGTCCCAATGCTGTGCTGGCATTCGCTCGTGAAGGGTATCGTAAGAAGGATATCAACCTTTGCGAGTTATTCGAAATCCTGGCCTACCCCGGATTTCTAAAACTTGCGGGCAGATACTGGCGCACAGGATTGGGTGAAATGTGGCGGTCGGCCAGCAAGACTGCTTTCGTTAAGGCCCTTCAACGGTTGATGCCTAAGATTACCCCAGACCAGCTTGAATCAGCCCCGGCCGGGGTGCGGGCTCAGGCTGTAGCCCTGGACGGTACGATGGTGGATGACTTCGCTTTCAGAGAAACCTCCCGGGTAGTGAGTGTGATCAACGCTCCTTCTCCGGCCGCTACTGCTTCGCTCAGTATTGGTCGCTCAATCGTGGAAAAACTGGCCAAAAGGTTTTGATGATAGATCGTCGCTGGCGCAAGTGTCTCAAGGATGAAGATTTGAATTCCTCTGAACGCGATCTTTGAAGAGAAAAGATCCTCCGGATGATTAGGTAATGGAGAGCCAAGTATGGAGATCACCCGCCGGGATTTTATTAGAAGTCCCTTCCACTTAGGCGGCTCGTTGTTTTTCTCTCGCTTCCCCCTTCAGGCCGAAGAAAAAAAGCAAGAGCGCTGGCAGTCGGCTTTTCTCGCTGCGCCCAGGGCAGTGCGGGGTGATCTGTTTCTCCAACCTTCCTTCTATCCCCTGGATGACCCCCCTCATTGCTGGCCCCTTTATCCCAAAATAACATCCCGTCTCTCTTCCCCTCTGACCGTTTAATAGGGTCAGTCGAATTTTGCAGGTTTGATAATCATGCTTGGGTTTTTTTTCTTTTCCAATGAGCGAGGAGATAATATAATAAAACTCAATGAGGGGGAAAACAATGAATCATGATCCAAATGAAAACCTGAAATCGAAGACCTCTGGTCATGTCTTAAAGTATCTCATCATCCTCGGCGTTTTTCTTTTTTTGGCATCTGCTGTATCCGCGTATTGGAACACCCGTGAGACTGGGAAAAAATATGAGCAGTTGGCCACGGTGATTGGGCGTTCCATTTTCCAAGAGCTTGTGGTAGTCAGAAGATGGAATGCTGGACATGGTGGAATCTACGTTCCGGTGACAGAGGGATTTCAGCCAAATCCCTATCTTGAGGATCCGCGAAGGGATGTTACGACGATGGATGGGATGAGGCTCACAAAGATTAACCCGGAATATATGACGAGGCTGCTTTCAAAACTTCTGGAAAAAGAAAACGGCATAAAGATTCATATCACCAGTCTGAAATTGCTAAGCCCGGCAAATCAGGCAGATTCATGGGAGCAAAAAGCCTTAGAAAGATTTGAACGGGGGAGCAAGGAAGAGATTGGCCTCGTTGCTTCTCGCGACTCCGCTACCTTTCGATACATGGCACCCTTGAAGACAGAGGACAACTGTTTAACCTGCCATGCAAACCAAGGCCATAAAGTTGGAGATATCAGAGGGGGTTTGAGTGTCTCGTTTTCCTATATCCCTTTTCAAGAAGCAATAAACGCAACGAACAAACAGATTTATACAGTTCATATCTTCTTTTTCCTAATCGGGGTGGCCATTGTCTGCCTGTTAGGAAAAAGGTTGATCACAAAAATTGAAGAACTTCAGGAAGCTTTACGGCAGATTAAGAGGTTGGAGGGATTCCTACCCATATGTGCTCATTGTAAAAAGGTCAGAAAGGAAGGTGCCGACCCCAAAGACGAGGAGTCCTGGGTGCCTATCGAAATTTTTATTAAGGACCGGACGGATGCCGATTTTTCTCATGGGATATGTCCTGTGTGTGTGCGGCAGCATTTTCAGATTGAATATGATAAGTTACGATGATTTCCTCTTAATGGCCCCCCAACATTTCCTAAGGCAGGAAGCCTGTCAGGAGACGAAGAAATGGTAAAAGTAGCTTTGGTGAAAGGCGCTGATCGGAAGGCCAACATTCGCAAAGCCCTGGAATTGATCGCCGATGACATAGACCTCAAAGGGCGACGTCCGGTCATCAAGGTGAACTTCGTGTCCAGCTACAAGCCTCTCAGTGCCACCCATCCGGACGCGGTGCGACCCATCATTGAGTTCCTCAAAGATCGGGGGGAAGAAGAGATTTCAGTAGCGGAAGGCGCCACCGTGGGGACCACATCGAGAGGCTTTCGGGAGTATGGTTATGAAGCCCTGGCTAAGGAGTACCACCTCAAGCTTATCGATTTGAATGACCCGGACTCCTGGAAGCTCGTATTTGTGATCCACCCGGACATGAAACCCCACCCGGTGAAGATTGCTCAAACCATGGTGGACCCGAATCACTACATTATCTCGGTCACCCGGCCCAAAAGCCACCTCCAAGTGGGCGTCACCCTCACGGCCAAGAATGTGATCATGGGATCTATTATGATCATGGATAAGGCCCGGATGCATCCGACTGAGGCGGGAAATAGAGTGCTGGATTATAACCTTTTTACGGTCATGCAGCACCTGCATATCGACTTGGGGGTCCTCGACGGCTTCGAGGGCATGGAGGGCAATGGGCCATTAAACGGCGACCCAGTGGATCATCGCGTGGCCATCGCGGGGACGGACTATCTTGCAGTGGACCGGATAGGTACTGAGGTCATGGGCGCAGACTTCGATAACATCCGCTACCTCAATTATCTCTGGGATTGGGGCTGCGGAGAGGGCGACTTGAGCAAAATCCAGGTCGTCGGCGAGACGATCGAAAATTGCCGCAAAGAATATAAAATGGCCCCGCGATTCCTCAAGATGCGGCGGCAGGAAAGGAAAGGCCTGTACCAGGAAATCCCGGTGGATATGGGGTAAATTGGAAGACCTCTAAAGAGACGGTGCTTAAGAAAGGAGATCCAGGATGACAACAAAAATGGGCAGCGACAATTTCACTTATGAGGTCGTCCTCGATTGGGCTAAACTTCCCAAAGGGTGGTCTTTTCTTGAAGCAGTAGATGTGGCGGTGGACAGCAAGGACAGGGTGTATGTTTTCTGCAGGGGTGAACACCCTCTGATCGTGTTCGACCCTGAGGGGAACTTCCTGAACTCATGGGGTGAAGGCCAGTTCAAGAGGCCTCATGGGGTCACCCTAAGCCCTGATGGTAGCCTATATTGCGTGGATGATGGTAATCATGTAGTCCGGAAATACACACCTGAGGGGAAATTGATCGGAATTCTGGGATCCCCGGGTCAGGCATCCCCCTTTCAGGAGGGATTGCCCTTCAATGGCCCGACAAAAGTAGCCCTAGATCCAAGGACTGGCGATTTGTATGTGGCCGATGGGTATGGAAATTCCCGGGTTCACAAATTCTCTGCCGATGGAAGGCGCCTCTTCTCCTGGGGCCAGCCGGGCTCCGACCCAAGGGAGTTCAATGTAGTTCATAGTGTTGCCACCGATAAAGAAGGAACCGTATATGTGGCGGACCGAGAGAATCACCGCGTTCAGATATTCGACTCCCAGGGACGTTACTTGACCCAGTGGAATAACCTGCACCGTCCATGCGGCCTGCACATCGCCAGCAATGGTGAACAGTTGTGTTATGTTGGAGAACTCGCCCCGTCGCTGGCGATCAATCAGGACTTCCCCAATTTGGGCCCCCGAATCAGCATCTACAATTTAGAGGGAAAGCGCCTCGCCCGACTGGGGGACATACGGCCCGGGGAGATGTCCCACCAGTTTTGGGCTCCGCATGGTATGGCGACAGACTCCCGGGGAAATCTGTATGTAGGGGAAGTCTCATGGAGTTTCTCCGGCAGCAAACTCAACCCACCCCGGGAACTGCGTAGCTTCCGCAAATTGGTGAGAGTGAAGTAGGATGATGATTGGGTGAAGAATCAGACAGTCTTAGCTGGCGGCATAGGGGCCATGAAAATAAGATTACTATTCTAAGAAATCAGGCACAAAAGGCAGGAAAATCCACCCCTCTCCTTCCGCTCGGTCCTCCTGTATGCGATTAAGACCGATCTCCGGGTAAGGGATTTTTCTCATTCACTCCTGTAATTCTTTCCCCGACTGGGGATTAGGAGGATAGTTTTCACCGCCAATTTGTTCCAGCGTTACGCTTCCAATATGTTCTTCGCTGCGCTCACATTCCTTTCCATAACTGCTTTGCAATCGATGCAAAATATCGTCCAGATATTTCTCGAGAGCCCTTCGGCAGTTGATTTCTTTGCCCAACTCTTCTCGCAAGTGGGCATTTTCTATGGCGAAGGAGGCTTGATTGCCAAATACAGCAAGAAATTTCGGATCCTTTTCGTTGAAACTGCGTTTTTCATCGATCAGAATCAAGCTCAAGGCTCCAACCGACTTGCCCTGAAAGGAGAGGGGTATACATAAGAGTGATGTGATTTTTGGTTCTTGTTGCTCATGATTGAAGAAATCTGAGAAATCCCTTGGTCCTTGCAGCAAGACTGGCTTCCTCTGGCTGACCGCCCAGGCTACTCCTTTTTCCTCAAACTGGCTCACCTGCTTATTCGCTGGATCAGGAGCATAGGTGTATTGGATCTGCATCGTTCCACTCTTTCCGTCCGTGAGGAAGATGGTGGAGCGGTCTGCCTTTACAAATTTGAGGGACTCCCGGGCAATGAATGCCAGGATTGTGGGCAAATCCTTAGGGCTTCTGATCACCGAACCAATCTCGAATAATGCCCTTTCAAAGCGTTCAAGATCACTCGGCGGCTTCTCTTCCTCAAGGCTTTTGGCAGATTGTCCCAATAGTTTCTTAAGAATCATTTGTTTAGGAGTCTTTTGACCTCACTTCAAGAGAATAAAAGACCGCATGTAACTCATTTCCAGTTCGGGTCATTCCCGATTTAAGGGAAGCAAGATTTTCTCCGTCGCATTTACCAGCTCTCGAAATGGCTCGATGGAGTTACGTAATTCTTCTTCGGCCTGCCTACGATCCGTGATATCCGTCATAAGATTTAATGCCGCCGGGCTCTTCTCCCATTGAATCAAAGCTACTCTATTTTCCAACCACCGCCTGTTACCATCTTTGTGAATCATTCTGAAAGAGTAGACCTGGGAGGGGTCCTCATCCTTCAGCTTCTTTGCATGGGATTCCACAATCTCTCGATCCTCCGGGTGGATAAATTCCTTAAAAAGTTTGGAGGTTAGGTCATCTTTTGCATACCCCAAAATGTCGAATATTCTGGGACCGACAAATCTTAAAATGCCATCCTGAACCACGAGAATGGCTTCATTGGCGTTCTCTACCAAGGTATAATATCTTTCTTCTAGGGTCCGCAATGATTCCTTGATCCGTTTATGATCGGTGATATCTAATAAAGAGATTACACTCTTTTTTGTCCCTGGGATCATGGCGATTGTTACTAAAATGTCTCGAATGTTCCCCTTTTTGTCTAAGAACCGGTACTCATAATTCCCAGGAACGGCGCCAGGATTCGCATTTCGGGCAAGGTCGTATTCCTTCGTTCTTTCTAAATCATCCTGGGCGACGAATTCTCTCCAACTTTTCTTGCCCTCTACTTCTTCTTTGGAATACCCGGAGAGTTTTTCAAATCCTGTGTTGGCCAGGGATATGATCATGTTTTCTTCAATCATCACAGTTGCAGTTCCTGTATTTTCAAGGAGGGTCCGGAACATTCCTTCCGCTTCTTGTAGTTGCTCCCCCACTCGCCGGCATTCGGTGATTTCCCGCTGCAATTGCTTATCCACCGTTTGCAGTTCAGCTGTACGATTCGATACTAATTCTTCGAGGTGCGCACAGTTTTTTTTCAATTCTTCTTCATTCCGCTTCTGTTCCGTGATATCCCAAAAAATACCCAGGATGCCGACGGTTTCCCCTTTTTCATCCTTGACCGGAGTCTTAACCGTATGCACGAAAGATGTTTGCCCTTCGTGGACATACTTCTCCTCGATACTTTCTAGCTGTCCCGTGGCCAGGATTCTTTTATCATCCGATATGTATTTCTCAGCCAACTCCTTGGGGAAAAATTCATAGTCGGTCTTTCCGGAAATATCCTCCGGTTTAATTTTCAAGTCCGCAGCGAATTTTTGGTTGCAGAATATACAAACTGAATTCTTATCCTTCATGAATAGTTTTTGCGGTAAATTCTCAACGAGGATTCTGTATTTATTCTCGCTGGCGCAGAGTGCCCCCATTGTCATCTGGCGTTGGGTTTCTGATTCCTTCAATTCAAGAATCCGCGGGCGCAGAGCCACCATTTCATTTACCGCTTTTTCTATCGTCAAAAGCTTTTCTATCGTTTCATCTTCCTTTTTCATCTCCCCCCAAGCTCCTGTAATTTTTGGCAAAGCCTCAAGCCGCTAGCGATGCTTTTCAATTTCCCAATCAAAGATTTCCGTTCTTATGAGATTTGATATATTCTTCAATCCTGTTTTGGACTTCAGGTTGAAATCCTAGGAATTTAATCCCCATCCCCCGGCGCATATCCTGGGTTTCCTTGCCATATTTATTCGTCCAGATCACTTTGCAAGTCACTTCGATGGGCTCTCCGCCATCAGGCATGTGGAGTTTCATAAAAAATTCATCCCCCAAGTCCATCGGGTCGGGTGTCAGAATAAAGGCTCCTCCTTTACTGAGGTTTTTGGTAAACCCCCAGTATTGCTCTTCGAACTCCACACGCACAATGGTTTCTACCCTTTCATCCTTCCGCCGATTCATTCCCGATTCTTCTTTTAAGGTGATGATCCCTTGCACCCACGTAACCTTTTCCTTGCCTTGGCCTTCATAGAGTTCTTTCTCGTTAACTTTTTGTTCTGTCTGTATGATGGCAACAGGGCTATCGATACGCGGATGTTCCTTTTCCGAAGGGCCTTGCAATTGTTTCAGGATATTGTCCAGGTAGTGCTCGTAAGTAATCCGGAGGCCTTTCGCCTTGCTCATCTCTTCGAGCAAATCGGCCATTCCCATGGCGGTGGAAGCAAGATTGGCAAAACTAGAAAAAAATTGCAGACTTTTCTCATCGAAGCCGTACTCTTCATTGATCAGCACCGCACTGAGCACCCCCATCATTTTTCCCTTGGACGAAAGGGGAATACTCATGAGCGAAGTAATCTTCCGGTCTCGTTCCTCATATTTGAGGAGGTCTGGGAAAATCCCCAGTCCACCAAGCAAAACGGGCTTGTTCTGCCTAAGGGTTTTTTGGGCTACCTCCCTCTCTTCATGCAGCCCCACTTGTTTATAGAGTGAATCAGAGGCATAGGTCCATTGGATCTTCAGAATCTCGCTCTTTTCATCCATGAGAAAAATGGTGGCGCGGTTCGCCCTCAGGCAGTTGAGAGATTCCCGGACAATGACATCTAAGATGGTGTTTAAGTCTTTTTGGGCACTGATTGCGGAGGTGATCTGGAAGAAGGCAGTCTCCAGGCGTTCAATGTGAGTCAAGGCCTTCGGTTCCTTAATCTCCTTATGGATGATTCCCATCTTGGGAGATTGTCCTGAGAGTTTACTAGAAACCATTTAATAAGAACCCTTTTCTATAATCCGCCATCTCCAGAAGAGTGGATTAATATCTCCAGAAAAGTATTGAGGCCCGCTAATTGCAGCAGAATTCTTCTTTCCGTATTGCGAGGACATTTAATTTCTTGTTGAATCAGTTCCAAGGCCTGAGAAAGAAATTTTCGGTTCTTTCTCATTACGATGAAATTAGTTTGCTGCAAATTTTGTTCCTAATGGGCTACAATTTTCATTATCGCGTAATTCTTTGATATTTCTAGATTTCTTACGGGCGAGAATGACCAACCATTTTATTGGGTGTTAGGAATTACAAATATGTCAAACTTATGACGGTTTTGATATAAATTTCGCTGACGTTAGTGACTCTAGGCGTTTGAGCAAAAACCACCAACTGGGTATGGTCAGTCAGAAATATTACTGGTGCATTTGGCCTGAATTGGGGCCACTAACATCCTGGGGATCCCCTTTTTATAGCTCTCTCCGGAAGGTAAGCCGCAAGAAAGCCTCACCATCTCATATTGAGACCCCACGTATAATTTAATACATAAATTCCTTAGGTTAAGACTTTGTTCATTCTTATTCATCAAGCTATGGCCTCTATTGCTAAGGAATCATAGGAAGGATGGTTTGGTTTTGAATTTAAGAAAATGCCCATTTTTTCCGATAACAAAGATTGTTAAGGGTTATTTCTTATTTTTTAAAAAAAATAAATAAAAGGAGTGGGTTCTTTGTGAGCAGGGTACTTTTACCGTTGTTTATTTTGTTTTTCTAACAGTTCTTGAATAAATATAAACCAGATTATCTTTAACAGAAAACAATCCAAGGAGGGACTAAATGATAAGGTGCTGGATGGTTATTCTTTCAACCGCAGTTTGGGCGACCTTCGCCGTGGGACCCTTGTATGCTGGCGAGTATCCCCATTCCCTGGAAGCCAGTCTGAAATACCAATATTTCGATTACAAAGAGAAATTATCTGATCCGCTGAAGAGCAATGAAACCGGCTTTTTGCCCGGCTTACATCTCAGTTACAGCTATCAAGGAGTAAACAACCCTCTCTACGGAAGACTCATGTTTGAGTATACGGAGGGCAAGACCGATTACGATGGTTCCACCCAGGCCGGGATGCCCGTCAAGTCTAAAACAGACAACAGATTTACAAACTATGAGGGGGACATAGGGTATACCTTTAAACCCCAGCCGAGCATGCTTCCGGTGAATGTTACCTTTTACACGGGGTTTGGCTATCGGTATTGGAATCGGGGACTGGATGGGCAACTTCCCTACAGTGAAGAGTACTCGTGGAAGTATATTCCGGTAGGGGTGCGGGGAACATATCGGATCAATGAGAAGTGGACGGGTGAAGTCGATGTCGCTTTATGGATTATGTTTGACGCCGAAATTCAGGTTAACTTCTCCAACTGGGACCCCAATTTTAACAACCCCAAAAAGTCCCTGGGCAATACCTTGGGTTGGAAAATAGAAATTCCCTTTAATTATATGTTTCTTAACCACTGGTCCCTGGAGTTTGCACCTTCATATGAATTCTATGGCTTCGGTAAGAGTGATCCATTTACTGTCACTTATGCTGGGGTCCCGGTCCTTTCTGGTTACGAACCTGATAGTAGAACCAATATATATAGCATGCGCTTAGGAGTGAAATTCCATTTTTAAAAATTCCGGTGAGGCTCGCCTTCTGGTAGACCGTCGGGCAAGCTCCGGTTCCATTGTTGAGGTCTTCTACGGGTTGTTAAACTGGCCGACATCCGACCATTCAGCCAGCATGGAGGCGTGAGCTGGATCCAGGTAGGAGGCAGAGTAAAGAAAGACCGTTCCTACCGAGGTCCTGATCTGGGCGATGTCCTCATATCCCGCTTGTCCCGTCCTTTGTTCCAGACAGGCTTGGATCTGCTCGTGGATCAGGCCAAAAGGCGGACCTTGAAAGATGTCAAGGGAAGTGGGGCGAGGATATTTGGCGCAACGATCCCGGACGATCTCGGCAATCAGGTCCAGAGAATCTCCTTCCTTCTGCAAAAGGATTCGGGCGTAGGTTTCGCTCAGGAACTGAACGGAAAAATATCGACGATTCCCGTCATGGGATAGAAGCTCTCTCAGGTCTTCGTTCTCCTCAAGGGTCGTGTGTAGGAGGGACTCCAGGTTTGGCGCTGGCTCCTTCGGGGCTGCGGGCAGGAGATTTTGCTCGATCAGCTCTTGCAATATCTCCTGCCGCGAGGCGAGAGAACCTGCCTCGCTCCTTTTTCGAATGATGCTGGCTGCCGCTTGCCGGGTCCCTTCCCAGCCCTGTCCTTCTTCCTTCATCCGGACAAGAGCCCTCTCTTTTCCAACTCCTTGGCGACCTCTTCCAGGCCTGCCCGGCGATAAACGGCAGCGGAGGGAGCGCCGGTACCGGCCAGAGCTCCTACCGCATGGATGATCTTGTTCGCTGAATCAAAGGGATGGGTACCTGCCGGAACCTCGTCCCAGATGACCTTATAACCGATCCCCGTTCCTCCCAGATAGTCCTGGTATTTCTCAACGGTCTCTTCAGTCCAGACCGGCCGGTGGATAAATCGACCCGCAGCACCTTTCCGGCCCATCCTCCGTATCTAACCAATTCCTTTATCCTCCTTTACTCTCCTACCCTTTATTGATGGAGGTCTGCACGATTGCGACAGCGTGTGCCTGGAAAAGATGCCAGAGGCTATTCCATCCATGGTAGATTTCATCTCCTATAGAACCAACCAGGTAGCAGTTCTTTATTGAATTTCGATCAACAGCCAGGAGTATCCTTCCGCACCTAACATCGAAGCCCATCTTTTTTTCAGGAGAAAATCTCCACCCTTGGGCGTAACCGGTCAACCACCGCTTTCGGGAAGAAGTCGTTACCCAGCTTGACAATGTCCGTCAGATCAAATCTTAGTTATTATCGAATCAACTCTTTTGGCCTAACCTGAGCCGTCGAATTCATTTAAAGCTATTTTCCTTAAATGTCGATAGTCATAGTGGAGTTACGCGATGGTTCATTTTGTGACAGTAAAGGAGTTGGGACAGTACCTGAAGCTTTCCGAAGCCACTCTCTACAAATTGGCCGCATCAGGGAAAATCCCAGGTTTCAAGATCGGGGATTCCTGGCGATTTGACATGGGTGAAGTCCAGAAACTGATCAGAAAAGGAAGGAAGGGGAACAATAAATATAAGAAGTCGGGTATCCCACATTCGAAAAAAGAGGTTACTCCCTAATATCAACTTTGATTTCTTCTTCCCTGGTACAATGGCCTCCTTAGCGGCTTTTGCCACCCTCCTCTTTACGACCATCTTAGCCGGTTTCTCTATCTCCTGACCCGTGGCTGGATTTCGCCCCGGGCGCTTCCTACGCCTGGATAGGACGAGTTTCCGAATTCCTGGCCGGCAATTGAATGAAATTGGCGTAACTCATTTCTCAGTGACTCCCCCTTGTATATTAAACCCAAGGGAGTTATCCATAGCCCCGGAGTGACGCTCCCCAGGAGCAGGTGAACGAAGGGGCTGTGGATAACTCCCTTGGGATAAAATGAAGATTTACCGCCAGGGATGCTTGTGATAAAAGGTTTTGAACTGTTTTGCTGTCTTCGGGGTAGGCCGTTTCCCCCTTGGGCCTTGAGCTCGTGGGTGAGCTTGGGTCGCCCCGAAGCTCTCTCCATAGCCCGAACAGTTGCCAGGGACCATTGTGGATCCCGCATCTTTTGCAAGGAAGGGTAGAAGGAGAAACGCCTATGAAGTCCCCAGAATGTTTTGTTGGAATCGATGTATCCAAAGAGACCCTCGATGTTGCGATCCGCCCTACCGGAGAAGGAAGGGGGTTTGCCCATAACGAGGAAGGTTTATCCCAGATGGCCGAGTGGATCCAATCGTTGAGCCCCCAGCTGATCGTTTTGGAGGCTACGGGGGGCTTTGAGGTGGAACCCATCCGGGCCCTCATTTCCCGAGGCCTTTTGCCGGTGCTTATGAATCCTCGACAAATCCGGGATTTTGCCAAGGCCACGGGAACTCTGGCCAAAACCGACAAGATCGATGCCCAGATCATTGCTCGTTTTGCCGAAGCGGTGCGGCCCGAGGTTCGACCGCTTTCCACGCCCGAGGCGCAGGAACTGGGAGCTCTGAATACGCGGCGTCGACAGCTCGTGGAGATGTTGACGGCAGAAAAGAACCGTCTCTGCACGGCTCCGCCTTCGATCCGCAAGGCGATCCAAACCCATATTCGATGGTTGGAAAAAAGCTTGGATAAAGTGAATAAGGAACTGAGAGATCGGATCAAAGCGAACCCTCTTTGGCGAGACCAGGACGAAATCCTGCGCAGTGCTGCAGGCGTGGGCCCGGCGACCTCCACGACCCTGCTCAGTGACTTGCCGGAGTTAGGGACGGTGAACGGGAAGGAGATATCGGCTTTAGTCGGCCTAGCCCCTTTGAATCGAGACAGCGGTTCGTTTCGAGGACGGAGGATGATTTGGGGAGGCCGGGCCGTAGTGCGCAGTGCGCTATATATGAGTACTCTGGTTGCCATTCGTTTTAATCCGGTCATCCGGGCTTTTTACGAACGCTTACGAGCGGCCGGCAAACCCTTTAAAGTTGCAATCACCGCTTGCATGCGGAAGCTTCTGATTATTTTGAACACCATGCTAAAAACCCGTACTCGTTGGCGAACAGCTTAATCATTTTTCTCTTGACATGAAAAACAGTTGCTCACCCCCCCTCTCCCCCCTGCAGGGGAGAGAGGGCTTACCCTGTGGAGTAAGATTCAATACTCCACAGGGTAAAGGTGAGGCGGTTCGAAAGTCGAGGCTCCAGAGTAAATATATTTTTTCTCCGAGTAATAATTAGCATCCATGCAATTCAATGCAACCCAATCAAAACTTAATTTTTTCACTTAATTTTTTAATTCGATCGGACGATAAATACAATAAATCATTGATATTTCACTGGAGATAAGTCTCGGTTTAAAAATGGACCCCCCCAAAATCATCGTTCGTTATGCCGACGGCCGAATCATCAAGGGATACTGCCAAGATTTTTTCCCGAACAAGCCCGCTTTCCATATCCGCCTGGCTCATCCTGAAGTTTCCAATGAGACCGTAGAGGTTTTGCTCAAAGACCTGAAAGCCGTGTTTTTTGTTCGGGATTTTGCGGGAGATCCAAAATATAAAGAGCAGAAGATATTTCCGGACGGAGTGAAAATATTTGGGCGAAAGGTGGAGGTAACGTTTAAGGACGGTGAGGTGATGATCGGTTCCACTTTAGGTTACGAACCTCAGCGGCCCGGGTTTTTCCTCTTTCCCAGCGATTCCCATTGTAACAATCTTAGGGTTTTTGTGGTATCCCAAGCAGTTAGCAAGGTCCAATACCTCTAGGTCCTCCTTTTCAGCCATTCAATACTCACTAGAAACCTCCCATATATTCGCGATCTCCTGTTTTTTAGAGGGTAAACCTACGATTGGGATTTGGGGGCATTTTTCGCTTGACAATGGATGTATTTTGACATAATCCTTTACTTATATATTCCTAGTTCCTAATTGACCACCCACTCAACCCCTAACCTTTTGGAGGAAAAAATGAATTGGATTCCCCAAAAGGTGCCAATATGACGCCTCCAGGGAATTTTTTCCTTCGGAGGCTTCTTAAATCTAGCTCTCAGAAAAGCAAACTCTGATCTCCATTTGAGTTCCGTCCGTTCTAAGGGCTATCTTCACTTGGGAGAATAGAGCCACACCTTGCTCTCTTTTTCACATCCCTTAGCAGACAATTCTTGCTTTTAGAGAGTTTCAATGAAATGGGGATACCACCCTTTATTCCATGCCAATTTACAGAATAGGAGCAACGCATTTAATAACCCATGCAGGGAACAGAGAAACCCTGACTAAATCCATAAACAAAGGGGGGTGAGATTCTTTTAATTTAATGCGACAGGGCCGCAGCACGGTTAACCTTTGCTTAGGAAAGGAGGAGGAAAATGGGTATCTTGAAGAATACAAGGAGCTTGCTTTTGGCAATCTTGGCTGTGGCAATCCTTATGGGTCTTGCTCCCATTGCCGAGGCCCAGATGTCATATGGTATCGGTAAGGTAGAAAGGGTTGCCCGGATGCCAGAGGGCGTCTTCATTGAGGGCTCCGTAAGTGATCGGGAGGGAAACCTCTGGTTTGTTGAGATCGGAAGTGGTTGGATCTCCCGGTTAACTCCGCAAGGCAAATATGAAAAATTCTATGATACGGGTTTCCAATGGGGACCCAATGGTATGGCTATGGACAGGGATGGCAGGCTCATTATAGCCCACCGTCAGTTAGGGATCATCGCCCTGGACACCAAGACCAAAATGGTCGAAACCATCGTCGATAACTACCAGGGAAAGAAATTCAATGGTCCCAATGACTTGGTTATAAACTCCAAGGGATTTATCTATTTTACTGATCCCTGGGGAACCGGCGTACATAATCCCACCGGCGGCGTTTACCGGGTGGGCCTCAAAGGTGGCCAGATAATCCAATTGTTCAACAACCTGGCCTTTCCCAATGGCATAGACTTATCCCTGGATGAAAAGGTCTTATATGTGGCAGAGTGTAACCAAAACCGCCTGATTCACTGCGACCTTGCCGAAGATGGCACAATAGCGGGCTCCTACGTCATGACCCAGTTCAGCGGCGGTTGGGGACCTGATGGCATGTCGCTGGATGTCAAGGGCAACATCTACCAGGCCGAATTTGACGGCGGCGGGGTCTACGTGATCTCTCCCATGGGTAAGATCCTTGATTTCATAGCTGTCCCAGAGGGGACCGGAACGACCCAAGCAACCTTCGGCGGGCCTGACCACAAGACGCTTTACATCCTTGAGTCCTGGAAGAACATTATCTACAGGGTAAACGTTGCCTATCCTGGACGTCCTCGGTACCATCAGACATGGATAAAGTAAAGGAAGGCCGGGGTTTTGATGAGGGCCGGTACCAACGGCTGCTCTTGGTTATCTCTGGATAGGCTTAACAACGAGGTTTCGGCCCTGTTTCTAAACAAGGGGGCTGTGATTCACAGCCCCCTTGTTGCATGCCGATCATTCCCCAGATTTTAGCGCCGACCAAGCATTCCTGACCAGGTTTAATCTGGATGCTTGCCAGCAGGAACGGGTGGTGGAATTCGGGGAATGGCTCTTTTCCCACGTGTTCAGGAAGGTTGCCCACCGGCGTATCGTCCTCAGTATCCCCAAGATTCTGCGCCGGTGTCTCCTTTATGTGGGTTTGAAATCTGCCGTAAATCAAAAATCTTCAGGACGTAAAAAGTTGTGATAGGGAGAATATATCTGCATCACGCATGCCTTGGCGGCGAGTGTTGATTCTGCCAAGATATCGGCACTTTCTTCCCCCTTTTTATAGGTTCCTTACTTCTTTGGGGTGACCCTATTTTACCTCCCTGAGAACTCAAAAAAATTAAAATCGATCAAAAAACTTGACAAATTATTTCAGATCAATTATATTAATCAGTAAATTCTTATTAATCAGATTTTATTGGATACCCAAATGGAGAGGCCACAATTCGTAAAGAGAGAAACTTTCTGGCCAGTCTTTCTCTGGGAAAGATCTAAAACACAGGAGGAATTTCAATGAACAAAAAAATTGGATGTTTGGCAGGGGGTGGTAAGGGTACCAGTTGCTGTAAAGTCGAATCTTTGATCAGCGTCGATGAACGGGGCCAGATGGTGCTACCGAAAGATTTAAGAGAAAAAGCTAGAATTCAACCGGGGGATAAACTAGCTCTGATCAGCTGGGAAAAGGATGGCGAGATCTGTTGCATGGCTTTGATAAAGTCGGAGTATCTTGCGGGGCATGTGAAAGATTTTCTCGGACCCGTCATGAAGAATATGTTCGCCGATTAATAAATTCGTTAACTCAGATTGGAGGTAAGAAATGAAGGAAGAAGATGTTAAAAAAGTGGTAAGGGAAGGGTATGGAAAAATTGCCCAAAAAGATCTTTCCTGCTGCGCTCCAGCGAGTTCCTGCTGCGGAAACAAAGATTCAGTGCAGGGCATCAGCAAGAAGATCGGGTACGGTGATGAAGAGCTTAAGCTCGTGCCCGAGGGCGCCAACCTGGGCCTCGGTTGTGGGAACCCTGTAGCCTTGGCCTCCTTGAAACAAGGGGAAGTGGTTCTGGATCTTGGTTCCGGTGCCGGGTTCGATTGTTTCCTCGCCGCCAACCAAGTAGGCAAGAATGGACGGGTAATCGGGGTGGATATGACGCCGGAGATGCTTGATAAGGCCAGAACGAATGCCCAAAAAGGCAACTATGAAAACGTGGAATTCAGACTGGGGGAGATCGAGAACCTTCCCGTTGCCGATAATCATGTCGATGTTATCATCTCTAACTGTGTGATCAATCTTTCACCGGACAAGAAGGGGGTTTTCCAAGAAGCCTTCCGGGTCCTCAAGCCCGGAGGCCGGTTGATGGTGTCCGACATTGTATTGCTGAAAGAGCTCCCGGAGGAGATCAAAAATTCCGTTACTGCCTACATTGGCTGCCTGGCAGGGGCTGTTACGAAAAATGAGTATTTCGGCGCTATCCAGGCGGCTGGATTTAAGGAGACCAGGATTATAGATGAGAAAACAACCCCTGCAGAGCTTTTGGCCAATGACCCATCGGCTCGAGAAATCGTCAAGAATATGAACCTTTCTCGGGAAAAGGCTAAAGATTTAGCCCGTTCGGTGATCAGTATAAAGGTCTCTGCAGTCAAACCAAAGAGGTCAACCTAGACCGGGTGGATTTCAGGTAAATTTGCAGTCGTGACGTTTGCGCAGGGCAAAATTCTCCGTTACCCACAAACGCTCAGATCGCTATGCCCAAGAAGACATCTCACTTCAACCGGGAATTATGCCAAGGCCATGCGGGACAACCGATGGGTAAGCGATAATTGCCAAACTCTAGAATTTTTTCCAATGGAGGAGGGAGGTGAACAATACGGGATCGTGGATTCGGCGCGGGGAAGGGGTCGTAACCATTCTCACCCTTACCCGACCCCCCATTAACGCCCTTGACCGGGAAGCTCTAGATGAACTCGCTGAGGCAATTGAGGTCGTGGAGGCCGATAGGCAGACGCGTGTTCTTGTGATCATAAGCGGAATCGAGGGGATATTCTGCTCCGGCGTTGACCTAAATTTTTAGCGCCAGGCTGCCGAGCGGGTTTCCGGCTCTGACCGACTTCTAAAATGATCGCCGGTGTGTAACCTTTCAGAGGTCTTTTCCGTCTTATAGGTAAACGATAAACTAAGGAGGAAAGGTCTCATGGACGAAAAAACGTCTCTCTTGGTATGTCTCGGAGCATCCACTGCGGCAAACTGCATTCCTTGCTTTGAACACTATCATAAAAAAGCTTCGGCAGCCGGTCTCACTTCCGAAGAGATCCTGGAAGCCGTGGAACTGGCTAACAAAGTCAAAAGCGGCGCCCACCTGGTTATGCGCAGCACTATCAGAAATTTTATGGGCCAGGAAACTCCTCCCATTTCCTGTGGCTTCGGTCCCTCCAAGAGCTCCTGCTGCGATGAATTATCGAACGGTGTCGAAATGGACTTATTAGAAATCCAGGACCAGTACTACCATCGAGTGAGGAAATTCATCCTGGCCTCGGTAAAGGATGAGTCAGTCGCCGATGACCTCATCCAGGAAACCTTTATAAGAATCCAGGAGAATCTGGACAGCGTGCGCGATCCTGCGAAAATTTCCTCGTGGATCTTTCGCATCGCTTACCACCTCTGCCAGGATCATTTCCGCACTTTGAAAAAATCTTCATCCCATGAAGAAATTCATGATGGGCTGGTAAACCTCCAGGAGACTCCAGTTCAGAAAAAATTGGAGCAAAGCGAGATGTCTCAATGTGTTCAGGACCAACTCAACCTTCTCCCGGATTCGCAGCGGAGCGTTATCATTTTTGCTGACGTCATGGATTTTAGCCATCAGGAGATCGCCGACATTCTCGGCCTGACTGTGGAAAACGTGAAAGTCCGCCTGCACCGGGCCCGTAAAAAGTTGAAGGCTATCCTCGAAGAAAAATGCACCTTTGAGGTTGATGAGAGGAATGTGTTGGTCTGTGAACCGGCTGAGGGAAAAGAAGGGAGGTAACCTTTATGTATGCTTCCGGAGCAGTCTGGAATGGTTTTCACTGGTGGTGGATCCTTCCCATCGCCATGATGGTCTTGTGTTTTATCATGATGCGTAGGCATAGGGGAGGTATGATGGGTTGGTCCAGGTCCCGTCATGTTGCCGAATCCGCCAGAGAGATCCTGGACAAACGGTACGCCTTCGGCGAGATCAGCAAAGAGGAATACGAAGTGAAGAAAAGGGATATAAGCCAATGAAGGATGATCCCATGTTTTTGAAATCAAAACTTCTAAATTTATATCTTAGTTAACCTGACTCTTAGCCTTCCGGAGCGTCTCTGCAGGGGGACAAAGCGCCGCCGGAACTGCAGCCGAATCGTGGAGGTTGTTTCCTATGGCATACCAAGATTATATACTGCTTTCCCTCCTATGGATTGCCTACTGCATCGTTCATAGCGCTCTGATATCCATAACGGTCACGAATTTTCTTAAGCGCGCTCTGGGGAACAAATATCGGTTTTACCGTTTGTTTTTCAATACCTTTTCCGTGGGCACCCTCGTCCCGTTGCTGATGTATACGTACTCGGTCGAGAGGAAGATTGAACTTCTCTTCACGTGGGAAGGTTATATGCGCATCCTTCAGTACTGTTTGATCGCTCTGGCAGCGATTCTGGTAACGACTGGCGCGCGCCATTACAGCATGCCCCAATTCCTTGGTATTCAGCAGATTCTTCGGAAGAGATCCGGGAACGCTATGACCGAGAGCGGCGAATTTGATTCAAGTGGGGTTCTGGGTGTAGTCCGCCATCCCTGGTACGTGGCGGTATTCATCCTTCTATGGGCGAGTAATCTCAACCTGACGGGAATCATAATCAACTTGATCCTCTCAGCCTATCTCGTGATTGGAACGTTCCTCGAGGAGCGGAAGCTTGTTCTTGAGTTTGGAGACAAGTACAAGGTGTATCAGCGTCAGGTATCGATGTTTATCCCACTCAAGTGGCTGAGATCAAAGCTTCACGGGTAGATCATGAGACTCTATCCGATTGCTGAAGGCAGCACTGTTATTTCTGGCTACCATATAAAGATCTTCCGTCCGGAGTGTAACCCCACCTTCCAGTCCGTCCACTGTATCGCCTATCTGGAAAGGGACATCCGTGCGGTTCTCCCCTATTTAAACACCGTAATGGGAGGGAGCACGTATACCCAAGATCCCCCCTCCGTAACCTTTAAAGTTCATGGCAAGCTCATTACCGTTCATTCTCAACAGATCGCCATCAACGCTCTGAAAGATGAAGAGGAAGCGGATAAGATCCTTCACTGGCTAAAGCAGGAGATCAACGATACCTGGGAAAAGCGGGACCAAATTAAGCCGAGTTTTCAAGAAATCTCCAAACCTCAGATCTTGGAGATCCTCAAGCTCCTACCCAGGAATAACTGCCGCCAGTGTGGCCAGACCACTTGTATGGTCTTTTCGCTGAACAATTCTCCCTGGAGCCGTAATTCTTCCGCAAGCGATAAGGGTGTAACCTTTCCGCTGCCATCTCCGTCTAATGAGTAGAAGAAACAAATCTTGCAGGGGGGCATGACCCCCCAAGGAAAGGAGGAAAGCGAACATGGCTGAGGATCAAAAAAATACCCGAAAGGAATTTAAGAGTTTTTGCGAAGGAATCCCCTTTGCGGACATGATGCGGAAGATGATGGACGCTAAGAAATCTGGCTCCCCCTTCAACTGCGCTGAGATGATTTCCCAGATGATGCAGATGTGCTGCGGGGGCAGAGAAAAGAAAGAAGAGCCCGCCCCAGCAACCAAAGAGAATCCCGTTCCCAATCAATAGTCCATGCCCAAAGCTTCTCGATGGCAAGGGTAGGTCGCGACCTTTGGCGATGGAATAAATTGACGATAGCGGTTGCGGCCTGCCCCTTCCCCCCTCCGTTTCCCCAACCAAGCCTATCCCCGACTGGAAGAGAAAGACTTCCGCTGGCAAGGGGTTAGCCGCTTGAAGTTTCTTCTTGACATCTTGAATTTCTAAATATATGTTCATTTAATCATATAGTGAAGGTGCGTATGGAAGAGAAGATCTTGGAATGGAAAGCCGAAATTCTAAAAGCCTTAGCCCAGCCCACGCGGTTGAAGATCCTGGAGTGTCTCCGGCAGGGAGAAAGATGTATCTGTGAAATCATCCCAGCCGTCCATGGAGAGCAATCCAACATCTCCCGCCACATTTCCCTGATGCAGAAAAGTCATCTGGTTTCTACTCGCAAGGATGGGGTAAAAGTAATGGTTAAAGTGCGCGACCCGAAGATCTTCGACATTCTGGATCGAGTGAGCGCAATTTTGAAGGCCCAGATGAATGAACAGAGCAGGTTAGTTAAAACCTTCTGATCCGGAAGATTTACGTAACAGGGTCGATGGCAGGGAAGAGACAGAAATCCTGGGGGGGGGCAAGGAAGGTGCAGCCAGCTCGTGAAACGAGCGATTGAGCTGGAAATAAAAATTGTAGAGTCATAGGGGGAGACCCCATCGGATATTGACTTTGGATTTCCCAAGTCGGCCAGTGGCCAATTTGGGAAAATTTTGGATCCGTTGAGGAGGACGGAATGACAGAGGAAGTTGCCCTAAAAAGGCTCTCTTTTCTGGATCGTTTTTTAACTCTTTGGATATTTCTGGCGATGTTTGGGGGAGTGGGGTGGGGATACCTTTTCCCAGGAGTGGTGAATTTCTGGAGCCAATTTCAGGTTGATACGACCAATATTCCAATCGCTATTGGACTTATTTTAATGATGTATCCCCCTTTGGCCAAAGTGAAGTACGAGCTATTAGGCCAGGTATTTCGGAATTACCGCGTACTCGTGCTTTCGTTAGTTCAGAACTGGATCATCGGGCCAATTCTCATGTTTCTTTTAGCGATCGCCCTCCTGGCAGGATATCCGGAGTACATGGTGGGTTTGATCCTGATCGGATTGGCCCGCTGCATTGCCATGGTTATAGTTTGGAATGATCTGGCCTTGGGAGACCGGGAATACTGCGCCGGGTTGGTGGCCTTCAATTCCCTATTCCAGGTACTCTTCTTCTCCATTTATGCTTTCGTCTTCATTACGGTCCTTCCCCCCTGGTTGGGGCTCAAAGGGGTAGTCGTTAATATCACCATTGGCCAGATCGCTAAAAGCGTCTTTATATATTTGGGGATTCCTTTTATCGCCGGCGTCTTTTCCAGATTGATCGGTCTGAAAACCAAAGGGCGGGAATGGTATGAACGGAAATTCATTCCCAAAATCAGTCCCGTAACATTAATTGCGTTACTTTTCACCATCCTGGTTATGTTCTCTCTCAAGGGTGAATATATTGTCCGGCTGCCCATGGATGTTGTCCGCGTGGCGATTCCCCTATTCATTTATTTTGTGATTATGTTCTTCGTTTCCTTCTTCTTGTCCATGAAGGTCGGGGCTACGTACGAGCAATCCACAACCCTGAGCTTTACAGCCGCCTCGAACAATTTTGAATTAGCCATTGCCGTGGCCGTAGCGGTATTTGGGATCAATTCCGGACAGGCCTTTGCCGCAGTCATCGGTCCCCTTCTGGAGGTACCGGTGTTGATTAGCCTCGTCAATGTAGCCCTTTGGTTTAAGAAAAGGTTTTTCCCTTATGCTGTGGAAACCCCGACGGGTATTTGCCACTTAACCTGCAAGCCATAATACCAGGGATGCGGGAAAAATTTAATATAACCTCCCAATCTGGACTCCGGAACTTCTCCTCATCTTTGATCGGATTCGCCAGATCCTTAAACCATCCACCCACTGAAATCGGGGATGCTTCGCCAAATTGTCCACTTCTCGATTACCCGAAGTGTTGTGGAAAGCGGGAGGGGAAACGGTCCCGATCCAAACTTCGACAATACCCATCAGCGAGAAGAATACAATCGTAGCTTTAATCGCACTAAAGTTTTTTTTTGAAATTCCGATATTTAGATATATTTGTCTGTGAGAGAGGCTAAGGAGGCAGAAATTTTCCAATTGTGAGAGGAAAACATGGCATTATTCGATAAATTTACCCTCTTCCGGAAGAGAGGAAAGCCGCCAGATACCAATTCTAAAGAAAAGTACTTAGACCTCACCGGACAAGACCCAGAAAACGACAAAGCTCACCTGAAACTAGCTGAAATTTACGAGAAAAAGGGAGAAAAAGAGAAAGCAATTTCAGAATATCTCCTGGCAGCGGATATTTTTGCGAAAAAAAAATTCTACGCAGGGTCGATGGCTATATACAAGAAGCTCGTAAAGCAGGATCCATCTGCGGACCATGTGTATTTGAAAATTGCGGATCTCTACCGCAAGATGGGTTTTTTGGGGGATGCCCTGGTCCAGTATCGGGTTTTGGCCGAACACTATGAGAGCCTGGGGATGAAGGATAAGGCCTCGGAAGTGATGAAACTCATGGCCCAGATAGACCCTCGAAAGGCTGCCTCAAAGGGAGGGAGCCTTAAAAGTGTGGCTCAGCCCCCCAAATGGGAAAAAGGAGGCCCCAGGTCGGGGGAAGTCACTTTGGAGCATTTCTTTGACCTTCGTACTGAGTTAAAAGCGGCCGAACCTTTGGAGATGAGGGCCTCCCAAGAAGTCTCAACTTTGGAGAAGATCTATGGAATTGAGGATATTTTCAAAGAATTGAAGGAGATTAGCGGCCCAAGTGCCGTGGACCCGTATTTCAATTGCGACTTGGGTGTGGCCTATGCGAAAGCGGGTTTTTTTGACGATGCCATCGGGCAATTGCAGGTCGCTATAACAGGGGGACAGAAACCCTTCGAGGCCGCGAGCATGTTAGGGTTTTGCTACAAGAAAAAAGGCATGCTGGAAGAGGCCTGCCGATCGTTCGAGAAAGGGCTGCAGGTAGAGGGGATTCCGAGGGAAAAAACAATGAGTGTTAAATACGAATTAGGCCTTCTGTACAAGGAATTGGGGCGAAGAGAGGAAGGCCTCAACCTATTGCGAGAAGTAGCGACCTTTGAGCAGGAGGTCCGGTATGCCAAGGATGAAGCCGCTAAACTCACGGGGGCAAACGTAAGGTCCGAGGCAAATCCCAAAGAGGAGAAGAACTGAAGGTTTCGTCATGGCGCTCTTGAATTATTTACGAAAAGAAATCGATGCCAAAATCGTCTACTATGGGCCCGGGCTTTGCGGCAAGACCACCAACATCCAGTTCATTCATCAAAACCTCCAGCCAGATCAGCGGGGAAACATGCTCTCTTTGGCCACGGATCAAGATGTGACTCTCTTCTTTGATTTTCTGCCGATCGACTTAGAAGACGTGGTGGGATTTAAAATACGCTTTCACCTGTTCACTGTGCCCGGCCAAGTTTACTATGGGGCCACCCGACGGGCTGTGCTTATGGGGGCGGATGGGGTGATCTTCGTGGCTGATTCCCAAATCGAAAGGATGGAAGATAATCTGTTTAGCATAAAGGAGCTTGAAGAGAACCTGCGCCAGTATGGGAAAAAACTGGAGACGACCCCTCTTATCATCCAGTATAATAAGCGCGACCTTCCAAACATTCTGCCCGTGGAAGATCTTAATAAAAAAATCAACCACCTCGCCGTTCCTTATTTCGAATCGGTGGCGATCGAGGGAAAAGGGGTATTCGAATCTTTGACCATGATCTCCCGTATGGTCTTGAAGGTCGTCAAGGATGGGGCAGAAGCCCACGGGTCTGCGGCAATGGCTTACACCCCCTCCGAAGCAAAGGTGGCAGACGCATTACGGGTAGAAAAAAGAATTTCCCATCCAGAGTCCCCCCGGGTGAATCAGGAGGTACCGGCGCCAAGGCCAATATCCGGCCCGGCGAAAGATACTCCTGGTCTTGAACCGCCGCGCCCCAGTCAGAATGTGGGGCCGACAATAAAATTACGCCTGGAAAAGTCGGATCCGCAAATCGAGACGCCTCGGCCACCTAGAATTCAATTCTCGGCAGCCGCGAAACCTGAGGGGGAAACGAGCAACACAGGCGGTAAATCTTTAATCAGCCGCATCTCGAACAAGAAAAAGCCTGAACCTCCGGCGAAAGCGGATGAAGAGCGTAAAAAGGAAATTTTAACACCCAAGCAGAAAACCAGAATCCTCTCCTTCGGGGAACCCCGCGTTACCTCCCCTAACAATTTGGAAATTCCTTTGACCTTAGAGGTCGACGGTCTCGGGAAAAAACGTTCCTTTGTTATCGCAATCAAACTTGAAGAACTTGAGCCAAAAGTTCATTAGAAGAAACACGGCGAGGATTATATCCTTACACCTTATTCATCGCTGTGGATCGTGCCTCTCCCATTTTTAGAAAACCTGCCCCCCCTAATATGTGTTTCCCTGGCCGATACGACAGACAGATTGAGTTCTGACTCCCTTTAAATGAATATGTGAGTATGTGGGGCCACCCATTCCGATGCTGGGTTTCCTGAAAACCTGAGAGCGGCAGAACAAATGTTGCAAGTCGCTTGAGGACCAGCTGAACCCGGTCAGGGACGGAAAGAAATTCTGGAGTCCGGGTTGGGGATGGATGTATGTTTGAGGTGAATGAGGAGAGGTCCTCTTTACCCCAGACCTCTTCTTGCCCTTTTGTATTAGAAATCTGGACAAAGTCTCTTTGGGTTTTGTAGAAGGTTTAAATAACAAGATTCGAGTTATGCCACGTCGTGCTTAGGGGTCACGAGACGAAGAATATCTCCGTCTGAAGGTTCTAACCGGTATGTTACCGGTGATCTAAATTGCTCATTTTTAGCCACCCAATAAGGAGAAGATCGCAAATATTTTAGGGCAGATTTTTCCCCATGGATTCTAGCACATCAATAAGCTGTAAAGGGGTAATTACCCCTTGCTCCGATAGTATTACCCCAATAGGTCTGTGCTTCTTTTTTTCCACATCTTCCGTCACTTGAATTCTCAATGCTTCAATGACTTGATCTGGCGTGACATATCCCTTTTCCACAGCTAAAACCCCAAACCGTTTTTCAAGATGTTCCTTCTCCATGATATCCTCCACTCAATTTTCGCGAATTAGGAATCCTTCAATTTTCCGTTAGCTCAAGACGAAGTCAGCTTTTTGCCTTTTTCTGAAAAATCCGCGGTAAGTGGCATCACCTCCCTCCGTGATAATTTGACCCCCGATGAGGAAGACAGAGAAAGGGAGATGGGGAGGCTCCCGATTTGCTGATCAAGCTATCCCTGCCTTAAATAGCAGGTCGGGCGTCAGATTTCAACTGATCTTTTCGAGACCTTCAGGGCATGGGGGGGTAGCGGGTCAGGTTTAGGTATTTAGGTATTGGCCAGCCGCTCCTTTGTGGGTAATATGCCGTTATGGCGAGGAGACCAAGAGTTCATTTTCCGGGAGAACTTTATCATGTGATTGTGCGGGGTAACAAGGGGCAGAGAGTCTTCCGGCGGGAGGCAGATTTCAAGCTCTATCTGAGACTGCTTGGAGAATATAAAAATAACGAAGCCTGACCCCATTTCCTCTTATCTTTTTCTACGGTCTTTTGTTACCTTCACTCGCCGGAACCGCGGGTCACACTTGCTTATTGACATTGGCTCACCTCGAGTGCTGCGGCGGTGCGACATCTTGTCCAGAAGTCAAAAAGCGATCCCCGGTTGGCAAGGAAATTTTCTCAATTAAAGTCAGAGCTACTATAATATCAAAAAGTTGAGCCTAACCCCCAATACAAGTACAAGTATAGTGCAACTATATGATTATATGATTAAAATTTGAAATGAGAGATTAGACAAAATTTCTGCTTGACAGAATTTTCAGCCCTGCTATTATGCAAAGCATCTAGTTTCTCTCCCTAAAAAAAATCCTAACCTTAGCTTGAGTCTTCTGGGGAAAAAGATGAGAATGTGGGGTTGCCAGAAGATGATATTTGGAGGCCTCTAAGAGGGTTTTAATACCCTTTTAGAGGCTTTTTAATTCATTTCTCCATAAAACCTGTGTTCCAGCTGATCTCCATCTGACCTGAAAGGCATCTCCCGATAGAGGCGAAGGGGAATTAGCCTTGATTAAAGTTCTGTTCCGGTCCTCAACTTATTAGCTAAATTCTTCATCCCGAAACCAGAAAGGAGGAGGGAGGAAATGAGGTCAAGCAGAGAGGGAAAGATTCCTAACGGATTGCTTTTTCTGTTCGCTTTCTTGGTATCGATCAGTCTGCCGGGTTCCGGCTTCCCCTGTGATACCTGGGTCGCAGTAAGAGATGCAACATCGGACGGATCGGTCATCCTGGCGAAAAACAGTGACCGGCCGCCAATGGAGGCCCAGCCTCTGGTTCACATGCCCCGCGCTAACCATTCCAGGGGGGAGATGGTGAAATGCACGTATATCCAAATCCCTCAGGTTCCCGTGACCTATGAACACTTCGGCTCGAAGATCTGGTGGACCTTCGGGTACGAGCATGGCATGAACGAGCATGGTGTGGGCATCGGCAACGAGGCCGTCTGGTCGAAAGAGCCCTACCAGTGGGGCGATGGGCTCCTGGGCATGGACCTGCTACGCCTGGGATTGGAGCGGGGCAAGACTGCTTACGAGGCGATGCATGTGATCATCGACTTGCTGGAGAAATATGGTCAGGCGGGCGATTGTGAATATCCGGGAGAATGGGGGAAGGCCAATTATCACAACAGCTTCATCATTGCCGACCCCAAAGAGGGTTGGGTGTTAGAGACCGCCGGTCGATACTGGGTGGCGAAGAAAGTAGCCCATGGCGTCTATTCGATTTCCAACATCTATACGATCGAATCAGACTGGGACGAGGCTCATCCCAATTTGGTGAAGCATGCGATCGACAAGGGTTGGACGAAATCGGCGGAGGCTTTCAACTTCGCCCGAGATTACGGCGACTACTGGAAGAAAGATTCTCCCGATCCGGGAGCGATGCAGATCCGCAGGAATGCCTCCTTCACCATGTGTCAGACGCTGAGCGGGAAGATTGACCCACCTGCCATGATGAAGTTCCTCCGAAACCATCATGAGGGAAGCGTGGTAGGGCCCCGCTGGGGAGCCTCCGAGACCTTCTGGGCTTCCCTGTGCCTCCACGATAACTCCAAATCGGGCTATCATTCTGCAGCCTCCGAAGTTTGCCATCTGAGGGCTGACATGCCGCCGCTCTTGCGACAGGTTTATTGGGCGAGCTTTTCCAATCCTTGCTGCAACATCTTCAAGCCCTTCTACTTCGACGGCCCCAAGGTGCCGGCGACCTATGCCGAAGGCACCAGTACCTACTCGGCTGATGCGCCCTGGTGGTGGGCCAATCGGGTGAAGCTCCTCTGCGACCTAAATTATCAGGCCCTCAACCCAACCGTCCGCGGGGTCTTTGACGAGACCGAGAAGTGGATCCTACAGCGACAGATTCCCTATGAGGCCCAAGCCCTCGACCTGATCAAAAAGGGCCAGCAAGAGGCTGCGGTGGCGCTGCTCCAGAAATATATCGATGAGAACTGCAGCCGAATCGAGAAAGAATATAAGATGCTGAACGAGGTATTGCCGATGCAATTAAACACCGTGGGCATCAAGTATGTCTTCCTCGACTACCTCAAGGATTGGAGCTCGAAGAAAGGCGTCCCGCTTCCCATCCAGTAGCAGGGGAAAGTGGATGGGGAAAGGCAGAGGGGTCATCTGATCCATCTGCCCGGTCCGGCAATAAAAGGTGGGAAAAGATTGCCTCGATTACTTCATGATGAGGAAAGGGGGTGAGATGAGAGTCGTAACACCTTGGCGAGCAGGGACTGACTTTGGCTGATATTTTTTTGAAAGGAGGATTAAGATGAAGAGAGATCTCAGTATCCTATTTGTTTTGCTCCTGATCCCCTTCTCTGTCGGGATGGGAAAGGTAAGCTATGCCTGCGATACCATGGTGGCCCTGCCCGATGCCACGACGACTGGGACAACCATCCTGGGCAAGAACAGCGACCGCCCTATCTATGATTGCCAGCCCCTGATGCTCAACCCCAGGGCAAAACATGGGGGGGGTGAGGCCCTCAAGCTGGAATACATTGAGATCCCGCAGGTTGCGGTTACCTATGCCACCATCGGTTCCAGCCCTTATTGGTGCTGGGGCTATGAGGAAGGCATCAATGAGTTTGGCGTGGCCATCGGCAATGAGGCCATCTTCACCAAGACCTTTACCAAGAGCGTGGAATTGTGTAAGTTAAAGCAGGAACCAGCCCGGGGACTCTTGGGGATGGATCTTCTCCGCCTGGGATTGGAGCGGGGTAAGACGGCCCGAGAGGCCCTCGACGTCATCACCAAGCTGGTGGCCCAGTATGGGCAGTGGGGCTCAGGAGTTCCCTGCGTAGGAGACATCCAGGGCGGCTATGACAACTCCTACATCATCACCGATGCCAAGGAAGCCTGGGTTCTCGAAACCGTGGGCAAGCGTTGGATCGCGAAGCGGTTCACCAAGGGAGTCACCTCGATCTCGAATGAGCCCAGCATTCGTTGGCACTGGGATCTGGCCAGCCCAGATATCATTGATTTCGCGGTCGAGCAGGGAATGGTGGCCAGCGAACAAAAAGGACTCCTTTGATTTCGCCCTGGCCTACATCGACTTCAAGACCCCTCTCCACCTCTCGCATGCTCGGGCCATGAGGTCCAGAGAGCTCTTGGGCCAGAAGAAGGAAGGAGAGGTGTGCCCCCGCTGGATGATGCGTACACTGCGGGATCATTACGACACCACCTTCCTCCGGGGACCCTATTTCAATGCGGCCCTGCCGGACTTCCTGTCAATCTGCATGCATGTCTCCCCGGCGGCCTTCACCTGGGGAAATACCGCCAGCTCTGCCGTCTTCGTCCTTCCCTCCTCGAAGGATCGGTTGCCCGGTGTTCTGGTGGACCCCTTGTCCTCCGTGCACCGGGCTCTACATCCCCTTCTTCGTGGATGGGAGCAAGCTGCCAGAGATCCTCTCTCAGGCCGGTAAGGCCGGGAAGAGTGTCACCCCTCCTCCGCAGGCGATTCAGGATGAGTACTCTCCCGGCTCCTGGTGGTGGCAGTTCCGAGAGCTCATTGACATGGTGAAGGGCGACGAGATCGGCAGCAAATACAATGAACGCCAGCCTATGGTAAGAGCTACCTTCGATGAACTGGAGAAGAGATTCGCGGCTGAAGCCTGGAAGGCGGAGCAGAAGGCTATAGCCCTGAAGAAGACTGGATGTACGTCAGAGACGGTGGTAGTCCTGGATGAATTCATGGCCAAGTTCATAGAGGAAGGCCTGGCCGCGGTGAAAGATCTGAAGGTGAAGATGGCTGACTACCAGACCGAAGTCACAATGAGCATTTTAGCTCATAAGAAAAAGGGGAGAAGGCAAGGCTAAGCCATCTCCCCTTTTCGATTTCAAAAGCAACTGGGATCTACTCTCAGAGGAGGAAAGGGGCCGCGAAACATTACTGGAATAGCCTTATTACATTCTCGGTAAGAAGGCCATGTAATGCGGAGGCATAATATGGAGTCAGTTATATAGGGTCAACCCTTTACCTGCGGATAGGACCTGGAGAAGGGTCAAGATCTCGGCGCGGGCTTGGCGAGCTAATCTGGAGAGAGACAATCGCAAAATATCGATAGCGCGGAAAAGGTGAATATTCATCTCGGGTGAAATGAATAAAAAGATACCTGAGCATCTGGATGGGAAACGGGTCTTGCTGCGGAAAAGGAGAGTACGGGGGAATGGAGAAGAAATAAATTTTATAATTCAAAGGAGGAATCAAATTCTATGAAAACGGATGAAAGCTTTGAGGCAAAAACCTACTCTAAGGTTGACCGGCGTCTCATTCCGTTCCTTTTTCTGTGCTACATCTTAGCCTATCTTGACAGGGTAAACGTAGGTTTTGCAAAACTGCAGATGCTTAAGGATTTATCCCTGAGTGACGCAGCTTTTGCTATCGGTGCCGGTATCTTTTTTATTGGTTATTTCTTTTTTGAAGTTCCCAGTAACATCCTTTTGAAGAAATTGGGAGCTCGCACCTGGATTGCCAGGATCATGATTTCATGGGGGATTATATCCTCGCTGACGTTATTTGTGAAAGGGGAATGGTCTTTTTATGGTATGCGTTGTCTTCTGGGAATAGCCGAAGCGGGTTTTTTCCCCGGCATCATTTTTTATTTAACCTTGTGGTACCCTTCAAAACACCGATCAACGAGAATCGCCTGGTTTATATCGGCTATTGCATTTGCTGGCGTAATTGGTAATCCCATATCTGGCTGGATTATGGATATGCTCTCGGGTGAAATGGGGCTGGCTGGATGGCAGTGGCTATTTTTGATTGAAGGAATTCCATCCGTTTTAGTTGGTATATGGGTAATATTTTATCTGAATAGTAGCATTGAAGAATCAAATTGGCTAAATGCTGAAGAAAAAGCATTACTTACAAGGAATCTTGAAGCAGAAGATAAGCATAAACATGAAGTTAGAGTTATGGATGCCTTCAAAAGCGGAAAAGTATATGTGTTATGCGCTATCTATTTTACTTTGATGATTGGTGTTTATGGAATTGTTTTCTGGTTACCGACAATTATAAAGGCCTTTGGTATTAAAGGGTATTTAGCGGTTGGCTTGATTACCGCCATCCCTTATGGGGTAGCAGTTATAGGGATGATTCTTTTAAGCCACAGTTCTGATCGAACAGGAGAGAGGCGCCTGCATTATGTATTCAATGTTACCGCAGGAGGTATTGGTTATATTCTTAGCGGGGTTTTCGCTGCTGATCATGTTCTGTCTGTGATCTTTTTATCAATTGGAACTCTCGGAGTTATAGGGTCAATACCAATATTTTGGCCTTTACCATCTGCATTTTTAGCCGGGACGGCAGCCGCAGCCGGCATTGGAATTATAAATTCAGTGGGCAATTTAGGCGGGTACGTAGGACCCAATGTCCCGATATGGGCAAGATATTTTTCTAAGGACCCTTCTGCTGGATTATATGTGATTGCAGGCATATTGTTCGTTGGTGCTCTTTTGACCCTGTTTTTCATACCCAAGAGTCTTAATGTCAAACCGGATGCTCTTGTCGATAAAAAATAAGCTTCTGAAGATAAAGTCAATAGTGAATGAAAGAGTTGCTCAAAATCTCGCAACCAGGGCTTTTGATAGCCAGCCATTGACAAGGGATGGAATTTATCCAATTGCTTGCTCCCGCCGCGTTGGATCAAATGGATGTAGCTTACGATCTTGGCAACGGCCCAAGCAAAGGGCGAATTCCAGAGACTGTATTTGCCATAAGCTTTGATGGCCGCAACATTGCAGCCCGCCCGCTGCCTACTTGGCGGGAAGCTGCGGGATCATGCCGGGGAAGACGTAGGCCTGGAGCAGGACGATCACGCCGATGACCCCCGCCAGCGCAATGGAGTGCCAGAAGACCTTGCGGAAGATCGGGCCCAGGGCGTGGGAACGCTCGTAGGGATCGTCGTAGCAGGCAGCGCAGGCGACCATGATCGACTGGGCATCGATCATCTTGCCCATGACGCCCCCCGTCGAATTGCTGGCGACGATGAGAACCTCATTTAGCCCCAGTTGCTGTGCTGTGATCCGCTGCAGGCTGCCGAAGAGGGCGTTAGAAGCGGTGTCGGAGCCGGTGAGAAAGACTCCCAGCCACCCCAGGTAGGCAGAGAAGAAAGGATAGAGGACGCCCGCGCCGGTGAAGGCCAGGCCGAGGACCGCGTCGGTGCCGGAGTAGCGGGTCAGGAAACCGAGTCCGAGTACCTGCCCAATAACCAGAACGGGGATCTTCATGCGGCGAAGGGTGCGTATGATTGATTCCCCCCACTGGGCGACGCTCATTCTCAGAACCAGGCCAGTCAGGATGGCGGCGCAGAAGACGCCCGTGCCGGCGGCAGAGAGCCAATTAATGGCCCAACGGGCGGCTTCGGGCTTAGCGTTCACCGCAACGACCGGAGGCATGCGCTGCACCAGGTTATGGAGCGCCGGCATGTCCCAGGTCGGCAGCGAAAGAGTACCGCCGAAGGCCGAGCCAAGAAGGGTCGTCTTGATCTTGATGCCGACGAAGAGGTTGTTCAGGTAGGCCTTCCAGGCCGGCATGCCCCAGATGGCGCAGCAGACGATCAGGATCGACCACGGGATCCAGGCGTAAATCGTCTGGCCGACAGTGTACGGGTACTTCCACTCCTCAACTTTAATGGGCACTTCCACCGCCTCCCCGGCCGCGGCGCGTTCCGACTTCAGCAGGAAGCGCGACTTGGGGTGCCAGACGAAGCGCAGGAAGAGAGCGGTGCAGATGACGGAGAAGACGCCCGAGACCACGTCGGTCATCAGGTGGAACGCGTTGGTTTGGGACGCAAGAAACTGCATCATGGCGAACGACCCCCGGAACATAGCGTCGCCGGCCACACCTCCCAGGCGTCCTTCCATCTTCCCCCTTCCATCAGCACGAAGGTGGTCACCAGCCAGAAAGGGACCACGATCGAAACAAAGGGGAGCTGGCGGCCAGCCATCGCCGATAGGGTGAGTTGGTCGAGCCCGCTGACGGCTGCGAGCGTCACGATGGGGGTGCCGATGGCACCCCAGGCGACAGGGGCGGTATTGGCCAGCAAGTTCAGCACAGCCGCCTGGAAGGGTGAGAAGCCCAGGCCGACCATGACCGCGCCGGCGATGGCCACGGGGGTCCCGAAGCCTGAGGTCCCCTCGATGATGGCCCCGAAGGAGAAGGCGATCAATAGCACCTGAAGCCGCCGGTCGAAGGAAATATGGATGATCGACTCCTTCACGATCTCGAACTTGCCGGTGATGACCGTCATCGTGTAGAGGAACATGGCTCCGAGGACGATCCAGATGATCCCCAGGAAGCCGGAGAGCGAACCGTAGACAAAGGCCGAAAGCGCGGATCTGAAGGGCATGATGAATGCCAGACAAGAGACGATGAAGGCCGCCAGGACGCCGTAGAACGCCGCGTACGGCGCGCTGATGCCGAGATGGCGGACCCCCTGCTTGTCCCGTATGCGGGTGCAGGGCAATGAAGTACAAGAGGGTCACGATTGGGATCGCCGCTACGACGGTGGAAAGGAAAACGTTGGACAAAGGATTGTAATTCTGATGGTAAATCTCTGCCGCGAAAGCGTCGCTCACTGCCATGATGCAGGAGGCCAAAGTTACCCCGGATAACGCCCTGGAAATCCGTCTCATTTTTTTCCTCCTTTATAAGGGATAAAGCCATCTTTGATTGCCGATGAACCTCAAAAAGAAATAACCGAACTCATCACCCCCCTTCATTTTGTCAGAAAGCCTTTGGAGTATCTGTGGATCCAATTCGATCGATGAAGCGAACCGACGACGCGCAGGCGCGGATATACCCCATCTCCGAGAGGGTCTCCGAACTTCTGAAATTGTGCGCCGGGGGCGACCCTTTTCCTTCCCTATATTTCCGAATGCCCTCTCCGCGAATCAGTGACACCACCGAATACGGCCCCAGCGGGAGGCCTTCCCTTTGCTGCCCATAGAAAAACCCATCTTCTTTTCGGAGACAGGGCTTATATGGCATACCCAACCCCTCTATAGCCTCCCCTACAACACTCTAAATGGTTAATTCATGGATTGGCAAACTGAACCTGGTAACGGAATTAATTTGGAAGGACTACTGACTATATCCCCCGAAGGAATTCAAGAATAATTTCCCTCTTCGCCGCTCTCACTCAATCTACGCGGGTGCGCCTGCTCGGTGGATTGGGGAAATGCACGCAGCAGGCACAGGAGAATAGCCCTTTCGGAAATACGAGACTAAAATACCCGTTCTTCGGGACCGGATTTTGCCATCAGATTTCGAGGTCAATTTGTGGTAAAATCTTTCATCAAAGCATACGTAGTAAAATTTTTCGTCAAGGAGAGAGAGATGAAGAAAGTTGGCGTTTGTATTCTGTCGTTGGGGATGCTCATTTTCTTTGCTTCCCCGGCCCCCGGGGCCGAGCCGCTGAAGATCGCCTACGTGGACATGCAAAAAGCCCTGAACTTCTGCGAAGCCGGCAAGGAGGCCAAGAAGCAGATGAGCCTGGAAGTGGAAAAGATGCAGAAAAGCTTTTATGGCAAGCAGAAAGAGCTGGAAAAGCTGAAGGAAGATTTGGAAAAGCGCGGCAAGGTGTTGAGTGAGACGGTCCGAACGGAAAAGGAGCGGGAGTACCAGGTCAAGCTGCGTGACCTGGAGCACCTGCAGCGTGACTATGAAGAAGGTCTCAAGCAGAAAGATCGGGAGCTGTCCGATCAAATCCTGAAGAATCTGGAAGCGATCATCAAGAAGATGGGAGAAGAAGGGAAATACACTCTCATCCTGGAGAGGAATCAGCCGCCGATCATTTACATCTCCAACGCCGTGGACCTGACGGATGAAGTCATCAAGATCGCTGACCGGCAAAAACCGAAATGAATGCGATGAATCGAGACCGGAAGGCTACCCCAGAAGAGTTGGCTGCGCGGGTGGGGGGCGAGGCAGATCTAAGGGCTGAAAGTATATAAATTCCTCAACCGCAAAGAGAGCAGAAAATCGCTAAGCGCATAGCGCATTTAATTTTTACTTGGGGCGGGGACATCGAAAGGGCCGAGAATATGCATCAGGTAAATATCCGTTAAGTCAGCCCCCTCCCTTTGTGCCAGACGCTTATCGTTCTCCCCTTCGTACTTTGACGACAACGATCATCCGGGCAGCAGCCCGGAACCGCTCACTGTAATAAAGGGGAATAAACCGGTAGCTCAGGTCCCGGCGGCGGCGGTGTCACCCAGAACCGGGAGGAAGACGACCATTTGAAATTTCCCCGGGCCAACCTCTCCGCCTCGACTCACGATCCATTCGCGCAACAGGCTTCTCACGTACCCCTTGAGTCCCAGAGCACTTTGATAACTTCCCCAGGCGCGTACCTGAAGGTCCACCCTTTTCCCGACAGGATCGAAGGGAATTTCTCGCAGA
>CAVXFA010000059.1:0-41442 GCA_963760605.1 uncultured delta proteobacterium | reverse complement strand
CTGGTTCGCGGGTGACAAAGCAGTCATGAAAAGTTCGTTCCTAAAAAAATCCATAATCTTTTCCCAGGCCCAGGCAGAATGGCCATGAAAACGGAAAATCTTGAGCTCGCGAGATACGGGGAGTCCCTGGCCCGACCAGGGTTTCTTCTATGCCATAAAAATAGGGGTCAGCTATCTGAGGCCAGGCTCCAGAAAAGGGGTAGGATCATAATCCACTATTTTCAGGACAAGTGCTCATGGCCAAGTGGATGCCTGGCGGATGGACGCGGGTAATCATTTTCCTGGGATCCCATTTACCCTGAAAGTACAATATGGCCAAAATGACGAGGATCCCGATCACAATGAAAAAAACCGTACGCCATAAGCTGGAGGGAGGGTGGATGGCTTTCTCCAGAGAAGGCGGGGAAGGGGCGGGGACGACCGGCCGGGAAGTGGGTTCAGGCGGAGGAGAGGTAAGGGGAACAGAAGCTGCCGGCACCTCCAGAAGGACTGTTCCCAGAGTGACCTGGTCTTTCCTTACCCCTTCGAGCAGGATGCTTGCTCGCTGTCCTGCTTCGACTTCCTCGACGAGACGCCGGTTGACCTCGATCCCGATGACCAAGGCGCTCGTCCACTTTCCGTCCGCCCCCTGGAATCCGACTTCACTCCCCACGGAGACCGACCCACTCTCCACTTTGCCTGTGACCACGATACCCCTACCCGGGATGGCATAGACTTTCTCCGCAATGAACCGAAACCCCCTCTCCATGTTCACGCTCCCTCTTTTTATTTTACCATGAAACAATCTCCCTGTTAAAAATTAATCTTCAACCCGTCTCCACTGTGACGCAGGTCATGGTCCGAGAAATCCCTTCCACCCCCCGAATTTTGGTGAGAATTACATCTCCCAGTTCGTGGAGAGTCTTGGCTTCCACCAGAAGGATGATGTCAAAAGGTCCGGTCACTGTATGGGCTATCTTTACCCCTTTGAGCTTGGTTAGGGTATCGAAAGCGCTCTTCGTCTTGTCCGCTTCCGCCCGAATCAATACATACGCTGAAACGGCCATGTTCTCCCCTTTCTTTGTCCAGATACCCGTTTTAGGCGTTCAGCCGCGACCCGAGCTGGGCTGAACCCCGTTGATTTAGCTGGTCTAATACGAATGCATTTAATCTTTTGACAATTGCCCCCTCACCCTCCCCGCTCCCCCCACAGGGGAAGAGGGATGGGGTGCGGCAAAGGACGTCATTCCCGCGAAATTTCCCATGCCCCGCCTGGGGGCGTGGCACCCGCGAATGGATGAAATGGTTACCCATATTAATTGGTTAGCTCTAAAGTCACCCTCGGAGCCCTGGAAGTTTCGCCTGAAAAAGGAGGCGTATTTCTAACGAAGCGGGAATCCAGAAAAATACTGGATTCCGGGTCAAGCCCGGAATGACAAATCGCACAAGATTTATGTCGTTATGTATAGTTTGTCTAGTTTGTCCGGTTCATTTTTTTGAATAACCAGATAAACGAAACAAACGAAATCAACCAAATGAACGGTCTTTATCGTTTCATGTGATCTCGGATATAGTTGACAATTGTTTCCGTCGGGGTTCCAGGCCCAAAGATCTCCGCAATCCCCAAAGCCTTCAAGGTGGGCACATCCTCCTCCGGAATCACCCCGCCCCCCAGCACCAATAAATCCTTCACTCCCCGCTCTCGCAAAAGCTCCATCACCCGGGGAAATAAATAATCATGCGCCCCGGACAGGATGCTCATCAGCAGTGCGTCCACATCTTCCTGCACCACCGCTGCCACAATTTGCTCCGGGGTCTGCCGTAAACCCGTATAAATCACCTCCATCCCGGCGTCCCGTAATGCCCGGGCGATCACTTTGGCCCCGCGATCATGGCCATCCAAGCCCGGCTTGGCCACCAGCACCCGTAATTTCCGCTCTGCCATCCCTCGCCTCCAGTCCAAATTCCATCGGACGCAGATTTTCGCAGATCAACGCATGAAATAGTGCCAATTTGCTTATCAATCTTTAAAATCCGCGTTTACCCTGTTAGATAGTCAACATCTAACAGGGTGAATCTGTGTGCCCAAAAAATTAAACGGTCACAATCGGTTCATACTCCCCAAAGACTCCCCGGAGGACATCACAAATCTCCCCCAGGGTGCAATAGGCCCGCACACCCTCCAGGATCGGAGCCATCAAATTCCCGCTTCCCTGGGCCATCTTTTTCAACTCCTTGAGTGACGCTTCCACTCGCTTCTGATCCCGCGACGCCCGCAGCCTGGCCAGCCGCTCCACCTGCACCTTCCGAACTTGGGGGTCGACCTTCAGGAGCCCTTTCAACGGCGGCTCTTTGATCTGGAATTTGTTCACCCCTACGATGATCCGTTTCGCAGATTCGACCTCCTTCTGATACCGGTAGGCGCTCTCCTGAATTTCCTGCTGCATATATCCCTTTTCGATGGCCGTAACCGCCCCACCCATCTGGTCGATCTTGTGAATGTAATCGCGGGCCCGCTTTTCGATCTCGTCCGTCAGGGCCTCCACGTAGTATGAACCCCCCAAGGGATCTACCGTATCCGTCACCCCGGATTCATGGGCCAGGATCTGCTGGGCTCTCAGGGAAACGCGCAAGGATTCTTCCGAAGGCAGGGCCAGAGCCTCATCATAAGTGCAGACCGCCATCGATTGGACGCCGCCGAGGACCGTGGCCAGCGCCTGGAGGGTTGTCCGGATCAAATTGTTCAACGGCTGCTGGGCCGTCAGCACGGTTCCCCCCGTGTGCACGTGGAAGCGCAGCATCCAGGAACGGGGATCTTGGGCGCCGAATCGTTCTTTCATGATCCTGGCCCAGAGCCTCCGGGCCGCCCGGAACTTGGCCACCTCCTCCAGGAGATTGATCTGGGAGTTGAAAATCCAGGAGACCCGAGGTGCGAAATCATCGATCTTGAGCCCCGTTTTCAACCCCGCCTCCAGGTAGGCAATCGCAATGGCAAAGGCGAAGGCCACTTCCTGGGCCGCATTCGATCCCGCTTCCCGCAAGTGATAAGCTCCCACGCTGATCGAATTCCATTGCGGGACTTCCCGGGAACAATATTCGAAGATGTTCGTGGCCAGGCGCATCGAAGGCTGAGGGGGAAAGATATAGGTTCCCCTGGCTACATACTCCTTGAGCACGTCATTCTGGATCGTCCCCCGCAGATCCGCCGTTTTGACCCCTTGCTTCTCGGCCACGGCAACATACATCGCCATCAGGATCGCGGCCGTGGCATTGATGGTCATGGAAGTGGATACTTTACCGAGGGGGATTCCCTCCAGCAGGACTTCCATATCCGCCAGGGAATCGATGGCCACCCCCACTTTCCCAACTTCTCCCTGAGTAATCGGATGGTCTGAGTCATATCCGATCTGAGTCGGAAGGTCAAAGGCTACAGAGAGGCCAGTCTGGCCTTGCTCCAAAAGGGACTTATAGAGACGATTCGATTCTTCAGCTGTGGCAAACCCCGAGTACTGGCGGATCGACCAAGGGCGCCCCCGGTACATGGTGGGTTGAACTCCGCGGGTGAAAGGATACTCCCCCGGGAAACCCAAATCCGTCAGGTAATCGAATTGGGGTATATCCCCGGGCGTGTAAAGGACCCGCAGGTCAATACCCGAGGAGCTTTGGACTTTTTCCGGCTCTTTCTTCAGGCATCGGGATTCCCAATTTTTCTTTTCTGTCCTTATTTTCTCATCCATCTTTTAAGCTCCCTCCATCCCCGCAGTTCATCTTGAAAGAAAGCCGCCTATCACGGGGGCAATTGATTCAAAAATACTAATCGATTAAAAAGAAAATTACAAGGGCCTGAAAGGAAATCGATGAAGTGTTTCGGAATTTAACCCCATGCCCACTTAGAAATTTATCCCTTGCCAACTTGGAAAATTTGCGGTAAGGATAGAAGAAATTTTATTGGGCCATAAAAAGAAAAGGAGAAGTATGTCGACCCGGTTATTTGGGGTATTTTTCCTGATGGCCTTCTGCCTTTTTACCCTTACCGCCCAGGCGGCCTTAATCCCCTCAGAGGGAGGTTCGGGGAAAAATGGACCGGTCGCTGCCACGGGGGAAGGAGTAAGGGGAGAGAAGGTAGGTCTTGGAATTGGAGACAGGCAAGATGTGCAGGAAGAGCTGGGCAGAATTCTTCCCTACTGGTCGGTCATCCCCTTTCTCCTTATCCTCCTCGCGATTGCGATCATTCCACTGCTCCATGGCGTGTGGTGGGAGTCGAACCTGAACAAAGGGGTGGTGAGCGTACTCTGCGCACTTCCCATCATCTCTTACCTTCTATGGCTCGGCCCGCTCGGCCAGAAGGCCCTGATAGATATCCTCCACGATTATTACGCCTTTATCATCCTGCTCGTAGCCTTATTTACCATCTCCGGCGGTATACACCTGGACGGAGACCTCAAGGCCACACCCCTTGTGAACATGACGTTTTTAGGGGCTGGGGCTGCAATCTGGCCAGCTTTCATTGGCACAACCGGAGCCGCGATGCTCCTGATTCGCCCGTTGCTAAGAACGAACCAGGAGAGAAAGAAGAAAGCCCACATCTTCATCTTCTTTATCTTTCTGGTGGCCAACATCGGCGGCTCTCTCCTGCCTGTGGGAGATCCCCCCCTGTTTCTGGGTTATCTTTTCGGCGTGCCCTTTTTCTGGACCTTGCGCCTTTGGCCCCTCTGGCTGACTGAAGTCGCGCTTCTTCTCACCATTTTTTACATCTGGGACACCTGGGCTTACTCCAAAGAGAGCAAAGAAGATCTCCGGCGCGACCTCCGGGAGCAGAAACCCCTGAAAGTGCACGGCAAGATCAACCTGCTGCTGATCCTGGGGGTCCTCTGCTCGGTCATCTTCTTCAGGGCGTACGAGGTGAATGGGACCCGCATCGATCTCTCCTGGATGCAGCAACCGGCCATGATCCTCCTGGCGTTAATTTCCTTTGTTCTGGACAACCAATCAAAGCAAAGGGCTCACAAGCGCGGACACTCGCAATTCAAGACTCCTCGGGAACATAATTTTTTTACCTTCTCTGCCATGGTGGAGGTGGCCTTGTTGTTCATCGGCATTTTCATCACCATGACTCCGGCCCTCTGCCTGCTCAAGGCCCACGGCGTAGAAACAGGAGTATCGCAACCCTGGCAATTCTTCTGGATGTCCGGGGGTCTGAGCTCGTTCCTGGACAATGCCCCGACCTACGCCACCTATTTCGCCCTGGGACAGGGAGTCACCAAAGGGCTGCTGGCCTCCTCTTCCAATCTTTCCGTTGTGTCTATTGCTAGCGGGCCGATCGGCGAAGAAATCCTGATGGCCATATCCGCAGGCTCCGTTTTCATGGGGGCCAACACCTACATCGGCAACGCGCCCAACTTCATGATCAAGACCATCTGCGAAGAGGCCAAGATCAAGATGCCCAGCTTTTTCGGTTATATGCTCTATTCCGGCTTCATTCTGGTGCCCTCCTTCCTCCTCATCATGTTCATCTACCTGTAGGTAAGGCTCCACCAGAGAGCCGAGAAAGCCGGCTTCCTCCATGGACTCATTGCCCAAGCGAATCAATTGTTTTTTCCTGTAAGCCGATGTATATTATAAAAAACCAGTGCCCGTGTGAGTGGTTCGTGTCGGTCTTTCTCTCACACTGACACGAACACCGTTTTTGCTATGTCCGAGAAAGAGAACATCCGCCTTCTTCGCCATCTGCAGGAGCAAGTCCAGAAGCTTGGCGAGGAGGTCCGCTCGTTAAAGGAAGGGAGGCCGGAAGGGTTCTCCGAGTTGAGGGGAATGCTGCGGCGTCGCGGGTTAGATCCTTACCGCGAGAACCCGGCCCACCATCTTCTCTTTCCCCCCACTTTTTCCCAAGAAGAAAAAGAGAAATTCTATCAGCTCTTCAAGAGGTACTCCTTCCGTCTCTTTCTGCGGGAGATCCTCCTCCGCAAGGGAGGCTTCCGAGTTTCAGAGGTGGTTCGTTTTTCCTCCCCCGAGACCGGCCGGAAGTACCTGCACTCTCTCATCGACCTGGGCCTGGTGGAGTCCGCAGAAGGCCGTAGCTACCACTTGCGCCCTCTTCCTACCTCCAGCCTCGGGCCCACCCTGGAATGGTTTATGGCCGAGGTTTTACGGAAGGAGTTTTCCTGCCCGGTCCTTTATGGACTGCGCTGTAAAGGCACTCGATACGGGGGAGATTTCGACGTCATCGCCTTGCTGGAGGGCCGGCTCGTGTACATGGAAGTGAAATCCTCTCCCCCGAAGAACATTGAGGGCGATGAGGTTCACGAGTTTTTGAGCCGCCTTCAGGATTTAATCCCCCACTTGGCGCTCTTTTTTGTGGACACGGAACTGCGTCTGAAAGACAAGATCATCCCCATCTTCGAAGCCGAGCGGTTCGCCCAAAGGAGCCGGGATCATGGGCCAGCGCTTCCGATCCAGAGGATCGCGGACGAAATCTTCTTCGCCCCTCCGCGAATCTATATCTTGAGCAGCAAGCGATCCATCGCGAAAAACATCGCCACCTGCTTCAAACATCATTTCACTTTTCCCCTGATCTATAGTCTCGGAGAGGGGCTACCCGCAGGGAGGCCAAACTAACGATGCGCCGCTTTTTCATCCTCCTGCTCAGCGCCTACCTCCTGGCAATCTTGCAGTCCGCAGTAACCAGCGAACTCTTGCCCAATTTTATGAAGCCGGACCTGATGCTTATCTTGGTTACCTATCTGGGAGTCTCTCCCTCCCTGATTGCGGGGGCGATATTGGTTTTTTTCTGTGGTCTCCTCTACGAAACCTTTTCCGGGAGTCCTTTCGGCCTCTTTCTTTTCATCTACCTTAGCATTTTTTTTCTCATCAAGCTTCTGGCCAAATTTTTAATCCTGGGAGAGACGATCACCTTCCGCCTGATCCTGGTGGCTTTATCGATGACCTTCCAGGCTTCCCTGATTATTCTTCTTCCCCCTTTGCTGGGATTTTTTGAGAATCTTTCTCTCCCCCTGACGAGCTGGATCCTCCCCCAGGTCCTGATCACCTGTGCCGCCTGCTGGCCCCTTTTTTCCCTCTTTAAGAAACTGGAGACCCTGCCGGAGGGAGAACCTTCTCAACTGGAACTTTAGCCATGCGCCTGAAACTGGATAAAAACGGAACCCCCCAAATGAACCCGGCGCTCGTCTATGCCAACATCGTCATTATTGTGGTCTTCTCTCTGGTCTTCTCCCGGCTCTGGTATCTGCAAATCATCAAGGGGGAATATTTCAAAAATCTATCCAAGAATAACCGCATCCGGATCCAGGAGCTTCCGGCGCCCCGGGGCGTCCTTTACGACCGGGAAGGGACCCCGCTGGTGGACAGCTTTCCTTCCTTCGATGTCTCTCTGTTCCGGCAGGACGTCCCGGATGTGCAGGCCCTGATCCCGCTCCTCAGCCGCGCTCTGGCCATGGATTCCGAAAAGCTTCAGGCCAAGCTCAACGCCGCCAAGGGATCCCCCCCTTCCCAGCCTCTGACGGTGAAAGCAGATATTACCCGCCAAGACTTGGCCATGGTGGAAACCCGCCGCCTTGATTTGCCAGGGGTTATGGTGGATGTGGTCATCCGGCGGAACTACCCTTATGGAAACCTGGGTTCCCATCTCATCGGCTACCTCGGTGAGATCAATCAGGAAGAACTCGACCGGGAAGAATTCATCAGCCATAAAATTGGTTACCTCATCGGGAAATATGGAATCGAACAAAAGTTCGAACTCGACCTGATGGGGGAAAATGGCGGCCGACAGCTGGAGGTCAATGCTCTGGGCCGGAAAATAAGGGTTTTGGAAAATTTGGAACCCAACCCTGGGAATAACCTTTCTCTCACCCTGGACCTCGAGCTGCAGAAAGCAGCCGACGAGGCCATGGCCGGTAAGAGAGGGACGGTGGTGGCCATGGACCCCCAAAGTGGAGACATCCTGGCCCTGGTGAGCAAGCCCGATTTTGATCCCAACCTCTTCGCCCGGGGAATCTCCCCGGAAAGTTGGAAAAGCCTCGTTGAAAACCCGGCGCATCCCCTCCAGAATCGAGCCATCCAGGGCCAATATCCTCCTGGATCGGTCTTCAAGATCATCACCGCCATCGCCGGGTTGGAAGAAAAGCTCATTACGCCCGAGACCACCTTTCACTGCTCAGGAGTCCTGCCCTTCGGCGAACGCGAATATCAATGCTGGAAAAAAGAAGGCCATGGCTCGATCAGCCTGCAGCGGGCGATCGTTGAATCCTGCGACGTCTACTTCTATCAGCTCGGCCTGCGCCTGGGGGTGGACCGCATCGCTAAATACGCCTTGGCCATGGGCCTAGGCCGAATAACAGGTTTTCCCCTCGGCCAGGAAAAGCCCGGGCTCATCCCCACCTCCGCGTGGAAGATGAAGCGCTTCGGAACCCCCTGGCAAGCCGGGGAAAACTTATCGACGGCTATCGGCCAGGGATACAATCTGGTTACCCCTTTGCAGATCGCCGCCACTCTTTCAGCCATCGCCAACGGGGGCAAGTTGTACCAGCCCCGCATTGTCCAAGTCATCAAGACCCCCCAAGGGGAGGTTATTAAAGAATTTCCCCCCCTGCTTTCAAAGCAACTGCACATCTCGCCGGAAACCCTGGAGTTTATCCGCGAGGCCTTGTGGGGGGTAGTGAATTCCCCCAGTGGCACCGGCGCAAAGGCCCGTATCGAAGGATTCGACGTGGCGGGTAAGACGGGCACGGCCCAGCTCATTCAGAGAAGAGAGGGACGAACCGAACCCTCTTCACTGGAACTGGAGGATCACGCCTGGTTTGCCTGCTTCGCGCCCGCGCGTCACCCCCAGATTACCGTGGTGGCGCTGATCGAACACGGCGGGCACGGGGGTGCTGCCGCCGCCCCGATCGCCCGGAAGGTGTTGGAGAATTATTACCGGCGAATGAAAGGGATCCATCCTTCCCAGTTTGCCATGGCTTTGGGAGCCTCTCCCGAAGCTCGTGAGAACAGATAACTTTTTACGAGATCATTATGTTTGATCGCCGCTCGATCTTAAATTTCGACTTAACGCTTCTGATCACCATGGTGCTCATCTTCACCCTCGGCGTCATCAACCTTTATAGCTCCACCTATCCCCATACGGGAAACGCCACACCCCTCTTCCTCAAGCAAATCTACTGGTTTCTGATCGGGGTTGGTTTTTTGACCCTAATCCTTTTGTTTGATTACCGCACCTTCATTCGCTATGCCTATCCTTTTTACCTTTTTTGCCTCCTCTTGCTGGTCCTGGTCGCGCTTTTCGGCCGCACAACCTCGGGCTCCCAGCGCTGGCTGCAGGCCGGCTTCATCTCCTTCCAGCCTTCTGAATTGACCAAGATTGCCCTCATCTTGGCCCTGACCCGGTTCTTCACGGAGGATGAAAGCCCTCAGGGCTATGGACTCAGAGACTTGCTCCCCCCATTTCTCTTCCTCGTTGTTCCGTTGCTCCTCATCTTCAAACAACCTGACCTCGGAACCTCCGCTCTGCTCGTTCTGATCTTCCTCTCGATTCTCACTTTTATGGGGCTCCGGGGGCAGACCTGGCTCACCTTGGGGGGGGGATGTGCGGCCGCCGCGCCCATCTTCTGGCATTTTCTTAAAGATTACCAAAAGACTCGCCTGCTGACCTTTCTCAACCCGGACCTCGATCCTTTAAAGACCGGATACCACATCACGCAATCCAAGATCGCTGTGGGGTCAGGAGCTATTTTGGGCAAGGGCTTTCTTAAGGGAACGCAGAGCCAGCTCCACTTCTTGCCTGAGCAGCACACCGACTTTGTTTTCTCGGTGTGGGCCGAGGAATGGGGGTTCCTGGGTAGTTTCCTCTTGCTTTTCCTTTTCTTGCTCCTCATCTCCCGGGGCTTGAAGATCGCCAACACCTCAAAAGACAGAGCCGGCGCCCTTTTGGCCATCGGCATCACCGGCATGCTCTTCTGGCAGACCTTCATCAATGTGGGGATGGTAGTCGGAATCGTTCCCGTGGTCGGGGTGCCGCTTCCCTTATTCAGCTACGGCGGGACTTCTGTGATCGCGACCCTTATGGGCATCGGCATCCTGATGAATATCAGCATGCGCCGGTTCATGCTCAGCCGGTAAGGGTCTAGGCAGCGTGGGGAGAAGCGCTGCGAATGCGGAATGAACATAGGTTAATCAAAAATGCTGGATGCCCAGCGTTTCGCGATCCTCCAAGCTCTCTGCGGTGAAAGGATAACAAAATGGAGATGGCGGCTGAAAATCAATACAGCCTCTGCTTTGCCTGCGGTCAGAGTAACCCCCTCGGTCTGAAGCTGGTATTTCGTTTCGAGGAGGGAAAGGCCAAAGCCGAGTTCACCCCTGGGCCCTACCACCAGAGCTGGAACGGCGTTTTTCACGGCGGCCTCCTCGCTCTCTGCTTGGATGAAGCTTTCGGGTATGTCCTCTATTTCCAGGGGATCAAGGGGATGACGGCCAAGATGGAAATGCGCGTTCGCCAGACCATCCGCACCGGTCAAAAAATCTTCCTTACCGGAGAGGTGAAGAAGAAAACCCGGAAGCTGGTGGAGACCTACGCCAAAGCCGAACTGGAAGATGGCACTCTGGCTGCCGAGGCCACCGCTTCCATGTATGTAACAGAACGGGAATTTTCCTGAAATTTCCCCAAAAAATTCTTGGCCTAATTGAGTCAAAGAAGATATAATGAAATAAAAAGCAGTGAGGAGGGCGCCATGATCCATTCGATAGGGGATACCGCCGGCAAAGTGTGGAAGTTCCTGGAGGAGAAAGGCGAAGCCAATCTAACCCAGTTGAAAAAAGGCGTGAAGGCCGACCCAAATCTGACTCTGCAGGCCATCGGCTGGCTGGCCCGGGAGGGTAAGCTGCGCATTGAGCAAAAGGAGCGCTATATCACCTATGCCCTGAAAAAATGAATTCAATGAAAGGTTGATGGCATTTGGATTTTGTCGGTTCGAGTTTTAAGGAACGGGTAATCGAATTTTTTTTGGCTCTGAGTGGTACTCTTTTCTACCATCTCATTCTTCGGCCCATAGATTATTGGAAATCCCGGAAAAAAGAAAAAGCCCAAGCAGAGAATACAAAAAAAGAGGCGACCTAAAAGAACTGCCGGCAGTCCTTCCCGGAAGGAAGCCAGATCCCTCACCGACCCCTTCTTCCGGATTGCCGGTAGAGTCGGTACTTATTAGTCAGTCCATAATTATATAGACACCGAAGACCAAATCCCTCCTTCCCTCCCTTTACAAAAGGGAGGAATTTCCCCTCTTTGGAAAAGAGGGGTCAGGGGAGATTTTGGAAGAATATGTCTGGTCAATTATGGACTCCTTAGTTTATCAATGGGCGGGCCCCCTATCCCCAAGCTTTCAAGAAAAACCTCAGCTTCGCCATGACCCTTTTTTTCGTGGCCCATTTTTTGGGAAAATATTTTTGTGGTTTCAACTCCACAATTCTTCCTGGGGAAAGGTGAAATTCCAGGTTATCGTCAATTCTGCCGCCGGCGGCGGAAAGGGAAAAAGGGGATTCCCGACCCTCGTGGCCAAAATAAAGGACCTCGGGTGGTCTGCGGATTGCTTCCTGTCCAACCATCCGCAGGAAGCCTTGGCCATTGCTATTCGCGCCCAGAGTCAAGGATGCGATTGCCTGGTGGTCGGTGGAGGGGACGGCACGGTGCACTCTCTCCTTCCGGCTCTGGTCAACCGCTCCCTGGTCCTGGGAGTGATCCCCATGGGGGGAGCCAATGACCTGGCCCGGAACTGGGGGATTCCCCTCGACCTCGATGGAGCGCTGGGGGTACTTTGCCAAGGGCGGACGAGGGCGGTGGATGTTATCTCAGCTCGCTCGGGACCCTACATTGCTGGCGCTGGAGGAGTCGGGTTTGACGTGGCCGTCATCGAGCGGGCGAGTCAATGGAGGCACCATTGGAAAGGCATTTCCCCCTTTTTCCCCGCCGTCGCGCTGGAATTCTTCAGGTACCGTTTACCGTGGATTTCGATCACCGGTGGGGATTGGCAATATCGTGGACCGGCCTGGCAAGTGCTTTTCACAAAAATTTCTCGCTACGCCCTTCTTTTGAAAATTCCTTCCCCCGTCAAAATAGATGACGGCTTGATGGAAATTTGTTTAGTCCCCGGCGTCTCCAAATCTCTCCTACTGGCTCATTCCCCCTTTTTTTCCTTTTTCGGGTTCAAGAGCCTGCCGGAAGTCCGCTTTTTTTCGGCACCTGAGGTGGCCATCGAATCCTCTCCCCCGCTGAAATATCACGGCGATGGGGAGTTGATCGGGCAAACCCCGGAGGTTTTCCGTGTCCTCCCGAGGGCCCTTAAGGTCATCATGCCCACGGCCAGGCCGGATTGTATTTCCGCGGAAGTTCCCCGGCCCGGCAGGAAGTAGCCCATGGTGGCGCAGGCTGGGAGAGAGACGGGGAGGCCGGCGACCGCCGAAAATGGCAGAGGGGCGATGAGCAGTCTGATCACCCCTCTGCGTCTTAAAAGTTTGTCAGGTTATTCCTTGAAGGCTTTGGCAAAAATCCAGTAGAAGATGATGGACAGCACAATGGCCGGATACCAGGTGATTCCGCCGGGAAATGGGAAATGGATCGCGCCAACATATTGCATTTGTTTGGTGGGGATGGCGATGATATAGCAGCTCGCCCAGGTGAGGATCAAGGAGGTGTAACCTGCCTTGCTCCACCCACCCGAGTACCAGCATCCTTTCGGGCCATAGGTATATAGCTTTTGCAGGTCGTACGTTCTTTTCCTGTGGAGATAGTAATTGGATACCATAATCCCTGCGATTGGCCCTACCAGGATGCCGTAGTTAGAAGCCCAGGCAATTATGTAATTCACGTAGGCGGGTCCGCTGTCCACAGCCCACCAGGGGGCGGCAAAAAAGGCGATGATCGAGGCAATAAGGGCCGCTGTTTTCCACCGCAGTTTGGCCGTAGCCATCAGAATATTCATGAGCGGTATGGAGTTGGCGGTGAGATCCGTGGACCAAGGTGCCAAGAAGCAGAATAATAGACCGGCACCGATCGCAAAGGCACCCGGAGCAAATTTCAGGATAATATCCTGGGGCAGGATGGTTCCCGTCAGAACAACAGAAGCGTACCCTAACCAGGTACCGACCACCTGACAGAGGACGATCCCCAATAACATACCGACGGGGAAAGCCTTGGAATTCTTCGGGTGGATTCCGCGAGAAAGGTCGGAGATATTTACAGCCATCGTCGCCCACCAGTTCGTCTGAACCGCCAAATAGATCAGGAAAGGCAGGCTGAAGTAGGCAACCTTACTTTCGTATAGTTTAGGAATGTTGGAAGCAAATTCCGGTTTGCCCCAGAGGAAGTAGACGAGCCATATGTAGTAGATCAGCATCACGGGCCCCGCATAATCGGCCATCTTTCCGATTCCGGAGAGTCCAAACCTCATGACCACGTAAAAAGATCCGAGGTAGAAGATCAGGGCAATAACCAGGTATTTGATGGCCAGGGGGGTCACCTGCTCCGTGGGGATTCCCCATGCTGCATAGATGATCATCATTATAGCGAGGGAACCCGCGTAGGCCTCCACCCCGAACCAGACGGTACCCGAAATACCTCTCATGATAATCGGAATATGCTTTCCGGCAAACCCGAAGGATTCTCTGAGCTGCACAGGGAAATTGATGCCATATTTAATGCCCGGTATACCATTCAGCCACATGATAATGACAGCCGCCAGGTTCCCTACGAACGCACCCCAGAGGGCCTGGTTAATGTTCAATCCCAACTGCGCACCAATGGGTCCCAGGAAGAACATCGGTATGGCCGTGTTCATGCTGAACATCATGAAGGTGAAGGTCCTGGTTGTATATTTCTGATTTTCCGGCGGAACGGGGAGAAGATCTGGGTTTTCGTTGTACCCTTGGGGAGTTATTTTCATTTGTGTGGACATCAACATCCTCCTTTCTGGCGATGGAGTTTTTGGTACCTTGGGAGGTTAGTCATTTGTTTGACCTTTTTAAAAGAGCCTTTCTTCAAGAAAAATGCAGAAAACAAAAAATTTTTTATTGGAATCCCTCCTTTCAAATTAAGAATTTTCCGCCTAAAGACCCAGGAAAATTGGAGAAAGAATTGAAATCGCGTCCTCACTCTTCCGAGAAATTCTCTTTAATCTTCTTAGGCCGCAAACAAGAATAGGACCATTTATATCTATGATATTTCCATCTGTCAAGCGAAATGGAAGGACTCAATACCTTTCAGGCCCGGGCTCCCTTAAATGGGGTCATCTTGATACAGTCAGGAACCGGGCAGACCTGCTGGCAAAGGGAACATCCTGAGCACTTTACCCTGTCTACCAGGGGGAATTTGTCCTTATTGATGCGAATGGCCTGGGTTTCGGCATCCCGGCAGCTAATAAAGCACCGCTGACATTTAATACATAGCTTTTTGCTGATGGAAGAAGCTACCCGCGCTTCCCGGCTGAGATCCATATGCTGGGTCAGCTTCCCTAAGGAAAGGCCAACCATTTCCGATATCTTATTGAACTCCTTGCGCTTCATGTACTCTTGCAGCCCATCCATTAAACCTCCAAGGATGCCATAACCACGGGTCATAACTGCGGTACACAACTGGAGGGTGGAGGCTCCCAGGAGAAGGAACTCTGCGGCATCCTCCCAAGAATTGATCCCCCCCAGGCCAGAGATCGGCAATTTCACAGCAGTGGCCATGGAGGCTACGGACTTCAAGGCAATTGGCTTTATGGCCAGGCCTGAAAGTCCGCCAAAGGCAGAATATTCAGCAACGGATGGCCTGGGCACGAAAGTCTCCAAATCTATCCCGATGATGGCGGCCACGGTATTGATCCCGGCAATAGCCTTGGCCCCCCCGGCGGCGCAGGCTTTGGCAATCACTCCCACATCCGCGGCATTGGCGGTCATCTTGGGCATTACGGGTATTTTGACGGTATCTGCGACCCATTGCGTGATCGTTTTCGACAGATCCTGGTTCTGGCCAATGGCGGCTCCCATCCCCCCCAGTTCAGTCATTCCGTGGGGGCAGGAAAAATTGAGTTCGAGCATATGGGCCCCGGCTTCTTCCAATTTCTTGGCCATATATTGCCAGCCATCCGGCTTGCTGGCATCATCCATGATGCTAGCAATTATAACGTGTTGGGGATATTTTTTCCTCAGTTGCTCAACCTCTTTAAGCCAAACAGCAAAGGATCGTTGGGTCCCCAATTCGATGTTTTCGAAGGCATACATCCTCTTGCTTTCCTTGGCGGCACTTCGAAAGCCAAGACTCCAGTAACGGGGGGTTACGTCCACCCAGGCTTTTTCATCGATCACCAGAGTCTTGGTAACTGCACCGGCCCATCCGGCCTCAAATGCCCGCCCGATCATTTCCATCGTGGCGGCCGGGGGGGACGAGGCCAGAAGGAAGGGGTTCTGGAAACGAATTCCACAGAATTCCACGCTCATGTCCACCTTTTCACTAGTCTTCATGCTTTTCATGATTTTATAGCCCTCCTCATCTTTAAAAGGCCCTTCTTGCAGAATCCAGGGGAAACACTACACGCCGTCTCTTCCCACCTTTTTTCGAAAGCAAATTTCCCACCTTAAAACCTTGCTTTAAGCACTCCTCATACGGACAAAGTTATGGGAGGAGATCCGCTATTTCATCATAAGTTTCCGGGCGGCGATCCCGAAAGAACTGCCAGACGTTCCGCACCTCTTCAACCATGTCGAAATCCAGGTCAGCCACCACCAACTCATTTTTGTCTCTCGATCCCTCAGCCACGATCTGGCCTCTGGGGTTACAAAAATAGCTCGTTCCATAGAACTCACCTATATTCCAGGGTAACTCTTGTCCCACGCGGTTGTTGGCTCCCACAAAGTAACCATTGGCAACGGCATGGGCGGGCTGCTCTAATTTCCACAGATATTCGGAGACGCCGGCCGTAGTGGCGGAGGGATTGAAAATAATCTCAGCCCCATTAAGAGCTAAAATGCGGGCTCCTTCGGGAAAATGGCGATCATAACAGATGTAAACCCCTAAATTGATATAGGCGGTCTGGAAGACCGGATAGCCCAGGTTGCCGGGCTTAAAGTAAAATTTTTCCCAGAAACCGGGGCGAGCATGGGGAATGTGACTCTTCCGATACTTCCCCAAATATTTCCCGTCGGCGTCGATCACAGCGGCCGCATTGTAGTAAAACCCCTTGGCCTCTGCTTCATAGATGGGGACCATCATGACCAGGGAGTATTTCTTGGCTTGTTCCATCATCAGTTGAACGGTGGGACCCTCGGGAATCCGTTCGGTATAACGATACCATCTGGGGTCTTGCTCCGCAGGAAAGTAAGGACCATGGAAGAGCTCCTGGAGGCAGAGGACTTGAACCCCTTTTTGGCCTGCCTCCTGGATGAGTTTGAGATGTTTCTCGATCATGTGCTTCTTGATCTTCTCCTGGGGTTGATCTCCAGAAATATCACAATTTACCTGAGTCAAACCGCATCTTACGATTCGTGGCATCTTTCTCCCTCCTTAAAAAAATCATTTGTGAATCATGTGTGTACAGGTGCTATTAAAATATTTCAAAAAGAATGTCAAGCAAATTGGTTGCAAATTGGTTGCGAAAATAGGCGAAACAGTATTCTTCCTTTGCGGAAACCCGACAAAGCATTGGCGCAGGCTGGGAGAGAGGGAGGGAGGCGTGGGATTGGCGAAAATGGCAAAGGGGCGATGGAAATGGAGACCCTCATCGCCCCTCTATTCATCCAATGACTTTGATGAACCCTTATTCCTTGTAAGCCTTCGCAAGGATCACATAGAAGATAAAGGATAGGACCACTGCCGGATACCAGGTTATCCCCCCCGGGAACGGAATACCGCTGACGTATGACATCTGCCCTGTGGGCCAGGCGATCAGATAACAGGCTATCCACGTCAGGACGAGCGACATATAGCCTGCCCTGCTCCATCCACCCGAGTACCAGCATCCCTCCGGGCCGCTCGTATAGAGCTTCTGCAGGTCATAATTCCGCCTTCTAATGACCCAGTAGTTGCCGATCATAATCCCGGCGATTGGCCCCAGCAGGATGCCGTAGTTGGAGGCCCAAGCGATGATGTAGTTCACGTAGGCGGGTCCGCTACTGACTCCCCACCAGGGGGCTGCGAAGAAGGCGATGATCCCCGCCAACAAAACTGCAGGTTTCCACCTGAGTTTCAGCGTCGCCATGAGAATATTGATGAGCGGCGGTGAGTTGGCAGTGATATCCGTGGACCAGGGTGCCAGGAATGCAAATAAAAGGCCGGGTATTACTGCGATCCAACCCGGGGCGTACTTCAGAATAATGTCCTGGGGCAGGATGGTTCCGGTCAGGATCACGGAAGCGAACCCTAACCAGGTACCGACCACCTGACAAACGACGACCCCCAGGAATAGGCCGATGCCGAAAGCTTGAGGCTTCTTCGGATGGATCCCCCTGGTGAGGTCCGAGATGTTCAGCGCAACAGTGGCCCACCAGTTTGTCTGGACGGCAAGATAAATCAGGAACTTCAGGCTGAAGTACCCCGTAGTACTTACGTACATTTTGGGTATGTTAGGGGAGAATTGGGGGGATCTCGCGAGAAAGAAGACGAGCCATATGTAGTAGAGAAGCATCAACGGACCTGCCCAGTCGGCCATCCCACCTATCCCCTTTAGCCCGTACCTCATAACGACGATAAAAGATGCGAGATAGAAAACGAGCGCAATGGTCAGGTACTTGATGGCCATCGGCGTGACCTGTTCTGTGGCGATTCCTATCCCGGCAAGGACGATCATCATGAGGGCAAGGGACCCAGCGTAGGCCTCCACACCGAACCAAACTGTGCCGGCAATGCCTCTGAGAATGACCGGGATATGGATTCCTCTGAACCCGAAGGATTCCCTGAGCTGGACCGGGTAGGTAATGCCATACTTCAACCCCACAGATCCATTGAGCCACATCACGATGCAAGCCGCCAGGTTTCCGACGAAGGCACCCAGGAGGACCTGCCAGAGGTTTAAGCCCAGCTGGCCACCGATCGGTCCCAGGAAGAACATAGGTATGCAGGTATTCATGCTGAACATCATCATCGTGAAGGTCCAGGTATTGTATCCTTTTGCTCTCTCTGAAGCCGGAACTGGAAGTAGATCCGGGTTTTCAGTGTATCCTTTCGGAGTTACAACCGTTTCGGAAGCCATAAAGAACCCCCTTTCTGGAAGCAGAGTTTATCCGTCCTTCCTGTTGATCCAGTTTTGTTTCCCGCATAAATCCGAAGGCCCTATTAAAAAATCCTGCGCATCCCCCCTTTCCCCTCTAAATTTAGAAGACCCGATTCGGCCGGATTTCAGCGTTTGAGGCCAAAAGGTTTTCTTTTCAGAAAACGGCCCGCTCCGGGTTTCCCGAGAAACTCACCATCCCGGACGATGACCTGGCCGTTGGCAATGACGACTTTGGCAACCCCCTTTCCTTTAAAGCCTTCATAAGGGGTATAGTCAACGTTTTGGTGCTGGGTCCTGGCGCTGATCGTGAAGGGCGCCTTGGGGTCGAAGAGCACGAGATCCGCATCGCTTCCCACGGCGACTGTGCCTTTCTCCGGGAAAAGACCGAAGAGCTTTGCGGGAGATGTGGAGACAAGCTCGACGAATCGGTTCAGGGTAATGCGCTTCTTATTCACTCCTTCACTGAAGAGCAACGGGGGGCGATGCTCAATGCCGGGTGATCCGTTTGGAATGGCCGCAAAGTTATCTCTTCCCATCTCCTTCTGTCCCTTGAAGTTGAAAGGACAATGATCTGTGGAGACGACCTGGAGGTCTCCTTCGGCGAGCCCCTTCCACAGTACCTTCCAGTTGGATTTGTCCCTGAGCGGAGGGGACATAACGTATTTCGCTCCCCCGAAATCGGGCTCCAAATAGTTCTGGTAGGAAAGCAGGAGGTACTGCGGACAAGTCTCGGCAAAGGCGGGAAATCCAAGGTCACGGGCCGCTTTCACCTTCTCCAGGGCTTCCTTGCAGGATAGGTGGACGATGTAGATGGGCGCTTTGGCCATGTGGGCAATGGCGATGGCCCGTCCGGTCGCTTCCCCCTCGGCTTCGGGCGGGCGACTGAGAGCATGGTACTTGGGTTCGGTCTTCCCCTGAGCCAACAAGTCTTTGATGAGCACATCCAGGACATCCCCATTTTCTCCGTGGATCATCACCAAGGCTCCGGCGCTCTTGGACTTTAACAGGACGCGATACAGGGCTCCGTCATCGATCATCAAGGCGCCCTTATAAGCCAGAAAACACTTGAAGCTTGGCACCCCCAAAGCCACCATCTGACCGATTTCTTCCATGATGGCGTCGTCCAGGTGGGTAATCGCCACATGAAACCCATAGTCGGTGACCGCCTTGCCTTCGGCCTTCTTCATCCAAGTCTCCAGGGTGTCCTTTAAGGTCATTTCCTTGCCCTGGATCGCGAAGTCCACAATGGTGGTAGTCCCTCCGAAGGCCGCGGCGATCGTGCCGGTGCGGAAGTCATCACTGGAAACTGTCCCACCAAAGGGCATGTCCAAGTGCGTATGAACGTCAATCCCTCCAGGGAAAACATAGAGACCTTTCGCATCCAATTCTTCCTGGGCGGGTTCCTTGATTTTTCTGGTGATCTTAACGACCTTCCCTTTGGCTATTCCCACGTCGGCCCGCAAGGTTTTATTGGCCGTTACGACAGTTCCATTGACAATTTTCAGATCCATGATGCCCTCCTATTCTGGCCCACTACCAAACTGGCTCGGCAATGGTGATTGGGAAATCGCCTTTGATGGTTTCTAGTTGCCCGGAGTCTCCTTATCCCCGCCCCTCTCTATCTCCAGAAGCATTCAGCCGCTCGGGTTCCCTCAGGCCCGAACGCTTTCCCGTGGCGTCAGCGTCACACAGTCCCAGACCGGACAAACTTGCTGGCAAAGGGAGCAACCCGTGCACTTTTCCCTGTCCACCTGGGGCATCCGGTCTTCCTTGAGCTTGATTGCCTGGTATCCAGCATCCCGGCAACTCACATAACACAGATCGCATTTCACGCAGGTTTCTTCTTTGATGTTGCAAGCCAGACGCACCTCCCGGCTGAGTTCCGTCTGCCCGATAAGTTTCTCCAGCGAAAGACCCACCATCTCCGCAATGCTGTCGAACCCCTTGTCTTCCATGTAGTTCCCAAGTCCATCCAGAAGGTCCTCGATAATGCCGTATCCCCGGGCCATCACGCTGCTGCAGACCTGGAGAGTAGAGGCCCCCAGAAGGAGGAATTCGGCGGCGTCCTCCCAGGAGCTGATCCCGCCGAGGGCGGAGATAGGTACCTTCACAGCCTTGGCCATGGTGGCTACCGCCTTCAGCGCGATCGGCTTCACGGCAGGCCCGGAGAGCCCCCCGTGGGCGGAGTAACCGGCCACATTCGGTCTGGGCACCAGGGTTTCCAGATCCACCCCAATGATGGCGGCCACCGTGTTGATGCCGGAGATGGCGGAAGCCCCCGCCTCCACACACGCCTTGGCCACGGCCCCGACGTCGGTCACATTGGGGGTCATCTTGGGCATGACCGGAATCCTCACTGCCTCGGTAGTCCAGCGCGTAACGGTAGCGGCCAACTCCGCGTCTTGACCGATGGCCGCTCCCATCCCCAACTCAGGCATTCCGTGAGGACAGGACAGATTAAGCTCGATGATCTGGGCCCCGGCTTCTTCGCACTTTTTGGCCATGTACTGCCAGCCGTCCGGCTTACTGGCGTCGTCCATAATGGACGCGATCAGCACCTGGTCTGGATACTTCTTTCTCAGTTCTTCAATCTCCTTTAACCAGACGGAAAAAGAACGGTCCGTGACGAGTTCGATGTTTTCAAAGGCGTAGATCTTCTTGGGCTCATTGCTAGGACCCGGAAAGCTGAGGCTGGCGAGGCGCGGGGTAACGTTAACGATCACGCTCTCGGCCTCGACCATCAAGGTCTTGGTCGTGGCCCCTGCCCAGCCTGCCTCGAAGGCGCGGCCGATCATCTCCCCCGTGGTGGCCGGAGGAGCCGACGCGATGACAAAAGGGTTCTTGAATCGGATCCCACAAAAGTCAACACTCAAGTCTCGTTCTCCCCCAATCTTCATGATAAAACCTCCTCCTTTTTAATGGCGGCCTTGAATCCAGGCATCCATAGCGAGAGCGGCCCGCTTGCCATCTCCTACAGCCCGAACCGCCGTGTCGCTCCCTCGAATCAAGTCCCCACCCGCGTAAATTCCCTGGACGGAAGTCACCAGGGTCTCCTCATCCACCTCAACGAGGCCCCTCCGGTCTCTTTTAAGCCCATCGAGCCCAGGACCGGGCCTCTGTCCAATGGCTACGATAGCCGTATCGCAGGCGATGCGGAACTCAGTACCCGCCAGAGGGATAGGCCGCCTGCGACCCGAATCATCCGCCTCACCCAGTTGCACCCTCAGGCACTCGACCTCTGCCAGTTTCCCGCGATCCCCGAGAAAGCGGACCGGTTGCGTGAGGGTATGGAAGACAACGCCCTGGCTCCTGGCAAATTGTCTCTCTTCCTCCCAGGCGGCCATTTCCTGCTCGGAGCGACGATAAAGAATGGCTACCCGGGACGCTCCCAGCCTGCGGGCCACGACCGCTCCATCGATGGCCGCATTTCCTCCCCCAATGACTACCACCGGATCCCCCACATGGATTTCACAGTCCCGTTGCTCCAGTAAAGCCAGGTTTACCTCTTTGAGAAAGTCGAGAGCCTGGATCACCCCCGCCAGGTCTTCTCCCGGTATGCCCAGTTGATCAGGACGATTGGAGCCGGCTCCCAAGAAGACTGCCTTGTAGTGTTCCAGGAGAGCCAGGGGAGCGTCTATCGGTCGCCCTGTAAAAATAGATACGCCCAGAGACCGGACATATTCGACCTCCCTCTGAACCACATTCTTGGGAAGGCGATAGGCCGGGATTCCATGGGTGAGGACTCCTCCAGGAAGGGATTCGGCCTCAAAGAGGTCCACCTCGTACCCCAGGCGTTTGAGAAAAGTCGCCGCGGAGAGCCCCGCAGGTCCAGATCCCACGACCGCCACCTGGATGCCCTTTGGCGGAAACGACTTCAGTGGCTTGGGCCCTTTCTCCGCCTCCTGATCCGCCGCAAATCGCTGAAGGCGGCCGATTTTTATCGGGCTGGCCAACTCTGAGGAACTGCATTTGCCTTCGCACAGCATGCGCTGGGGACAGATCCTGGCGCAGATTCCGGCCAGGATGTTATCTTCTTTGATGACCTTAATCGCTCCCACGAGATTCCGCGTGGCGATCTGACGGATGAATTTGACCACATCCACCCCAGCCGGACAGGCCTTGGCACACGGACCCTCTTCACACTTAATGCATCGCGTCGCCTCCGTCACCGCCTCTTGAGGTGAAAATCCGGTCTCCAGTTCCCGAAAGGCCTCCAACAGTTCCCGGTAGTGCATCCGTCTATTTCGCTCCTGCCATGCTGCCCCGCACTAGGGAAGGAGGTCTGCCATTGACCGGTACGTCTCGGGGCGGCGATCCCGGAAGAATTGCCAGATGTTTCGAACCTCGCGGATCATATCGAGATCCAGGTCCGCGACCACTAACTCATCTTTGTTCCGGGAAGCTTCGGCCACGATCTGTCCCCTGGGGTTGCAAAAATAGCTGGTTCCGTAGAACTCGCCGATGTCCCAGGGGAGCTCATGCCCGACCCGATTGATGGCCCCGACAAAATATCCATTGGCCACGGCGTGGGCGGGTTGCTCCAATTTCCAAAGGTACTCGGAAAGCCCGGCTACTGTGGCCGAGGGGTTGAAGATGATCTCAGCCCCGTTTAGTCCGAGGATCCGCGCCCCTTCCGGAAAGTGACGATCGTAACAGATGTAAACCCCGATGCGGGCGTAAGCCGTCTCGAACCCAGGATACCCAAGGCTCCCTGGCTTGAAGTAAAACTTCTCCCAGAAGCCTGGAAGGGTGTGGGCAATGTGGCTCTTGCGGTACTTTCCCAAGTACCGGTCATCGGCATCGATCACGGCAGCGGCATTGTAGTATATCCCCGTGATCTCCTCTTCGTAGATCGGCACAATCATGACCATGGAGTATTTCTTGGCTTGCTCTATCATCAGCTGAATGGTTGGGCCCTGGGGAATCTTCTCGGTGAGGTTATACCATTTAGGATTCTGCTCCGCGGGGAAGTAAGGACCGTAAAAGAGCTCCTGGAGGCAGAGGATTTGAACCTTTTTTTGACCTGCCTCCTGGATGAGTTTGAGATGTTTTTCGATCAGGTGTTTTTTAATCTTCTCCTGAGGTTGATCTCCGGAAATATCGCAATGTGCCTGAATCAAACCGCATCTTACGATTCGTGGCATCCGGCTCCCTCCTCAAAAAATCATCTGGGGATATTGCTTAAAGCTATTAAAGGATTTTAAAAAAAAAGTCAAGCCAATTGATCGGGAAAATTTTGGTGCCCTTTCATCCAAAATTTCTCTTGACTTATGGAAAATGATATTCAAATATTGTCAGCTATCAGCCAGAGTGAGAAGGTGGGGCAGGCACCCGGGGGTGGATTATCCCCCATGACATTTTGCAATGATCCCTCCATGAGAGGAAAGCGAATTTTGCCTAGGGAAGGGAGGTGACCCGTGCTTTTTGCTTGGAAGGATGCCAGTCCCTGAAATGAATAATGAATAAGGAGGTCGTTAAAATGGGAAGGAAAGAAGAAAAGGGTATCACTCGCAGGTCTTTCATCAAAGGGGCGGGAATGGCCGCTTTGACCATGGGTTTCGTCGGCCCCCGCGGCCGGGAATCCTTGGCTGCTGAACCGATCAAGATAGGTCAGATTACCCCGAGCACCGGGTTTTTAGCTCAGATGGGCTGGTATGCCAACCATGGGGCCATGTTAGCGGTGGAGGAGGCGAATGCTGCCGGGGGAATTCTGGGGCGCAAAGTGGAGCTGATCTTGGAAGATGAAGTGAACCCGGGGGTGGCGGTGCAGAAGGCCCGCAAGCTCATCGAGAAAGATAAGGTTCAGGCCATTCAGGGAACGGTGAGCAGCGCCTGTGCCCTGGCCATCGGAGATGTGGTGCAGCGAGCCAGAATCATCCTGGTAAACACGGGTTCCAACTCCGATGAGATCCGCAACAAACGCTGCCATCGCTATGTCTTTTGTACCGAAGCGTGCAACACCCAATACGTCAGTACCATCGGGGACTGGCTCATTAAGAATAAAAAATTCAACCGTTGGTACTTCATCACCTCGGATTACGCTTTCGGGCATGACCTGCTGCGGGTCTCTCGCAATCTCCTCCAGAGATACAAGGGGGTGGAATTGGGAAGCGAACTTGTCCCGACCGGAACGACCGATTTTTCTTCCTACCTCCTGAAGATCAAGAATGCCAAGCCCGACACGGTTTTCCAAAACTTGGCCGGCACGGATCAGACGAACTTCTTCAAGCAGTATAAAGAATACGGGATGCCTTTCCCCCTGGCCGGGGGAGTCTGTGATACGGCTCCGGCTTGGCAGGCGGGGGTGGGCAATGTGCTGGGCATGTTCCCTCTTCTCTGGTACCACACCATCAATAAAGAAAGTTTGGCCTGGGCCGAGAAATTCAAGAAGCTCTATGGCAAGCTGCCGGAAAACCAAGCCTGGTCTGATTACGTCGGGACCCGATGCATCCTGGGGGCCATTGCCAAAGCGGGTTCCACCGATGGAGTCAAGATCGGCCAAGCCCTGGAGGGCTTTAAGATTCACTGCCTGAAGGGCCGAGAGCTTTATTTCCGCGAATGGGACCACCAATTGATGGAGCCCATGTATGTCGTCCGGGGTAAAACCAGGGAGGAGAGCTCTGATAAAGAGTACGACATCTTTGAAGTCATGGAAGAAGTCCCGGGTAAGAATCAACCGCTAACCGCCATCGCCATCCCAGATTCCGAGAATGTATGCAATATGGAACCCTGGTGAAGTCCTGGATGTGGCCGGCCCAGCCTCGGCAAAGGGCGGGCTGGCCCAATCCTTTCCCATCGTAGCCTCCTGAAAGGAACTTTATTATGACGGTAGCGAACTTTATCTATTATTTTATCAACGGCATCGTCATGGGCTCACTCTACGTGCTCATGGCCATTGGTCTTTCGGTCATTTTCGGGATGATCGGCATCATCAATTTCGCCCATGGTGTCGTGTACGCCTTGGGGGCCTACGCGATGGTCCTGGTCACCAACCAATTGGGATACTGGCCATCCCTCATTGTCTCGCCCATTCTGGTCGGCTTGCTGGGGATGATCATTGAGGCCAGCTTCCTGCGCCGCATCTATGTGGGCGACCCGCTCCGCGGCCTTCTTTTCACCTTCGGCTTAGCCATGGTGCTCGAGCAAATCATCCGCATCATCTGGGGCCCTTCCGGTTTTCCCTATCTCATTCCCACCTTTTTTTCGGGAACGATGAAATCTTTTGCCTCTTGGGGAACAGACTTCTCCCGCTACCGCATCTTTATTTTCCTATGCTCTATCGGGGTGATCTTCGGACTTTGGTGGTTTATTGAAAAAACGCCCTACGGAATGATCATCCGGGCCGGGAGCCGAGACCCGGAGATGGTCCGCGTTTTGGGCATCAGCCTCAAGCCCATCATGACCCTGGTCTTCGGCCTAGGCGCCGCCTTGGCCGGCTTCGCCGGAGTACTCGCCGCTCCCTTGGCTGGCGTTCAACCGGCCATGGGAGATAATGTAGGGAATATTGCCTTCGTCGTGGTGGTCATCGGCGGCCTGGGAAGCTTCTGGGGAGCCATATTATCTGGCCTTCTGGTGGGTGAGGTTGAAAACCTCTCCATTCTCATCTGGCCGCCCATCGCCCAATCGGCGATGTACATCCTGATGATTATCATCTTGCTCATCCGGCCCCGTGGCCTATTCGGAGAAAGATGGGAGCGGTTCGATTGATGACCAGCGAAAAAGGATATTGGAAACCCCGTCCCCCTTGGCATAAGCACCCCTTGCTGATCCTCTTCGCCTTATTTCTGGTTTTGCCCTTCTTGATGGTCCAGCTTGGATCCACCATCTCCATGGCCAATGAGATCCTCATTTTCTCAGTTTTAATACTGGGATTCAATATTCTCCTGGGGTATACCGGGCTGCTCTCCTTTGGCCATGGCGCTTTCTATGGACTGGGAGCTTATTTCTGTGGTCTTGCCCAAATTCATTTTTTCAGGGGCATGGTGATCTTGCCCATCCTCTGTGGGATCTTAGGGGCAACCCTCATCGGAGTCATCCTGGCCTATCTACTCATGCGCAAGCGGGGGGTCTATTTTTCCCTCCTGACCTTTGCGTTTACGATGATGTTTTTCTATATTGTCTTCCGCGCCACCGCGATCACCGGCGGAGAGAACGGGTTAGGGGGGATTGAGCGCTACCCGCTGAATCTGCTCATCGTCAAGATCAACCTAGCCAATCAGCTGGCCTTCTACTACTTCTCCTGGGTTTGGGTAGTTCTGGCCACGATTCTCATATGGCGAATCGTTCATTCCCCATTTGGCCGCGTCCTGCAGGCCATCCGGGAGAATGAGGTGCGCACCTTCTGCCTGGGCTACAATCCCAAGCAGTATAAGTTCATGGCCTTCGTCTTCTCCGCCTTCTTCGGAGGACTGGCCGGGGCGCTCTATACTCTCCTGCTAAATTTCGCCTATCCCCAAACCCTGCACGTGGTCACCTCCGGGGAAATCGCGGCCATGGCCCTCGTAGGGGGAATGCGCAATTTCTTCGGCCCCGTGGTAGGATCGTCAATCTTCATCTTCCTCCGGGACCTGCTCAGCTCTTATACGGAAAACTGGCTGGTTTTCTTCGGCATTATCTTCATGGGGTTCGTTCTCTTCTCTTACAATGGGATCGTGGGTATCCTTTCCAACCTCATCGCCTCTTTCCGAAAGGGTCAAGAAATTTTCCCAGCGACTCCTGCCCGTACAGGAAACCCGGGGTCTACAGCCGAACCCGGCGATGAGGAAGCAGACCTCGCTCCGCGCCATCCTTATCGGCCAACCGGGGATGTCGTTTTCACCTTGCAAGGGGTGTCGAAATATTTCGGGGGCCTGGCCGCGGTGGATCAGGTGAGCTTGCAGGTAGAGAAAGGCGAGCTGCGCTCGATCATCGGCCCCAATGGGGCTGGGAAAACAACTCTCTTCAACGTGATCACCGGACTCCTGCCCATGGACGGGGGGCAGGTGAAGTTTAAAGGCGAGGAGATCAGCGGGCTCATGCCCAATCAAATCGTAGCGAAGGGGCTTTCCCGTTCTTTTCAGATCATCAGCATCTTCCAGGATCTGACGGTTTTCGAGAACATCCGAGTGACGGTCCAGGCCCGCACGCCCCATTGTTTTAATTTCTTCTCCGTAACCGAGAAATTGGAAGATATCAATGTAGCAGCGGAGCGAATCATCGCCACCGTTGGCCTATGCGGGCGAGAGAGCATGAAGGCCAGCAGCCTCTCCCATGGGGATCAGCGCCTTCTGGAGATCGGTATTTCCTTAGCGGCCAATCCTGAATTGCTCTTGCTCGATGAGCCCCTGGCCGGCTTGTCTTCCCGCGAGCGCCCCCGCGTGGCCAAGCTCATTCGGCAGCTTTCCGGGGAGCACACGATCCTTCTCATCGAACACGACATCGATCGCGTCTTGACCCTTTCCGATCGAATCACGGTCCTCAACCAGGGAAAAGTGATTGCGGAGGGGACCCCGCAGGAAATCCAGCAGAGCCCGGGAGTGCAGGAGGCTTACCTCGGCGGGTTTCATTTGGAAAAAGTGGCCCCGGCCGCCACCATCTCCCCGTCCCCCTCCGCCGAGGCTCTTTTGAAAATTTCCGAGATCAACACCTATTACGGAAAAAGCCATATTTTGCACGACGTCTCTCTAACGGTTCACCAGGGGGAAGTGGTTTGCCTCCTGGGCAGGAATGGGGCGGGAAAGACCACCACTCTGAATAGCGTTATGGGAGTCACCTCACCCCGAAGTGGAAAAATCGCCTTCCGGGGAGAAACGATCTCCGGGTTGAAAGCGGAAGAGATCGCCCGCAAAGGGTTGGGGTTAGTCCCCCAGGGGCGGCGTATTTTCCCCAATCTGACCGTGATGGAAAACTTGATGATTGCCAGCAAGGAGGGATTGAGCACAAAAGTCTGGAATTTAGAAAGAGTCCTGCGGGTGTTTCCCAAGCTACAAGAGCTCAAGAACCGCCGGGGCGAAACCTTATCCGGAGGGGAGCTGCAAATGTTGGCCATCGCGCGGACGCTCATGGGCAACGTGGAAATCCTTCTCCTGGACGAACCTTTCGAGGGCCTGGCTCCCTCGGTGGTTGACAGCGTCCGGAAGATCATCGAAGAAATTAAGGGGGAGACCACCATCCTCTTAGTCGAACAGAACGCCAGTTTAGCCCTGGCTTTAGCCAACCGCTCCTATGTTCTCAATAACGGTATGATCGAGTACGCTGGCTTGGCCGGGGACCTGCTCAGCGATCGTGCTCTGCGGATCCGCCTGCTGGGGGTCTGAGGGTTCTGGACGAATCGTCAGGTTTCCAGGAGAAGAGGGTTGGGGTATTTCGAATTTTAATAAAGCAAATATTTTGACCGGAGCTTATGGAACTGTTCCAGCGGGCCCTGCCATTTCAGCACGATGGAATTGGGGTCCTGACCCTCCTGGATGGCCTGCAAAACTTCCCGCGTCCCGATCAGGGGCAGTGTTTTATCAAGCTGGAAGTCCTTCGGATAAAGCTTCTGTAACGCGCTGACGATTTCTAACCCCAGTGCCGGGGAGTCCAGTTCCTGTCGGTTGATCAGGATGACTTGAACGCCATGACAGAACTGTTTCTCAAAGCGATCGCTCTCCGGCATGAAATCCACCGGCAGGAAGCGGACACCCGGGATGTTGCGGTCGTTCAGGTATGCGGTGAGCTCTTGGGCGTCGATCCAGGGGGCGCCCAGAAGTTCGAAAGGCGTAGGGGTTCCCCTTCCTACGCTCACGTTCGCCCCCTCGACCATGGCCACCCCGGGATAGAGGATCGTTTGCGTGAGGGTCCGTAAGTTCGGCGAAGGGTTCACCCATGGCAGGCCGGTTTCGTCATACCAATCGGTGCGTTTGTAGCCGCTCATTTTGATGACCTGCAGCTCCGCACCAATCTTGTTTTCCCCGTTAAACATTTTCGCCAGTTCGCCGACCGTCATCCCATGCCGGATTGGCAGAGGAAAGTAACCGGTAAAAGATTTCAAGTCCTTGTCCAGGATTGGGCCCTGAACCAGCGAACCGGTGATGGGGTTAGGCCGGTCGAGGACGTAAAAAGGGATCCCTTTCTCTGCCGCAGCTTCCATGGCATAACCCATCGTGGCGATGTAGGTGTAGAAGCGAACCCCCACATCCTGGATGTCAAAGACCAGTGCGTCCAGGCCCTTGAGCATCTTTTCTGTTGGGCGCAAGACATCTCCGTAGAGGCTGTAAATCGGCAGGTGGGTCAGGGGCTCTTTGCTCGAAGGGACTTTCTCCTCCGCCTCGCCCGAGAGGCCGTGCTCTGGGCTGAAGATCACCCCCAGTTTTACCCCTGGCGCCTTGCCAAAGAGGTCCAGGGTACGCCGTCCTGCCGAATCCAGACCGGAATGATTGGTGATGAGTCCCACCCGCAAACCGGCCAGAGGCACAAACCTTTTGGCCGCCAGAACATCGATTCCGGTTTGTAGCCTCTCGCTGTAACTCTTCATCTGTTCTGAATAGTCCGCGAGGGAGGGCCTGCTGGCCAGAACCTGCTCTGGGGAGACCGGTTCCATCGCCTCCGCTACCAGGGAAATGATCTGGGCCCGCAGCGGCTCGGCATCGCCTTGGCCACTCGGGTAAACCCGGTTGGTCAGGATAATGATATAAGTTTTAGAAACGGGATCGATCCAGATCCCGGTTCCGGTGAAACCTCTGTGCCCGTAAGAACCCACGGGAAACAATTCAGTCCGATTCGAGCCGAAAGGCGAATCGATGTCCCAGCCAAGTCCCCTCAAAGGCATTTTGTCAGGCGGCGATTGGGGCAGGGTCATCTTCTCGACTAGGAGCGGGCTAAGAATCTGCCCGTTCTGAAGGCTGCCTCCGTCGAGAAGGGTCTGGGCGAAGATCGAAAGGTCATCGGCAGTGGAGAAGAGCCCGGCGTGACCCGCTACGCCACCCATCCGGTAGGCCGTCGGATCATGAACTTTTCCGATTCCATTCCACCGGGTGGGGGCAATGCGGTTACCCAGAGCCCGCGAAGGCCTGAAGCAGGTATCCTTCATCCCCAGGGGCTTGAAGATATGATCGCTGCAGTATACGTCAAGCATCTGTCCGGAAATCCGCTGGATGAGCTCGCCCAGGATGACGAAATTCAGGTCGCTATATATAAAACGTGTCCCCGGAGGAGATATCGGTCTCTCTTCAGCAATTTTTTGGAGGGCCATTTCGTAACCTGACCACTCCGGCTTCAGGCTCAAATTCGGTGGGAGCCCGGAATAATGAGTGAGGAGGTGGCGTACCTTGATTTCCTCCTTGCCATGAGTCTCGAATTCCGGCCAATATTTGGCTACCGGGTCTTCGAGACTCACTTGTCCTTTCTCCACGAGCTGCATCACTGCGGTCGTGGTAGCAATAACCTTGGTGAGAGAGGCGATATCGAAGATGGTGTCGGCAGTCATGGGTAGCTTCTTCGGCTTGAGCACACGGTCGCCGAAGGCCCGGCGGTAGACAATTTTACCCTGGTTTCCAATCAGAACCACGGCTCCGGGAAACTGGGCGGCGTGAATCGCCTGGGCAACGATCTCGGCAATGGGGGATAGTTGCTCTTCGCGCAATACCTGAGAGGAGTACGCTGCTGGCCCTGCCAGAGGTTCAATCACAAAGCATGACAAGAACAATATTGTGAAGAGAACCCCGCCTCGTCGCTTCACAGTCTTTCAGCCCTTCAAAGGATTAAATACGATCGTCCCAATTCTTAATGATCTTACTAGGTTTTCGGGTGGGGAGCAAGGCCCGTTATCCAGGTCGATGGTTCCTTTGTTTTCAGGCCTTCCGAGGAATAATTGTTGCCTGGATTCCAGAGCATCCAACCTTGGGAACCAAATTTCCCGGCCGCATCGATTTGTTCTCTTATTTCCCTACCATTAAAGCACCGCCTGTCAAAACCATAATCTCTGAATGCCTGTAGCCAGGGTCTGAAGCGAAAGGAGGGAAGGTTGGTACGCTCCTGGGCTCTCTTAAGGGAAAGATACACAATTTCATAAGGGTTCTCAACAGGAATGCGATAACCCGGTATCCCATATTGAAAACCCGAGGGGTAAAGCATGGGAGATAGATAATCCAGGTGGGGCAAAAGGACATCCAGTCTTTGTCCAATGCATGTATCGTTGAGATTCCAGCAAACATAACCGAAGATGTCCGCAGCCACAAAGACATTATAAGGCATGAGCCTCTGTTTGGCTTCCCTAAGGAATCCAGCGATGGCTTCTACCCTGTTTGCCTCTGTGTTGGGCAGGGAAAATCGAGGAGCGTGGGTATCTGGAAACCGAGCATAGTCGAACTGGATTTCGTCAAATCCGTATTGCGCAGCCTCGACCGCAATCTGAATGTTGTAATCCCATACTTCCTTTTTGAATGGGTCTACCCAGGCAAGATTTTCCCGATCACGCCATATTTCTCCACTCTCGGTCTTCACCGCTAAATCGGGCTTGGCCCGAGCCAGGGGGTTATCTTTAAACACGACAATCCTGGCAATGGTATATACGCCCTTTTCTTTTAAGGACTTCATCAGGCCGCTTATGTCTTTTACGGTGATGATTCGTTGAGCGCCGACTTCAGCGGCCAGGGGGATGGAGCTCTTATAGGGAATCCAGCCTCTATCCCCCTTGATATCTATGACCAGAGCATTGAGTTCAGTCTCCCGGATGAGCTTCAGGGCAGATTCCCGCAGGCTCCTCTCCCCTATGCCATAAAAGGAAAGATAGAGAGCTTTGGGAGTGAAAGGCATCAACTTTATGGGGTGGAGGGTAGGAAGGAGATGAGTGGCGATCGCCTGCTCTACCCTTCTGTATCCATACGCTTTTACTCTTAATTTCATCCCTCCGTTGGCTGTGGGAAACGTGCCCTGTTGGCCGTTCAGCACCAGGTCATTGTTCAAAGTCATCCTTGCATCCCTTACGGGTTCCCCAGTAAAAAGATCCACTACCCTTATATCCGTAAGCCCTGCCGGATAGCCCGCTATCGGGGAAAAAACGACAACCCATAAAACCATTATAAATACTTTATCCGTTCTACTCATAAGCATTTTTCCTTTTGGCCATTGAGGTATACCCGGCCAGTATCCCCTCGAATACCTTCCCTCGGTCTGCATCGGTCAAAAGAAACCGTGGAAGAGCCATCCTGTGATCAGACGGGCGGGCCTGATGCCGCTCAATAGTGAATGCCGCGACATATCCTGCATCCGTCGCTTTCGTCATCAGCCAGCCATCATAGATGCCAAAGGGCCAGGCCAGCAGATCCACTTTCACATTCAGTTTCTTCTCCAGTGTTTCCTTTGATTTATTAAGCTGCATCTCCACAAACCTTTCATATTCTGCCGGGTTCAACCTTTCTTTTTCTTTCTTGAAGTTGGGATGCCAGTACGAGTGAGACTGAAAATCGAAAAGGCCTGTATCCTTCATTTCCTTGAGTTGATCCCAGGTCATAGCATAGGAGGCGTTGGATATGGCGGAAGGATATAAGAAAAGCGTCGTGGGAATGCGGTATTTCTTAATCAGCGGGAACATATCCGTGTAGACCGATTTGTGGCCATCATCAGCACAAATCGCGACCAAATGGGCAGATGGTGTAAGGGCTCTTCGGAAATAACCATCCACCAGGTCCCGGAGAGGTATCACGGTGTAGCCGTTATCATGAAGGAATTTTAAGTGGGACTCGAAAACGGGGGTTGGAAGGGTCATGCGATCGGCAACTACGGGCCCGAAACGGTGGTAGAGAAGAATCGGTATGGAGGCACCCGCAGGAAGGGCTTCTTTATCTCTTGATTCTCCTTCTATGGGTGGAAGCCATAATAATAAAAAGAGGAGTACAGGGAAAGCGAAGCGGTTTTTCACAACAGTAATATCGGCAGAATGTTCCTCATAATTAATTCCTCCGCAGAATTATGGCCTTTCTCCCATGGGGGTCATAAATTTTACTTAATTTCATTAATAAAATCAATAAAATAATAGGGGATAGCGTTTTTTACACGGCCAGATTGGTAGTTTCTTAGGATTCTTTTGGACCAAACTCCCAGACCTGGGCAAACCCCAACTCTTTCAGCCGCAACGCTTCATTTCGGCAAGAGCGGGGGCCTGGCGCCGAGATGGGCCGGATCTTCGAGGTTTTCTTATAGATTCAAGCTTAAACTTTCAAAGACAATATTGTCGTCCCTGGCTGTTTATTTCGCATCAGATTTTGAGGGGAGTTGACAAGAAATGCGTTCGAAATTTATTATGTTGAAATCTGAGTGGGTTTAGATTTATAACATTTCAAGCCATGCACCCATCGGGTGCCTACATCTTTTCCTCTTTTAGAGGATTGAAATCGGAGGAGGGTCAAAAATGTCTCAGTTGAATGAAGATCAGAAATTATTCGTAGATCAAGTAAGGAGAATGGTCACCGAAAGGGTCGGGCCGCGGGCTGCGGATATTGATAAAAAGGGCGAGTTTCCCTGGGAACTGAAAAAGATATTCCAGGATATGGGCCTTCTGGGTTTGAGTATTCCTGAGGAATACGGCGGCTTTTTCAGAGGGCACATTTTCGTCTGTCTCGCCGTCGAGGAGATCGCCCGGGCCTGCGTAAGTTCCTCATTGATCGTGCAGGTCCAGTCCCTGGGATGGGAGCCGATCCTCATCGCGGGGACAGAGGAACAGAAGAAGAAATACGGGCCCTCCATCGCCTCCGGAGAAAAACTTATTGCCTTCGGCCTTACAGAGCCGGGTGCGGGTTCCGATGCGGCGGCCATGAAGACCCGGGCGGTCAGAAAGGGGGACAGGTACATCCTCAATGGTTCCAAATGCTTTATCAGCAACGGCCCGATCGCAGACGTGATCTGCCTGTTCGCCATGACCGACAGCTCCCAGGGCGTAAAGGGAATCAGTACATTCATTGTGGAGAAGGAGTCTAAGGGATATTCGATTGCCAAATGGGAATCGAAGATGGGGATTAAAGGGTCGCCGACCGGGGAGTTAATTTTTGAGGATGTAGAGGTTCCTGCGGAGAATTTAGTGGGGAAGGAAGGCAAGGGATTTGTCTATGCCATGCAGACCCTGGACACCTCGAGGCCGATCATCGCGTCCCAGGCCGTTGGTCTTGCTCAGGGGGCTCTGGATCAGGCCGTCAAATATGCCAAAGAGCGGGTGCAGTTCGGTAAGCCCATTGCATCTTTCCAGGGGATCAGCTGGATGCTGGCGGATATGGCAGCTCAGATTGAGGCCGCTCGTGCCCTGAATTACCAGGCTGCGGACATGGTGGACACGAATCATCCCAGGAAATCATACATGTCAGCCTGCTGCAAAATGTTCGCCTCGGATGTGGCGATGAGGGTCGCCACAGATGCCCTGCAAATTGCCGGTGGATATGGGTACATGACCGATTTCCCCTTCGAGCGTATGATGCGCGACGCCAAGATCACGCAGATCTATGAAGGTACGAATCAGATCATGAAATTGGTTATTTCCCGGGAATTGTTAAGATAAAAATATCATATCCCCGCTGTCCAAAGCCATCTTCCGCAAGTCCTGGACAGGGATCGTTAGGGCAGACCGGACCCGAGATCTTTTTGCCCCGGCAACCATGCTTTCCATCGAAGCATGAGGGAAATGCCATTTTTTTCTTTTGGTATTTCGCAAAAGGGGAACGTCGAAAAAGTGAATCATTTGCGGGCGCCCCCCTTTCACCCACGTCGGTTCAAGCGCCACTTATAGCACGGATCCAAATTGCTAGATTTTTCAGGAATTTGTCTTTGAACCCGCCCAACGCACCAAGCCGTGGGGCGGGGGCAGGGGAGATTCGTCGCCACCTAATTTTTGCTTTTCGATCGCTTATCCCTATTCCGAAATATTCCTACCAAAACAACACCCATCATTAGAACCGCCTGAAAGATGTATTCTGTAAATTTACTTGGATCTATGAAATCATGAATAAATGGATCTGTAATTATCATCTCGCCTGCAACTCTACCTAAAACCGCCACCCCAATATACAAAATACTTGGGTATTTTTCGATCAACCTTGAAAAAACGGTACTGGCAAAGACCACCAATGGGATACTTAATCCCAAACCAAAAATGAGGAGGGAGAGATTGCCCCTGGAAGCGCCCGCTATGGCAAGTATATTATCTACGCTCATCAGGACATCGGCTATCATTATCGTAGCTACCGCCTGTTTAAGTGTCCCTCCTTCCTTATATTGCCTATTCTCATGGGCTCCCTCCACCGCAAGCCGAAGGGCTATCCACAGCAGCAATAACCCGCCGCAGAATTTTATGAAGCTGAATGTAAGAAGTTTGGCCGCAAAGAATGTCAGAACGATTCTTAGTATTACCGCCGCCCCAGCGCCCAATATGAGGCCTTTCTTCTTTTGGGCGAATGGCAGACCGCGGACAGCCATCGCTATGACCACAGCGTTATCCCCTGCAAGGATGAGGTCTATGAAGAGGATGCTTAAAAAGGCAACAAAAAAGTCCCAACTCAACATATCAGTCTCTAAGGGGCAAGAGATTCATACAAGCCAAAGATACCAAAGGCAATGAAAACGCCAGCCGCCACCCACTTAATTACCCTTTCAGGAATCTTTTTGCTCATGACAGAGCCGACCCCGATGCCGATCGCATCCGCAACCACCATCCCGGCTGTTGTGCCGAGCCAAACTGGAATAATCGTATTAAATTCGGCAGCCAGGGCCACCGTTGCCAATTGAGTTTTATCGCCCATCTCGGCAAAGAAGAAGGCAATAGCCACCGTCCAGAAAGGGCTGTAGTTAAATCGTTTGTCTTCATTTTTTAGGGTATCTCCCCGCATTGTCCAAAGGCCGAACAAGATGAAAGCCGCAGACGCGGCAGTCTTTACGTATTCCATCGGTAAGAAATGATCCAGGTAATTTCCCACCATAACGGCCAGGAAGTGGTTGACCAGGGTAGCCGTAAAGACTCCCCAAAGGACGGTTTTCCCAACGTATCGGGTGGCAAAGGCCATGGCCAGCAATTGGGTTTTGTCGCCCATCTCTGCCAAGACAACAAAGCCCAAAGAGGTTAAAAAAGCAACCATGCGATCCTCCCATTTCCCAAAAATAAAAAAGCGAGACGCTTTATGAATGACCGGGGTCACTCTAAAGGTCTCGCTAATTGGTTGCTTACCAACGGCAGGGCCAGACTCGAGGCCGGTATGTTGACCCTGCCTGCGTTAGCTACTCCCCTTTAGGTATTAAAAACAATATAATTCAATTCTTCTAGAATTTCAAGTTATAATATAAAAAGATTTCGGCTTCCTAAAACCCTTCAAGAAGGGTCGTCTATAAAGGAGATCTAAGGGGGGCATCCAAGGGGGAGTTACCCATTAAAAGGTCCCCCTCTTTCAGGAGGCGTGTAGGCCTGACTCTGTTTCAGACCCCATTTCAATGCCGCGGCAGGAACTGCAAGAGCGCTTCGTTGAATGCCACCGGATTCTGGTGGGACATCAAGTGCGTGGCATTGGGAATGGTCACCAGCTGGCTGCCGGGAATGCACCGAACGAGGACCTCAGTGATCAACCAATAGTACCGCCGCGTTTGGGCGCCGCGGATGACGAGGATGGGGGCCTTCACGGCGCTCAGCGTGGCGCAGGAGACCGCCGGTGGCGGAGGCGCGGAAAACATCAGGGGAACTGTCCGCGCGTTGTCCAGGATCATTTGGCGCACAGCTTCCGGTTGCCTGTCGAAGGCGCCGGAGCCTTGGTTGTTCACCCAGTCGAACATCAACTTGGTGGCTCGCAATGTATCCCCTGCCTTTGCCGCCGTGCGAATCGGCTCAAACGCTTTGCTCCGCTCGTCGAGCACAGGCTTGGCCTCCGGGAGGTCCGTCAGCAGCGTGCGGAACCCAGGTTCCAGCACCGTCAGACTGCGCACCAGGTCGGGGTGTTCCAGAGCCACCCGGGTAGCGAGTTCCCCTCCCATGGAGAGCCCCACGAGATGCACTGAACCAGAGTCTAGCTGGCGCAGGAACGCCCCCAGATCGGCGGCATGGGTCGCCGAGGAGTAGTGCTGCCCGTCGTCGGGCCAGAGGGCCGTGCCGTGGTAACGGTAAGTGTAGGCGATGAACCGGTACTGCCTAGCCACGGCCAGGCGTTGTGGCTCCCAGTAGCGCAAGTCGGAAAAGGCGCCGTGTACAAAGACAACGGGAGTCCCCGTGCCCTGTTCGCAGTAGAACAAATCGACGCCGTTCACGCCCATTTGACGCGTCTGCGGTGAGGCATCGGCCCAGACCTGCACAGGGAGGCCAGTACTGAGCGCGAGGACGATCACAAGCCATACGGTTCTGCGCCAGAGCATGTGCGTCTCCTTTCTTGGTTGGGGTGACACGTCGCTCATAGGCAAGGGGCTGCGAAGAGAAGAACAGGCCATGGACAAGAAGGCGACAAAAAACAGAACAGAGCGGAGTGGCTTCATCGCATTGCCTCTGCAAGCACTCGGTACGACCGGAGCAAGAGGCGCTCAACCTCGGCCCAATCACAGTTAATTCCACTGCGGTCTCTGAGCTGGGCGGCTTCCGCACGAAGAACCCCCGCCTCTAAAAATTCAGGTCGTGCACCTCCATAAATGACAGAATAAAGCTCAGCGATCCGCTTGCCTACCTGCTGCGTATTGTCTCGGCCCGGGGTCCTTCTCGCGATCCACCAAGCCAGCTCAGCTCGAGCCGCCTCTCGAGGGTCAAAGGAGAGCTTCAGCAGCGCCTTCAGTTGAAGGTAAGCCACCTCAAGATCAGGTAAGACGATCTGCTCGTAGTTTGCCCGGCTGCTCGCGAATTTCATCGCCGCAACCACCAAGGTCTTGGCAATCCTCTCGGCATCCGCCGGAGAGAGCCTGAACTGAGCGCGAAGAAGAGCAGCCATTTCGCCGTGGAATCTTGGCAAATCACGGGCGTAGTACGCCTGCCACATCCGCGTCTCCGCAGCGGCGATCTTATCGGGATCGAAAACAGGGCCTCCTGGGAAAGCCCAGTTTCCGACAAGGCACAGGAATGCGAGGACGACAACGACGACCAATGATTTAAGGAGGGCAGGTCCAGACTGCCGTGGTGGTGTGATCATATCCTGTATTCCGTGGTCCCAGCAAAATGGGGTCAGACTTCGTTATTTCTTTATTTTTCTTTTGCGGCCCTCGACCAGATTCTTTTCCAACCCCATGAGTTTCTCTCTGAACCCATCCTCCTCCCTCATGCGCTTTTCCACCTTCGCGATCCCCTGGCACAACGAAACAGGATCACGCCGAAAATAATCGGCAATGCTGCTCAAAGGGTAACCCGCAAGCTTCCTGCCCAGGTATCCCACAATACTGCGTCCCGAAGCTCCTATCCGATTCCGGCTCATGCCCCTTATCACGCTAGCAGGTATTCCAAAACGCATCTCAACCCCATCCACCATATCACCAAGGGAAATGTCATAGATATGCTCAACCTTTTCTCTCGCACCCCGCTGAATCCTATCCGAGAACCCTTCCGACCCCAGAAAACGCTGATCCTCGACCTTGTAGAACTCTCCTCGGTGCCCATCCCCCATATGGTCCAGCACATACTGCTCGTAAGCCCGGACCGCTTTCCCCTTGTCCGCCGAAAATTGACCAAGAACGGGCTCCACATCCACAATTCCCATTTTCCCCCCGTTCAGGTACGAGCCATAGCTCGTCCATCGATATTCCATGGGATGCCGAACAAGCCCAGCACGAACCGGGTTCAGATGGATGTAAGCGGAAAGCTCCACCAGATATGAATCTTTTTCACAAAGAATCGCTTTGTATCGACCTTGGAAAAGATGTCCCCAGGTCCGGTATCGAATGTTGTAATTCCGCGTGTACCGAAACTGAAGCCGCTGCATGAGGCCCGAAAGAGGCTTGTCCCTCGCTTCGACCAGCAGGTGGACGTGCGTTGGCATGAGCGCATATGCGCAAAGAACAAAATCAAAAACCTCTTTATATTCTCCAAGCAGTCTCAGATAGAGCTTGAAATCTGCCTCCCGCCGGAACACTCTCTGCCCCTTGTTACCCCGCACAATCACATGATAAAGTGCTCCCGGGAAATGAACTCTTGGTTTCCTCGCCATAACGGCATATTACCCAAAAAGGAGCGGCTAGTCAATACCTAAATACCTAAGCCTGACCCCTTGTGTATCTTCCTTTATTCTCAGGGCACGGCCCTCCGCTCTTGGATTCAAAGACAGCGCCTTGCGTATCCTTAATCCTTAAAGGTCCGCGGCAAGTGTGTTGAGAGGGTTGAACATCCAGGTGACGAAAAACATCACGAGAAACGATGGGAAACATCAAATGTATGGGCTTCATATTAACCTCCTTTCTGTTTTTCAATTCACAGCCACTTTTGCAACGATATAGCGACTAACGATCAAAATCAGCGACGGCTATCAGCCGTCCGCTGGAGTGCCTTGTTCGCCTTTTTGGTTTACTATCCTTTTGTTTTTCTCTTACTTTATGATGTCACTTTTCAGGTTAATTCACCCACCCCTTTTCAGGTCAATTCACCCACCTGCCAGGAGATGAATTCACCCGGGATATGGCATCCTATCGGTAATGTTTAGCACGTCTTGTTTGGCATCGTCAATCCTTTCGTTGATTCTTTTTTTCAGGTTCCTTGTTCATGATGTTTATGAACGATCTAAAAGGATCGCCGTCGGCTTTGTGGGAATGTGGATTCCGCGAAGCGGTATCCAAGCCATTGTGGGAAGTGTGGGAAAGTCGCAAGACTTTTCCATGCTTTCCACGATGGCGTCATTTCCACGAAGCCTTTGTTCTGAGGAACCTGATCCAAAGCCCCGCATGTCTGATGGATGGTAGGGGGCAGGCCTTTGCGGCCTGCCGGGTATCATGGGCTTCGTGTTTGACTCACCTCCCTTCTTTTGTGTGTGGTTTTAAGTCTCTTTTCTTTCGATAGCTTTCTCCCTCGATGATGATCTGGTGGGCATTGTGGGTCAGGCGATCCAGGATCGAGTTAGCGACCAAAGGGTCTTCAAAGAGGTCCATCCATTCCTCGACATGGCGACAGCTGGTCATGATGATGGAAGAGGTTCCATAGCGTTCGATGACAATTTCGTAAAGATCGTGAGATTGTTCGGAGGTGAGTTTTTGGAGGCCGAAGTCGTCGACAATGAGAAGGGGGGGACGGAGCAGTCGGAGCAGTTCTTTGTCGAAGGAGTGATCGGCTCGACTTTGGAGCAATCGTTTGAAGAGGAGGTCGGATCGGAGCATCAAGACCTCGATGCCTCGGCGGCAGGCGCTATGGCCCAGGGAGTTGGCGAGGTGGGTTTTGCCTACTCCGACGGGGCCACAGAGGAGGACATTTTCGTGCCGTTCGATGAAGCCGAGGCTGAAGAGGTCTTTGACCTTTTCCTGATCCAGGGTAATGGGAGCCTCCCAGTCGAAGCGTTCGAGGGTTTGTTCAGGATGGACCAGGGCCTTGGCTAACCTTCGGGTGATCCATTTTGTTGTCTTCGTTCCCACTCATCGTTGAGGACCAATTCGAGGAAGGCCTCATAGGAGAGCTTGTGGCCTCGGGCATAGGCGACCCGGTCGGGCAAGGTCGATAAAAAACCGGAGAGGTGGAGATGTTTCAGGGTCTGTTTCAATTCGTTACGGATTTCCATGGGGTTTCTCCTTTCGAGTAAAATAGGTTGCTGGACGTTGAAACCGGGCGGACAGAGGGAGGGGAATTTGCCTGGGGCCAGACTTTTCTTCATGGGCAAGGGCCTGAAGGACCATCCGCTCCACTCGGGTCACGTCAATGAGGTCAAAGTCCAGGGCGCGCTGGCAGGCTTGCTCCAGACGGTGTTGGCCGTAACGTTGGGCCAACCGGAGGAGTTTTTGAGCCTGCCGGAGTCGGGCCCAGGGGAAGTCTCCGGATAAGAGCTCCTTCATGAACGTGTGACAAGCCTCCCCCAGGAGGCGGGCCTGTTCGATCTGATAGCTACAACTGCGCATGGCATAGGGCGTTTTCTCTTTGGGATAATCATTAAAATCCGTGGACCGTTTACCCGGAGCCATGAGGGGATGGGTCTTGATCAGCTCCCCTTTCAGATACAGACGCACCAGTTGGCTGTCTTTTCGGACATCGACCTGTTGGCCGATATAGGGGGTGGGCACGGAGTAAAGGGCATAGCCAAAGCGGATATGGTGATCGGGGTGGACCTTGCAGAGTCCCCATTGCGGAGGA
>CAVXFA010000058.1:0-105576 GCA_963760605.1 uncultured delta proteobacterium | reverse complement strand
TCAGCCTTGGCCAACGCTAAGCAGAACAAATCCATTGACGTGGACACGCTCTTCATCAAAACCATTTTTATCAATCAGGGGCCGACTCTAAAACGGTTTCGGCCCCGGCCCATGGGGCGATCTGGCAGGATTCGCAAGCGGTCTTGCCACATCACCGTCGTGCTGAGCGAGCGCTAACAAGGCCTTTGGATCGGTAAAGGTGTTAAGAGATAAAAGGAGGTCAAACGTTGGGGCAGAAGGTTAATCCGATAGGGTTACGCCTAGGGATCGTAAAGACCTGGGATTCTCGATGGTATGCGGAGAAAGTTTATTCCAAGTTCCTGCAGGAGGATATCGTCCTCCGCCGGTATATTAAGAAGAAACTCTATCATGCCGGGATCTCCAAGGTGGAGATCGAACGGACAGCCAATCGTGCCAAGATTACCATCCGCGCGGCTCGTCCCGGAATCATCATCGGCCAAAAAGGGGCGGAGATCGAGAAGCTCCAGAAAGAAATTCAGAAAATGACCCAGCGGGAGATTTCCATCAATATCCAAGAGGTACGAAGAGTGGAGGCAGATGCCCAACTCGTCGCCGAGAACGTAGCCTTGCAACTCGAGCGCCGGGTGGCTTTTCGGCGGGCGATGAAAAAAAGTGTTACCGCTTCTTTGAAATTCGGGGCCCAGGGGATCAAGATTGCCTGCTCTGGCAGATTAGGCGGAGCAGAGATCGCCCGGTCGGAATGGTATCGGGAGGGGCGCGTTCCTCTGCATACCTTGCGGGCGGACATCGATTACGGGTTTTCCGAAGCGCGGACCACCTACGGAGCGATCGGCATTAAGGTTTGGGTTTACAAAGGGGATATCCTCCCGGACGTGCGAGGGCGGAAAGAGACAATATCGTAAGGAGCCGACGAAGATATGCTGGGACCCAAAAAGGTAAAATATCGCAAACAGCAAAAAGGCCGGCGGAAGGGAACCGCTTCCCGGGGAAATAGCTTAAACTTCGGGGATTATGCTTTGCAAGCCACCGAATGCGGCTGGCTGACGACCCGACAGATCGAGGCCGCCCGCATAGCCATGACCCGGTATATCAAGCGTGGGGGCAAGATCTGGATTCGCATTTTCCCCGATAAACCCGTTACCAAAAAACCAGCGGAGACGCGAATGGGTAAAGGAAAAGGGGCACCGGAGGATTGGGTGGCAGTGATCAGACCGGGAAGTGTCCTTTACGAGATGGAAGGGGTAACCCGCGAGACCGCGCTGCAGGCTTTTCGTCTGGCTGCTCAAAAGTTGCCCCTGGCCACAAAATTCATCGCCCGGGAGGAAGCTGGTGAAAGCGCGAGAACTTAGGGACTTGAGCGAGGCGGAACTGCACCAGAAGGTGCAGGACTTTACGGTAGAGCTGTTCAATTTAAAATTCCAGCATGCCACCGGGCAACTGGAGAACACGGAACGGTTGCCTCAGGTGCGTAAAGATTTAGCTCGAGTGAAAACCATTCTTCGCGAAAAGATTTTGGTCCAAACGAAGGCCAGATGAGGGAAGGTCCATGAAGGAGAGGGGGATTCGCAAAACAATGGTGGGCACGGTGGTGGGCGACCGCATGGACAAGACCATCGTAGTCCTAGTCCAACGATTGGTCAAGCACCCTTTGTATCAAAAGTACATCCGCAAGCGCAAGCGGTACAAGGTGCATGACGAAAAAAACGATTGCCACCCTGGCGATCGCGTTCTCATCAAGGAAACCCGTCCCCTAAGCCGGGAAAAACGCTGGCGAGTGAAGGAAATCTTGGAAAGGACGCATTAGTTCCAGAATGCAGAACGGAGATTGCGGCAGAAAGATCTGGAATCTCTAATCCGCAATCGGCCATCCATCTGGGAGGCCGGCCAAGGATCCCGATGCTCTCATAAAAGAAAAGAGTCAGGGTATTGTCATGGTTCAAATGCAAACAATGTTAGATGCCGCGGATAATTCCGGGGCCAAAAAATTATACTGTATCAAAGTCTTGGGGGGGACAAAGCGGAAGTATGCGAGTTTGGGGGATGTCATCATCGTATCCGTGAAGGAAGCCATTCCCAACTCTAAGGTGAAGAAGGGCGACGTGATGAGAGCGGTGATCGTGCGCACCGTCAAAGAGGTGCGGCGGGTGGACGGCAGCTACATCAAGTTTGACGACAATTCTGCGGTTTTGATCAACCCCCAAAATGACCCGGTGGGGACGCGCATCTTCGGGCCGGTGGCTCGAGAGCTGCGGGCGAAAAAATTTATGAAGATCATTTCTTTGGCTCCGGAAGTCCTTTAAATCAGGGGCCAGCGCGGGTGAGGCATTCGATGGAATTGATCAAGTTTCATGTCCGGAAGGACGACCTAGTGCAGGTCATCGCCGGCAAGGAGAAGGGCAAAAGCGGGAAGGTGCTAAAAGTTCTGCCGCAAAAGAATCGGGTCGTGGTGGAAAAGATTAACTTCATCAAACGCCACTCCCGGCCTACCGGGAAAACCCGTCAGGGGGGGATCATCCAAAAGGAGGCCCCGATTCACATCTCCAATGTCCTGCTCCTATGCTCCAAATGCAATCGGGGAGTACGCATGGGGAAAAGGATATTGGGAGACGGGAAGAAAGCCCTGGTGTGCAAAAAATGTGGCGAGCTGATTGAAAGAAAGTAAGGGAGATGGCCGCCATGAGCCGCATGAAAGAATTTTACCGGAAAAATATCGTTCCCCAGCTGATGAAAACATTCGAATACAAGAACGTGATGCAGGTCCCTCGGCTGGAGAAAATCACCCTGAACATGGGGCTGGGGGAAGCGGTTCAGAATGTCAAGATTCTTGACTCGGCCGTGGAAGAGCTATCCCTCATCTGTGGACAGAAGGCGGTCATTACCAAGGCTAAGCGCTCCATTGCGACCTATAAGCTGCGGGAAGGCATGCCGATCGGGGTGATGGTCACGCTGCGCCGGGATCGCATGCTCGACTTCTTCGATAAGCTGGTGAATATTGCCCTCCCCCGGGTGAGAGATTTTCGCGGGGTCTCAGGAAAAGCCTTTGACGGCCGGGGGAATTATTCTTTGGGGATCCGGGAGCAGATCATCTTTCCCGAGATCAATTTAGATAAAATTGACAAAGTGAAGGGGCTGAACATTTCCATCGTGACCACCGCTAAGACGGATGAGGAAGGGAAAGAATTGCTGCGCCTGCTGGGGATGCCTTTTCGCACTTAAATATTTTTGGGGACGCAGATAACAGCAGATTTGCAGGATTCTAACTTCAAAAAACGGCGGGTTCTAAATTGGTATATAGATTAATGGAAAAGAAATTTATCGGCGAAAATCCGCGTAAATCTGCGTCCTATTTGACCTAAAGAAAGGATCGGCTGTGGCCCGGACTGCCTTAATCGTAAAATCCAAGCGAAATCCTAAGTTCAAAGTGAGAACCCACCATCGCTGTCCCGTTTGTGGGCGGCCGAGGGGGTATTACCGCAAATTTGACCTATGCCGGATCTGTTTTCGCAACCTGGCCTCGCGGGGGGAGATTCCCGGCGTTATCAAGTCCAGTTGGTAGGGGACTTCAGTCAGGGAGGAGTAAAGAAATGGGGATGACCGACCCCTTGGCAGATATGCTCACCCGTCTGCGAAATGCCAACAAGGCGAAGCAAGAAAAAGTCGATATTCCGGCCTCGAACTTCAAGGTGCAGGTGGCCCGGATTCTCAAAGACGAAGGCTATCTAAAAAACTACAAGGTGATCAAGGATGGAAAGCAGGGCATCTTGAGGATCTACCTGAAGTATGAAGGAGAAACCAAGAAGCAAGTCATTGGCGAATTGAAAATCATTAGCCGGCCAGGGTTGCGCAGGTATGTGCACAAGTCCGAAATCCCGCAGGTGCTCAGGGGGCTCGGTCTTTCCATCCTCTCCACCTCCAAGGGAGTCCTCACGGATAAAGAGGCTCGGAAACTGAACGTGGGTGGCGAGTTGCTCTGTTCAATCTGGTAGGTTATTAAGGGAAAGAATCATGTCGCGAATCGGGAAAAAACCCATCTCCCTTCCCCCAGGCGTGAAAGTGGTTTGGGAGGAACCTTTCCTAAAGGTTGCGGGCCCCAAGGGAAATCTGAGCCAAAAGGTAGACGGAGGAGTGACCCTAGCCGTGGAGAAGGACAAGGTTTGGGTCCACCCGCCGGAAGACCCGAAACGGGGGAAAGCCCTCCAAGGCCTTACCCGCACCCTGATTGCCAACATGGTGAAAGGGGTGAGTCAAGGGTTCGAGCGAGTATTGGAAATTAACGGCGTGGGCTACCGAGCGGAGGTGCAGGGAGACGCCCTGAACTTTAATTTAGGGTATTCTCATCCCATCCGATTTCCCCTTCCCGAAGGAATTAAGGCGGCCGTGGAACGCCAGACCCGCATCACCCTGCGGGGGGTGGACAAACATTTGCTGGGCCTGACGGCTGCAAAAATTCGTAGCCTACGTCCACCGGAGCCCTACGGGGGAAAAGGCATCAAGTATGTAGAAGAGGTGATCCACCGCAAGGCTGGAAAGACCGCTGTGGGATAAAATTTTTTGGGGGACGCGGATTTTCGCCGAAAAAACGGATAAAATTCTTTTATCCAAATCCCAAAAATCTGCGTTTACCCTGTTAGATAATAAAAGCTAACAGGGTGAATCTGCGGCCAATATAAAAAGGAAACAAGTGTGCTGAGAAAGGAAAAAGAGCTGGCGCGCCAGCGGAGGAAGAAACGGGTAAGCATGAAGGTGCGAGGTACCCCGGAACGTCCCCGGCTGTGCGTTTTCAAGAGTTCCCGGCATATTTATGCTCAGGTAATCGACGACTCCCGGGGAGACACCCTGGCCGCAGTTTCCACCCTGAATTCGGCGTTGCGCGGCGACGCACGGGTGCGGGGAAAGCTGGAAGCGGCCAAACGGGTAGGCACTCTGATTGCTGAAAAGGCCCTGGCGAAAAAGGTACAAAAAGTAGTCTTCGATCGCAATGGGTTTTTGTACCATGGCCGGGTCAAAGCCTTGGCCGAGGCCGCGCGGGAAAAAGGTTTAGATTTCTGATCCGGGATCAGCCCTCGACCCACAAGGATACAAGAGATCACCCATCACTTCCAAGAAGAGGATTCAAAATTAGTTGCTGTTTTGCTGACCGCGGATTGCGGAGAGCTGCCAGCTCAAAAAAGGGGAGGAATTATTGGCGCAGATTAACCCAGCAGAACTTGAGCTCGTCGACCGAGTTGTCCATATCAACCGCGTGGCCAAGGTCGTTAAGGGCGGCAGGAGGTTTAGCTTTAGCGCCCTGGTGGTTGTGGGCAACGGGAAGGGAATCGTGGGGTTTGGCTTGGGAAAAGCGAACGAGGTCCCGGAAGCGATCCGTAAAGGGATCGACCAAGCCAAGAAGAATCTGATCGAAATTCCCTTGGTTCAAGGAACCATCCTTTATGAGGTGGTGGGACGATTTGGAGCCGCAAGCGTCCTGCTCAAACCAGCCTCCGAAGGAACCGGCGTCATCGCCGGGAATGCGGTAAGAGCAGTCTTGGAATCAGCCGGAATCGTGAATATTTTGACCAAATGCCTCGGCTCCCGCAACCCGCACAACGTGATCAAAGCGACTTTGGATGGCCTCCAGCAGCTGAAGACGCCGGAATATGTAGCGGTCAAAAGGGGGAAGATCGTTGCCGATATTTTATGAGCCTTCGGTCCGGTCTTCTAGATGGGCATAAGGATTTAAAACCTCCGGCGAAGGGTGGGGCATGGAAGAAAGAATGATCCAGGTGACATTAGTTCGCAGCGGAAACAAGAGGCCGGAAACCCAGCGCAGAACCCTGCAAGGACTGGGATTGACCAAGCTGCATCGAACCGTGAGCCTCAAGGATACGCCGGCCATCCGGGGGATGATCCGAAAAGTCTCCCATTTGGTGAAAGTCGTGGAGGGATAGGGGTCGTAGATGAAGTTGAATGAATTGAAGCCTCCGGAAGGGGCAAGGAAGAAAAGGAAGCGCATCGGTCGGGGAGAAGGCTCGGGACACGGCGGGACATCCACCAAAGGACATAAAGGTTACAAGGCCCGGTCCGGGGGAAAAGCCTCCCCCGGTTTCGAGGGTGGACAGATGCCCCTGCAGCGCCGCCTCCCCAAAAGAGGGTTTAAGAACCCCTTGCGCAAGGAGTACAATATTATCAATGTGCGGGACCTTGCCCGATTTCCTGCCGGGACGGTAGTGGATGAGGCCGCCCTGAAGGCCTCGGGCCTATTAAAAAGAGTTCGTTTAAGGGTGAAAATTTTGGGCGAAGGATCCCTCTCCCATCCCTTGACGGTGAGAGCCCATCAGTACAGCCTGGCAGCGAAGGGTAAAATTGAGGCTGCCGGTGGAAACGCGGAGGTTATCTAAGAGTTTGTTCCAGGGATTCCAAAATATTCCTAAAATTCCGGAATTGAAGCGACGGATCGCCATCACCCTTCTGCTCTTGGCGGTCTATCGCATCGGGGTGCATGTTCCCACACCCGGCATTGATGCCGCAGCTTTGGCGGCTTTCTTCGCTCAAGCCAAGGGAACCCTCTTCAGCTTTATCGATATGTTTTCCGGAGGGGCCTTCGAGCGTCTATCGGTCTTCGCTTTGGGAATCATGCCCTATATTAGCTCCTCCATCATCCTGCAGCTCCTTACGGTGGTCGTGCCGCATCTGGAGCGGCTCTCTAAGGAAGGGGAGGCAGGGCGGAAGAAGATTACCCAATACACCCGTTACGGAACCGTGCTCCTCAGCCTCATCCAGGGGTTCGGTATTAGCGTGGGACTCGAGCGAATGACCGGGCCGGGCGGAGAGTTGGTGGTCCTGGACCCGGGGTGGTCCTTCCGTTTGATGACGATGATTACCCTGACGGCGGGTACATCCTTCATCATGTGGTTAGGGGAACAGATCACGGAGCGGGGCATCGGCAATGGAATTTCGCTGATCATTTTTGCGGGCATCGTGGCCCGCATGCCCACGGCGATCAGCAACAGCGTTCGGTTGCTTCGAACTGGCGAAATGGGGATCATCATTACCCTCTTCCTGATCGCGCTGATGGTGGGCGTGGTGGGAGCCATCATCTATGTGGAACGGGGGCAGCGACGCATCCCGGTGCAGTATGCCAAGCGCATCGTCGGCCGGCGAATGTACGGGGGGCAGAGCACCCATCTTCCCCTGAAAGTCAACACCGCCGGGGTCATCCCTCCGATTTTTGCATCGTCGATCATCATGTTTCCGGCCACCATTGCCAGTTTTTTGCAGCACCCGTGGATGAAGGCGATTGCTAGTCAACTGGCGCCCGGTTCGTTGATGTATGAGCTCATCTACGTTGGGTTCATCTTTTTCTTTTGCTATTTCTACACCGCCGTCACCTTTAACCCTACGGATGTGGCCGATAATATGCGCAAGTATGGGGGATATATCCCCGGGATCCGCCCTGGGAAAAAGACAGCAGAATTCGTGGACCGGGTCCTGACCCGCATCACCTTCAGCGGGGCCATTTATGTTTCGGCGGTCTGCGTTCTCCCCTCCATCCTGATTACTCGATTCAATGTGCCCTTTTATTTCGGGGGGACGGCTTTGTTGATCGTCGTCGGGGTAGCCCTGGATACTGTGGGGCAGATCGAATCGCACATGTTGATGCGCCACTATGAAGGGTTCATGAAACAGGGGAGAATCAAGGGAAGAAGATAGGGAGGGAGATGAGTGGCCTAGCCCCCATTCCAGAGTATGAGAGAATCATCTTGAAGTCTCCGCAAGAGATCGAAAAAATGCGCCGCAGCAATCGGATCGTGGCGGAGATCTTGGAGGAGATGAAATTAGCGGCCAAACCGGGGGTGACCACTGGAGAGTTGGATAAACTGGCCCAAGAGCTCCTGGCTAAACAAAAAGCTCGATCGGCTTTCAAGGGGTACAACGGATACCCAGCTGCGCTTTGCACCTCGGTAAATGAAGAAATAATCCACGGAATCCCTTCGGAGCGGATACTCAGGGAAGGGGACATCCTGAGCCTGGATTTCGGAGTTATTTATGACGACTATTATGGAGATGCGGCCCTTACCTTACCCATAGGGCGGATTTCCGCAGAGGCCGAGCGGCTTCTCCGCGTTGCTGAGGAAGCGCTTTATTTGGGTATCGATCGGGCTCGGCCGGAGAATCGCCTCCTGGATATCTCCGCGGCGATTCAGAGACATGTGGAATCCCACGGCTTTTCCGTAGTTCGGGATTTTGTGGGGCATGGGATCGGGAAACATCTGCACGAGAAGCCCCAAGTACCCAATTTCGGAGACGCCGGGCGGGGTGTTCGTCTGAAGCCGGGGATGACCCTGGCCATCGAGCCCATGATCAATGCCGGCAGTTATGAGGTGATCATCCTAGGGGATGGCTGGACGGCTGTGACCAAAGATAAGAGTCTCTCTGCCCATTTTGAACATTCCGTGGCGGTGACGGAGAACGGGCCTTATATATTAAGCCAAATTTGAGACGAGGAAAGAGCTGCACCCAAAGGAAAACCCTTTCGCAGGCGGGTAGGGAATGCCGAAAGAAGACGCCATTGAGGTCACGGGAACGGTGATCGAAACTCTTCCCAATGCCATGTTTCGGGTAGAGTTAGAGAATGGGCACCGCGTGTTAGCCCACATCTCGGGCAAGATGCGCATGCACTTCATCAAAATCTTACCTGGGGACAAGGTGACAGTGGAACTTTCTCCTTATGACCTCAACCGAGGACGGATTATCTACCGGGCGAAATAGAGGAGGCCGTGAAAAGAGAAAAGTAAGGGGTGAGTCGTTGAGGAAAATCGTATTGAGCCCTCAGTTTTTTACCACTCACTTCTTACAACTCCCATTTCACGGGAAAAGGATACACCCATGAAAGTAAGGGCTTCCGTGCGCCGAATTTGTGATAAGTGTAAGATCGTAAAACGGAAAGGCGTCGTGCGGGTGATCTGCCAGAACGCCCGGCACAAGCAAAGACAAGGATAGCAGGCAAGAAAAAAAGGAGGCAGGTGTGGCACGCATTGCAGGGATCGACCTTCCCCGGAATAAAAATTTGGAGATCGCTCTGACCTACATTCATGGCATCGGGCGTTCCACCGCCCGCAAGATTCTGAAGCAAGCCCAGGTTGACTTCTATCGCAAAACCGACCAGCTGACGGATGCTGAGATGGCCAAGATTCGTGAGGTGATCGATCAAAGCAACTTAAAGATCGAAGGGGATCTGCGGCGGGAAGTTTCTACCAACATCAAGCGCCTGATGGACTTGGGAACCTACCGCGGGCTGCGGCACCGGCGCTCTTTACCCGTGCGCGGGCAACGCACCCACACCAATGCCCGTACCCGCAAAGGCCCCCGGCGCCAGATCGGCGGGAAGAGAAAATAAAAGGAGGAGGAATGTCGCCAGCAAAAAGTTCGGGGGCAAAGAAGAAGGAACGGCGGAACGTCCAAAACGGGATTGCCCATGTTCAATCAACCTTTAACAATACCATTGTAACCATCACCGACGTGAGTGGGAACGTCATCGCCTGGGCGAGTGCTGGCAGCGTAGGATTTAAAGGCTCGCGCAAAAGTACTCCCTTCGCCGCTCAACTTGCGGCCGAGCAGGCCGCAAAAAAGGCCATAGAGCAAGGGGTAAAAGCGATCGAGGTCTACGTCAAGGGGCCGGGGGCGGGGCGCGAGGCTGCCCTGCGTTCCCTGCAAGCCGCGGGATTCCGGGTAGACCTGATCCGAGACGTAACCCCCATTCCTCACAATGGCTGTCGTCCGCCCAAGAGACGGCGGGTGTGAACCCGCGGGAAGGGGTCGTTCGGGGAGAGGAGGGTCATTTTGGCAAGGTACATTGAATCGGTTTGCCGGCTGTGCCGACGGGAGAATTTGAAGCTCTACCTGAAAGGCGAACGGTGCTATTCGGACAAATGCGCCTTCGAGCGCCGGAGTTATCCCCCCGGACAACATGGTCAAGGCCGAGCAAAATTTTCCAGCTACGGTGTGCAATTGCGGGAAAAACAGAAAGTCAAGCGGATGTACGGCCTGTTAGAGAAACAGTTTCGGAACTTCTTTGCCAAAGCGGAGAAGCAGAAAGGGATTACCGGAACCAACCTCCTCGTTCTTTTGGAGAGACGCTTGGACAATATGGTCTATCGTCTGGGGTTCGCCAACTCGCGGAGTGAGGCCCGGCAACTGGTCCGCCACAGCCACTTTACAGTCAACGGGCAGAAAGTGAACATCGCTTCCTATTTGGTCAGGGTGGGGGATGTGATCGAACTGCGGGAAAAGAGCCGAAAGATTGCCAAGATCGGAGAATCTCTGGAAGGGGTGGCCCGGCGGGGAATTCCCTCTTGGCTTGAGCTGGACAAAGAGCATTACCGGGGGCGGGTGGTCGCCTTGCCTGCTCGCGAAGATTTAACCATGCCCATTCGCGAACAGTTGATCGTAGAGCTCTATTCTAAATAACCTTCGATGATCCCAGCAAGATGGGGGATCAAGGAGTGCTTATGTATCGAAATTGGCAAACCCTTATCAAGCCGAAGGGCTTGGGGGTGGAGGAAGAAACTCTGACTCCCACGTATGCTCGTTTTCATGTCGAGCCCCTGGAACGCGGGTTTGGCATTACCATTGGCAATTCCCTACGCCGCGTCCTTCTCTCCTCGTTGCAGGGAGCAGCCATCACCGCGGTGCGGATCAAAGGGGTTCTGCACGAATTTTCCACCCTTCCTGGGGTGCGCGAGGACGTCACGGATGTCATTCTCAACATTAAAGAAATATTGGTAAAGCTGCATTCAGATGGTCCGGAAATCCTGCGGCTTAAAGTTAATAAGGCGAGAGTGGTGAAAGCTTCGGACATCCAGCCCAATCCTCATGTGGAGATTTCAAACCCGAATCATCCCATCGCCACGCTCTCTGATGATGGAGAATTGGAAATCGAGATGGTCGTCAAGCGCGGCAGAGGATATGTCCCCGCGGAACGGAATCGGGAGGAAGGGGAATCCATCGGGACCATTCCCATCGACGCCATCTTTTCTCCCATCCGCAAGGTGAACTACACTGTCACCCACGCGCGAGTGGGCCAGATCACGGATTATGATCGACTCACCCTGGAGGTTTGGACGAACGGGAGCGTGACCCCAGCGGATGCCGTTGGCTACGCCGCCAAAATCATTAAAGACCAGATCGGCGTGTTCATCAACTTTGAAGAAGGAGAGGCAGTTCCCAGACCTCAGGAAGAGGAAGAGAAATCCCAGCTGAACGAGAACCTTTTTAAAAGTGTGGATGAACTTGAGCTTTCCGTACGCTCGGCCAACTGCCTGAAAAACGCAGACATCCGTCACATCGGCGACCTGGTGCAAAAAACAGAGACCGAAATGCTAAAAACCAAGAACTTCGGCCGAAAATCCCTGAATGAGATCAAGGAGATTCTCACTGAAATGGGTTTGGGCTTGGGGATGAAGCTGGAGAACTGGCCTCCTCCCGAAGTGGAGAGATCGAAAAAGGAAGCTTAGAGAAGGAACCTCAAGATGCGCCATCGAATTGCCGGAAGGAAGTTAGGCCGCACGACGAGCCACCGCTTGGCCATGCTTCGCAACTTGGTCACCTCCCTGTTCGAGCATGAGAAGTTAAAAACCACCGACGCGAAAGCAAAGGAACTTAGACCTTTGGCTGAGAAATTGATCGGGCTGGGGAAGCGGGGAGACCTCCATGCCCGACGCCAGGTATTGGCAGTAGTCCGTAAAGCCGAGGTCGTTCGAAAGCTTTTTGACACTTTATCCCCCCGTTACCAGTCGCGAAATGGTGGGTATATCCGGATCGTTAAAATGGGAAACCGGCCTGGAGATGGAGCCCCGGTCTCCATCGTGGAATTGATTTCCGAAGGTAAGGAAACCAAGGCCTTGAAAAAGCATAGGCCAGGGAGAAGACGGGAGAAGAAGAAAGGACCCGAGGTGGTAGCACCTCCAGAGGCCCCTAAGCTTTAAAAGGAAATTGGCAACAAAAGGCAAGGCTGCGGCCTTGCCTTTTGTTTTTGGGGGGATCCGATCCCAACCCTCTGAACCTATTATTCTTATGATCGAATTCCGGGATGCCACGTTTTCTTATCCCTCTTTGAAGGGTCCGCCAACGCCTGTTTTTGCAGGACTGAATCTTTTTATTCCCCGGGGGCAATACGTGGCTCTGATGGGGCCGAACGGATCTGGGAAGAGCACCTTGGGTAAGATGATCAAAGGTCTGCTTTCCCCCTCTTCCGGGCAGGTTTTCATTGGCGGCCAGGCCCTGAAACCCGGGGAGATTTCCCCCCGGGTAGGGTACATTTTTTCCAACCCGGAGAACCAGATCGTTTCCTCCGTGGTGGAGGAGGACGTAGCCTTCGGGTTGGAGAACATGGGGTTGGACCCTTCGGCTATGGCTTTTCGCGTCCGGGAAAGCCTGCGTTTGGTGAAGATGGAAGAATATCGTCACCATTCCCCCCACCTCCTTTCCGCCGGGCAGCAACAGAAAGTCGTCTTAGCTGGCATCCTGGCGATGGAAAGCGAAGTTCTCGTCTTGGATGAACCCACCTCCATGCTGGATCTTAAGGACCGAAAAGAAATCCTTGACCTTTTTCAGAAGCTCCACGGGGACAGGAGACATGACCCTTCTCCATCATCACCCATTCATTCGAAGAGGCCCTCCGGGCCGAGGACCTGATCTACCTCGAAGAGGGGCGGGTCTCTTTATTCCGGTCCCCCGGAGGAGTTCTTAACTTCAACCCCTTCTGCGGGAGCTTCCAGCCTTCAAATTCCCCCCCTTTACCAGCTCATCCTCGGCTTGCGGGAACGCGGGCATGCGATTCCTGCCGGAGTTCGCTCTTACGCAGAATTGAAGAGCTTTCTGCTTGAAAGGGGAAAGGCCCCGGTTTCGTAGCTCCCAGCCCGTCGTCCGTGTGCTGGTATTTACCGTTCATTAAAATACCATCCCCAGCTTGAACCAGATGTAGTCGCCTTTGAGGCGATTTCTCACGTCGATTTCCGGGAGCCATTTGACTTCTGCCACGAGGTCTTTCTTCCAGATTTTCGTCGCGTAGGACACCACCGGGCCGATGCCGATCGTATGGCCCTTGAAATCACCGAGGAGCGCGCCGGAGCCGCTGTCCCCGCTGATCTGCTGGTAGTAGAAAACGTTCGCTCCCACACCGATGATGCCGCCAAAGAGCGGCAGATGTTCGGCGGCCGTGAAGTCGAGGTGAAATTGGGTTCCACTCTGGTAGTCCGTGTCATTATTCTTGGTATTGAAGTCCACGCCAGCGAAGGCGCTCAGTTCCAGGCCTATCTTGCTGCTCAGGTAACTAAGCGAGACCGCAGGCTCGAACGTCCAGTAGTTCTTGCCCACGTTGGCCAACTTGCCTTTTTTAAAGTCGCCGGTGGGGGCGTAGATGCCCAGGCGCGCGTCGTACTTTAGGTCCCCATTGAGGCCGGTCCAGCCAAGCATGAACGGGTAGAGGATGATGTCACCGATGCCGTTGGCCGTGTCGGTCGTAGTGCTGGTGATGGTGCCTCCCCGGGGCCCAGTGAGTCGGACCTCGCCTTTGGCCTCCATCCAGACATAGGGGATGGCCACGCCGACGGCATAATATCCGCCCAGCAGCCGTAACGGCGTTTGATACAGCGCCACCACCGTGTCCGCATAGGCCGTGGCGTCGAGGCCTGCCGTGATCAATCCCGCGAAAGGCAGTTGCCGGCTGGCGCTCGCACTGGCATCATAATAGGCAAAGAAATTGGCGACCGCCAGGCCGGGCTTGCCGGGGAGCGTATCAATGAAGGAAGCATTCGCGCCCGGCATGTAATGGCCGCTGGCGCCTTCCTCGGCGTGGGTGGACAGGGGAACCAGGATGGCGAGCGCCACAAGGGCGCCCAGCGTCATACTCTTCGCGATCTTCATGTTCTTCCTCCTAAAATGGTTTTCGGCACATAGCCGAGCGGTACTCAGCTGGAATGAGATGTTCCGTCACCCCGGCCTTCTCCCGTCAGAGACAATATCGCCATCACTCTTCGTCATGGCAAGCGACCGAAAGGACCGCGGGCAATATTATTTCGCGGCGCCAGGCCGTCATCCATGAATTTTTGTAAGTCTCTTCCCCCAGTATTTAAAGGCATCTTCGGCCGACCCCCACTTTGTGAACCTTTCCGTAAATCCCGCCTTATACTCATCTTCCGCAACAGCGATCACTTCGTTGGTCATAGAGTCGAGGACCATCAGTTCGGCGGTTGTTGCGCCCGACACCGCTCCAGGAATCCGTGGCGCCTTTCTTGACGATGCTGATGCCTAACCCGACGGGGATGACGGTTGTGACCGCACTTAAGGCGGGACTGCTCTGCTTAAGGTCCACAATCGCGAAGCGGAATCGCGCAGACTCCGGGCCGGGCTCGGATACAATCGGGTACTTATCTTTAAGCGCATTGATGATGGCCAGGGTGCAGGCATCCCCCAGTTTCTTCATTTCGTCCCCGTTGATGATCTTGGATTCCGAATCCTCGGCCAGGGCGAAGACAACATAATCGACCATAAATTTTTTGTATTTGGGGAAATCAACCCCCGGCTTCATCCAGCGTTTCTTGACCCCGCCTTCCGGCCCGGGCTTTAAATTCTTATAATACTCTCCCAGGAAGCTTGTCTTTGGTGGCGCAGTGGTGGCACAACTCGCAAGAAACATCATCCCCATGAGCAATACAAATATTTTTTCATCTTCGTCCCTCCTTTTCGGTTATTTGGACCCTTTCAGGGTCCGTTGTTTCTCTAATCTCCCTTGGCGCTTTTTGCGCCCTGGCGGCGAGTTTTTCTCCGCAATTCTCCGGCTTTTCTTCCCCCTTCAGGATCGTTAGGCGATTATATTCCATTACAACTTCCCTTACAACCCTTACAACCCTTATCTCCGAAACCTAAAATGAGGGAAGCAGGATCGCGATCGTGGCGCGAAAGGACCATTCGGGACCGATCGTCTCAGGTCTGACCACGTTATAGTACACGCCTAAACTGGCATTAAACGGAAGCTTGCCGTTCCTTGAAGACCTTACCCACGCTTCCTCCCAGCGGCACGGTCCACACCTGGCTGTCCTTCGCGCTCCAGTTGGCCGTGAGGATCGGCGAAAACGAGAGAGACCAGGCCTTCGGCAGGTTGTAGTTGATGAAGGGCTGGACCGTAATCAGATTCGTATAGGGCCGGGGATAGGAAGAAGTGGAGGCGTAGGACCAGAGGTTGTTGGCCAGTACCCCCAGCACCCAGGTCTTCCCTAAGTAACCGATGACCGCATTGGGGCCTGCCCGCATAATTGCTGCTTCCCAAAGCGTTCGTTCGTGGCCGTGGGAAATTGCAGGATCGGCCCTGCCCCCCAGAAAAGGTTTCCCGTGGCCAAGCGGCGACCTCTTGGCCGGCGATAAGAAGAGCGAGACATTGATATCCCCGAGGCCGATCTTGACCCCGGCCAGGGCTGATTGATGACCGGAATGATGGTCCTCGTAATCAGGGTCTAATCCTGGTTGAGGTGGAAGGGAATCACCGGCTGAACGTTTAGGACTCCAGGTACGCCCACGAATAGGGGGTATCGGCGTTCGGAGCGACGATGGCCTTGTCCTCCGGTGTGGAGACCCGCGCCATGTTCTTGATCTGGTTGAACGGGCGCCTTGTACTCGGAGATTCCTTCCAGACGGCGCTCAGGTAGATCGCCTTGTAGTTCATGACCAGGGGCAGGCCATAGACGTAGGCTTCCTTGGCGATGGCCCGCGCCCCGACGGGGCTGACCTCCGCCGCGTGCGCGCCCGCCGGTAGCAGTGCGCCCAACACCGCGGCAATCCATGCCGCGAGGTGGAGTGTTCTACGAATGCGGTGGCTCATGATCGTCTTCTCCTTTCTTGACGATCTCGTAAAAAGTAAAATTTCTCCTCCCCTGGTGGGAGGAGATGAAGGGAGGGGGGATAAATAACCTCTTGGAATTTCTCGATTCTTCACCCTCACCCCGACCCTCTCCCGTCAAGGGAGAGGGGGGGTGTTTCCTGGACTTTTTATGATTCCATCTTTCTTGGTTTAAGAAAAATAGGGACGCATCAAATTTATCTAATTGAATCCATTTTCCGCGGTCTACCTCTGGTTCGTAAGGTTGAATTCCGGCCCAATTTTAGGGGGAAGGGACTCGCTGGATTCTCCATTCCTCAAAGGCTTACCTAACCTTGCCTCTTCCTAATCGCTTCTGCATCGACCCTGATCACCGCTTACCGGTTACTTCTCCACCTACTCGACCCGTTTCACCGCTGGTGGAGCCCAATTCATCATTGCGCACGGGTAGCTTTTCCAGCCGTTCCCGGGCCAGGTTTATATGATGTCGCAATGTGTACAGCATGGGCATGAAAGTCACAGGAAGGCGGAGTTGATTCACGCGCGCCTCGAGCTGGTCCAGCTGGGGGAGCAGATCGCCCATGCCCTGTCCAACACTGCGCTCTTCCAACTGGACTTCGAGCAATTTCAGCTCCCCGTATAGCCTGAAGATCCGGCGTCGCATCCCCCACTCGTACATCGCCGGCACATATCGCACCAGCGGATAGACCACCCCAACCAACGGAATCAGCAGAACCAGCAATCGCTCCCCAAGCACGGCCAACCAAAAGGGGAGATACCGCTGGAGGAAGGGAGGACCCGACTTGTAGAAATGGCGGGCGTCTGCGCTCAATGGCAAATCGATTGCTTCGGGGGCCGGAAACTGCCCGGCCTTGTGAAAGAAGCCCGGGCTGGAATGGATCTGTGAGGCGGCCTCAAGGAACAGATACTGGAGCGCGGGATGCATGTCCTGGCGGATGACCAGACTGGCCTTGGGCGCCAGCAGCGTTACATCCGTGGGCGGAGATGCTTGGCCAGGTCACCCACGCCGGCGGGCACAACCACCTTGTTCAGGTACGGATGCAGTGCAACGTAGGCATCCGCCCGGGGGAAGCTCACGAGTCTTATGTTCTGGTCGGCGAGCAACTGGCGTACCACGGGGGATTCCCAGGACGCAACCATCGCCGCGGCGTCGATCTCAGCCTGAAGAAGCTTCTCCTTTGCCTGCTCCGGCATGAGCGGAAGCAACTCGGCGTCGCGTTCGCCGATGCCATTGAGCGCGAGGATTCTGAGCATCAACGCCCGGGTCCCGCTGCCCTCCGGGCCAATCGACAGGCGTTTGCCCCGCAGGTCTCCCTGCACTTTGCCTTGGGGCACGCCTCGGTAGAAGAACCAGAGCGGCTCGTAGGAGATCGTGCCGAGCGAGGTGAGATCGGGTGACTCGTCCGCGGTGGTGAAACCGGCTTGCACGAAGCCGACACTTACCCCCGACCGTGGGTCACGCAGCCTGGCCAGGTTTTCCAGAGTGCCCGCAGTCGGCAGCAGCCGGAGCTCGAAGCCTTTACGCGCCAGGATCTCCCGGTAGCGTGTACCCAACTCCGCATAGGCGCCCCCTTGCGGCCCGGTCGCCATCACCACCATACGCGGCGGCATTGGACGCAGGGCGGCAAGGACCCACCAAATCACTGCGGCCGCGATCAGTGCGAGGAGGATCGACCCGAGCATGAGGTAACGCCCCCGGGCGCGGAAGTATTCTTGAACCGTCATGGCGTACGATTTTCCTTGACTCCTGATTACTGCCCCACTGCCGCCATTTCACCCGCGACACGGCCAATATTATTTCCCTTTCCAGATGAATATCAAGAAAAATATCCTATAAGAGGGTTGGGGCAGAGGGGACTTATTGTTCGCAAACGGGGTCGGGAGAGAAATTTGGGAATATGCCACGAGGGCCAGGGATGTTGCAGGGTAAATCCAGGGTGGTTCGTTTGCGACCAGGGATTTCTGCGGCGAAAGCGAGCCATACTCGCAAATACCAGTCCTGGCTTCTCAAACTCATTCTTATTTCTGAGTTATTTCTGAGTTGCCAGTTCCCCCTGCCGCCATTCCCACCAGTGGCCATTCCTGCCTTGCTACAAAACCAGGATTACTTTTCCAGGTCTCGGAGCAGCCTCTGGAAATCCTCCGATTTCCGAAGCAAGCGGTGGGCCGCATCCCTCAGCTTGTCCACCTCCTTGGGTTTCAACTGGAATGACGTGGGCAATTTGTTCAGGTAGGAACGCTCTTTCGGATCCTCGACGTCTTGAAACCTGACCTCCGCCAGGTAGAATGTGATGTCGCCGCAGGATCCCGGCTCCGTAGAAATCTGGCCGGGCGGGCATCGCCCCTCCCGGATCTCTCGGGCCCAGTGCTCGAAGCTCTCCTGGAGAAGGGCCACAGTTTCCCGGTTGTAACGGGTGATGGCGATGGAGGAATAGTTCGAGAGCATGGCCGCAAAAGGGGGAACGTACTCAATTTTGTCCCACTGGTCATCGATCTTTTTTTCCGCATTAACGACGATGAAAACCACTTTGTGAACCCTTCCGCTCCCCGCGAGTTTCAGGGTCGTCCACAAATCACCAACCGCGCTGACGACTTCCTCAATGGTTCTCAGGCCGAGGTTGTCGGCCACGCCCCCGTCGATCAGGTGAAGGTAGGGCTTCTCTTTTGAATCCAGCATGGGCAGGACGTTCTCTCTTATTTCCCTCTGCCGGTAAGTCGGGGACAACTTCTCAAATTGCGGAGGGAGGACCGAGCCGCAGCGACCCGCGTAATTCTTCAGCGTGATGGGCGACAGGAGGCCCGGCACCGCGGATGAAGCGGCGCAGGCCCTGCCCACGGGAAATTTCGAGAGATCGGAGCAGATAATGTCGAAAAATAACTGGTTGAAGCTCATCCTGGTCCCCTTGGACATGTCTGTGGCATTGATGAGAACCATGGGCCCTTTTCTCTCGAGGAAGTCCCCGAAGTTCTTCCCATCGAAAACATGTTTGTTATAGTACTCGGCAGCCAGGTCGCTGCGGTCGAAATAAGGCGAAGAAAGGCGGAACCAGTTGATGGGGTTCAAAAAGACACGAGCGGTGAGCGCCCCCTGGATATTCTTCTTCAGGAAACGGCTCTCGAAGTCCTCGAAGATGCGTTCGCCGAAAAGCCCGTAATAGGCCGCGGTGAAACTCCCGCCGGAAACGGCTGAGATGAGATCCACCTCGCTCAAGAGACTCCGTTGCCGGCCATCCAGGGTGACCTGTGTGGCCCTGAGTTCCTCGAGGACGCCGTAGGAAAAGGCGGCCGCCCTTGTCCCACCCCCGGAGAAAGACAAGATCAGAAGGAGTTCCTCCGAATTGTCCGGCGAACCCATGTTCCGAACGATATATCCGTATCCGGGTTCGTACTTGCTCAAAGGCTCGTTCACCGGGTAGTGGCCGAAGTGAGTGCAGCCTCCCGTCACTATCCATAGCAGGAAAAGGCTGATGACTGGCAAGGCCTGTTGAGGCGCCATTTCTATACCTCGGTTATTTTTTGATGTCCATTATGCCCCTTGTCGCGGCGGGCCTTTCCCGCTCATAGGCACCGACCGCCACCCACGCACCCCACTTCGCTCCTGCTTCCTGAAGGTTCCCCCCGGAAACTCGTTTTTCGGCTCTATCCGAAATGGCGGATGCACTCCGAGCTCCCAGGAGGATCTGGTCAGTTTCATCCGAAAATTAGTTATCAAAAATTTCCGCTTGAGGGAATCCAGGGGTATGCTATGGCTGGCAAGAGAAGATGTCAAGCCAATTTCGAAAATAAAAAAGTTGTTTCTGGGAGGGTAGATCGTGTGTCTTTGGAAGGATTAACCGGATCGGCTCCATCCCGAAACCCGATAGGAGGATTGAATTTGAACCCCAAGAAGGGGGACTTTCCCATGGTGGTTCCATCAGCACTTTCTTTCTTGACACCGGCAGAAACGAAAACATATAATTTTTTCAAGCAGAACAACTCATGCGGCGAATTCCGCTAGAGGGAAGGAGGCTCAAAATGCCCGAACAAAAAGTGGGAGAAGTGATGAAATTCTTCTCTAAGGCCGGTGTGGCGGCAATCAAGGTTACGGAGGGAACGTTGGGGGTTGGGGATCGGATCAAAATCAAGGGCCATACCACTGATTTTGAGGACCAGATTCAGTCCATGCAGATCGAAAACCAGCCTGTGGAGAAAGCGGGGGTCGGCCAGATGATCGGAATCAAAGTGAAAGACCGCGTCCGGGAAAACGACGTGGTCTATAAGATTGTAGAATGAGGGAGGATCCATTCCTCAGCCCATCATCGCAGTGGAAAGGCTGACGCATATCTACGATAACGGGACTTCCCTGGAGAAGAAGGCGATAGAAGACCTCTCCCTGCAAATTGAAGAGGGGGAATGCATGGGAATCATCGGGGAGACCGGGTCGGGCAAGACAACGCTGGTGCAGCATTTTAATGGTTTGCTGAAACCTTCTTCCGGCCGGGTTTTTATCGAGGGCCTGGATCTCCACCGTTCAGGGATCTCCTGGGCTGACCTCAGGCAACGGGTAGGACTTGTGTTTCAATATCCGGAACAACAGATTTTTGAGGAAACCGTTTTTGATGACATCTCCTTCGTTTTGCGTCAGCGCAAAATCCTTTCTTTCAGAGAGATTGAGGATCGGGTGAAGTTAGCCTGCACCTCCGTGGGTCTGGATTACGAGAAGTTCCGTCGACGGTCCCCCTTTGAATTGAGCGGGGGGGAAAAGCGCCGCGTGGCCCTGGCGGGAGTTTTGGTTCAGGAACCCCGTCTGCTCATTCTGGATGAACCCACCGTGGGATTGGATGGGCCGGGTAAGCGAGAGATCCTGAGGCGGGTTGAAGAGCTGCACCATTCCGGGAAGACCGTGATCCTAATCTCCCATGCAGTAGAGGATCTCATCGGTATGGTCGACCGGCTGATTGTTTTGGAAGGAGGAAGACTCCTGACCGCGGGCCCGCCTGCCGAGGTCTTTTCCTTCCTTCTCAAGTTCGGGAAACTCACGTTTCTGGTTCCTTCCATTTATCAACTGTGTCATGACCTGCGGGCTGACGGATGGGACATTCCGGAAGGGATTTTGCAGGTGGAGGAGGCCTTAATCGTCCTGGATCGGTTCTTGAAGCAGAGCTGCCGCCAAGGAAAGAGAATTCCGGCGGCGGAAAACTGAGGATGGGGCGATCCCCTTTGCTTCCTCGAAAGGCCATGGGTCAAGCTTCTGCTCATGGCCTTTTCTCATTCATCTGCATGATCGGATTCCCCATTCCCCTTCCCCTCGCCCTTGGGTCGGCTGAGAGAATCGGTTGGATAGAGTGGGGGAACACAAAGGAGAATAGAAAGATGGGACACGGGAAGTTCCAGCCTACGTCAAGAATGCGCTGATCAACACCGATGACAACGCCTTGCTTGAATTTTCCGCCCCCAGGACCCTATATATCGACACCTCCGAAGCAAACTTCCAAGAACTTTCCAGGTATTCCCGTGAAGCCGCTCCCTACCTCCGGCACTGAGAAGAGAAAGCCCGGAAAAGGCCATAAGGGAGAAGGAAAATAAAGTTGATAACCCCAGCAACCTATGGTATGAATTTAAAAATTTGCTTTTGCTCGCGGATGGTGGTTTTGGTTTTTTATCGGGCGGATTTGGAGAAGGGGTGGAGAAAAAACCCGGAGGGAAGAAGTCTTGATGGAGATCAGAATCCTGGGTTGTTATGGGGCAGAGCTTCCCGGATACCGATTTTGCAGTTTTGTGATAGACGGAAAATTGCTACTGGACGCTGGAGCCGTGACCTCGGTGCTCCGCCTTTCCGAACAGCGCCGGATTTCCAACATCCTGGTTACCCACACCCATCTTGACCATATCAAAGACATCCCCTTTCTAGCAGCAAATTTGGTAGGGAAGCGCCTCCCTCAGCCGGTCAACATCATCAGCATCCCCCGGGTCATCGAAGGGATCAAGGCTCATCTTTTCAACGGCGCTCTCTGGCCAGATTTCACAGCCCTGCCAACCGTGGAGTCTCCGGTTCTTAAATTTATGTCCATTGAGCCTAGAGTAGATATTCCCGTACAGGGTTTCACCGTCCGGGCGATTCCAGTGAATCATACGGTCCCGGCTGTGGGGTACATCGTTCGCAAAGGCCGGAGCGCCATCCTCTACACGGGGGATACGGGGCCCACGGAGCGCATTTGGGAAGAGGCCAACGAGCTTAGGGATTTGAAAGCGGTGCTGGTGGAGAGTTCGTTTCCGAACCGCCTGAGGGGGGTTGCTAGGAGCAGCGGCCATATGACCCCGATGATCCTGAAGCGGGAGTTGAAAAAGTTGTCCTGGAAAGATATCCCCATCCTGCTCGCTCACATGAAGCCCCAGTATTTGAATTTGCTTCGAAAAGAGGTAGGCCATATCAGGCGTCCTAAGCTCTCTTTTCTTGAGCAAGGAGAATGCTATCGGTTTTAACACCCTGGGGGAGTCTAAGAATTTGGGAATAGGCGGAGGGAAAGCCAATGGTCTAAAGAAGGCCGGCTTGGTCCTATTGCGGAAGGAAATGAAACGGGAGGATAAAAAGTAGAACTTGAAAGATGAAGGTGCAGCCAAAGGAGATTACCAGGAGACCCTGTCCTATCTTTTCGGACTGCAACGGTTTGGGATCAAACTGGGGCTGGAGAATATCACCGCCCTGCTCAAGCACTTGGGTAACCCCCATGCGGGGTTGCCAGCTGTTCACGTCGCCGGCTCCAATGGAAAAGGTTCGACCTCTGCCTTTTTAGCCTCTGTGCTGCACCAAGCCGGCTACCGGGTTGGCCTCTACATATCTCCTCATCTGGTGGACTTCAGCGAAAGGATCCAGGTCAATGGAATCCCCATCCCTACAGAAAAGGTAGTCATCTTCACCGAACATATCCGGGAAAGGGTCGAGAAGATGACCAAAGATGGAGAACTCTGGCCACCCTCCGACCCCCAGCTCCTCCCCGAAGGTTTTGACCCGGACAGAGCCACCATCACGTTCTTCGAATTTACTACGGCTATGGCATTCCTCTACTTTCGAGAGAAAAGAGTGGAAGTGGCCGTGCTGGAGGCGGGGATGGGGGGAAGGCTAGATGCTACCAACGTGATCAATCCCCTTCTTTGCCTGATCACGCCCATTTGCGTCGAGCATCAGCAATATTTGGGCAAGACTTTAATCCAGATTGGCAAGGAGAAAGCCGGGATCATTAAACCGAGGCGGCCTCTTCTCACCTCGGCCCGGCAGCCTCGGGTTCTCTCTCTTTTCCGGCAGAGGTGCCAGGAGCTCTACTCTCCCTTCTACGCCTGGGGAAAGGACTTCTCGGCGAAGGAGGTGGGTCCTCAAGTCATGCATTTTAAGGGCCTTTCTCACCAATGGCCGAGACTTTTCCTGGGCCTGGCTGGAAGCCATCAAGTGATCAACGCCGCCCTAGCACTGGCTGCGGCAGAAGTCTTAATGGATTCCGGGTTTGCCATCGAAGAGGAGCATCTTAGGCACGGCTTGGCTGAAGTGAAGTGGCCAGGCCGGTTAGAGCTTATCGGAGAACATCCCAGAATTCTCTTGGATGGGGCTCATAACCCGGCGGCAACTCGGGTATTAAAGAATGCTTTGCAGAAGGGCTTCCCGCGCCGTCGGTTAATTCTGGTCATGGGGATCCTGGCGGATAAAGAGATTCCGAAGATGATGGCCGACCTGGTTCCTCTTGCCGACCTTTTGATTCTTACCCGGCCGCGGATGGAGCGGGCCGCACCCTTGGAGCTCTTGCGCGCTCGAGCTTCTTGTTTTCAGAAGCCAACCGCAGAGAGGGCCGAGGTGGGTCAAGCTCTTGGCCACGCCTTAAGTGAAGCCACAGATGGAGACTTGATTCTCGTCTCCGGGTCTCTCTTCACCGTGGGGGAAGCCAGGGCGTATTTAATCGGCAAAGGCATGATTCTTTCTTGACCTATTCCTTATTCTGAAAAGTTGGGCAGTCAAGAAAGGGACAGCAATCGACAAGGACCCCGGCTATTCTTCAACTTGGGAAAGGATGATGATCAGCGGGCGAAGATTGTTTCTGGCTTCTTCCTTTTTGTTCTCTCTTCTATTCATCCTTCCTCTAAGTGCCCTCTCTCAAGTCTCTCCGCCTATGAAATTTGAAACTTCTGCGGAACCCCTTCGCTTGCGGGCAGACCATATCTCCTATGATAAAGCCGAAAACTCTTATGCCGCGGAAGGAAATGTGGAAATCTGGCAGGGCGATCGCAAGCTCACGGCCGACCGCGTGTACCTGAACGCGGATACCAACGAGGCGGAGGCTACGGGGAATGTGGTTTTGGTGCAGGGGAATGATTTTCTGCGCAGTGAAAAGATGAAGATCGACCTGGATACGAGCCTGGGGATTATCTTCCGGGGAACTCTGTTCCTTAAGAAGCAGAACCTTTATATACGGGGGGAAGAAATTGAGAGGGTGGGCGAGGACACCTACCGAGTGAGGCGAGGGGGTTTCACCACTTGCGATGGGGATTGGCCGGCCTGGCGCTTCGCAGCCCAAGAAACCCTGGTGACGCTGGAAGAATACATGACGGTGAAGGGAGCCACCTTTGAGGTGAAGAAGGTCCCTTTGCTTTATTTGCCCTATTTTATTTTTCCGGTGAATACCCAGCGCCAATCGGGCTTCTTATTTCCCGGGATCGGCTATTCCGACGTCGCTGGATTGCAGTTGAAGAACGCCTATTTTTGGGCCATCTCGAAAAATATGGATGCCACCTTTTATCTCGACCTCGCCACCGAGAAGGGCTTGGGGGAGGGGTTGGAATATCGGTACGTTCGCAAGATGGGAAGCTCGGGGTCCTTTTACGGGTACCATGCTCGAGAGTGGGAAGGCTACCGGGAGAAGTACACGGACCCACTGGATCGCACGGCCGACCGGTACCTGGTGGAGCTGCAGCATGAAGAATATGTAAGCAAAAGTTTCTATGGCCGGATGCGATTGTTCGAGTTCAGTGACCGGCAATACTTCAAGGATTATGGAGTGACCTATGCAGACCAGGCCAGCGAACAGGCCTATTCATTCGTCTCCCTGACCAAGGACTGGGAACGTTTTAGTCTCTTCGGTGAGGCACGCTATACCGTCGACCTGACGCAGGATGACAAGACGACTTTGCAGTATCTGCCGGTGGTAAGCTTCGCGGGTATGAGACAGAGGATACTTCAGTCGCCTCTTTATTACAGTTTTAGCTCTTCCTATGGGTATTTTTGGCGGCAGGAGGGTGTGACCGGACAGGTGCTTGATTTGTATCCGCGACTGACCTTGCCCCTGAAATGGGGCGATTTGGAGTTCACTCCCGACCTAGGGGGCCGGGAAACATTATATCTGAGCCAGAATGGGGGGCAACAGTACAATAGCCGGGAGCTATGGGATTTTAACGCTACCCTGGCGACAAATTTTTATCGCGTTTTTGATACGGGTGGTCGGGGTTCCGAAGATTAAACATCTGCTTCGGCCCGAGATCACCTACACCTACATTCCTGACGTGGACCAAAGCCAGCTTCCCAATTTTGGCACGCCCGTGCCCAAAACGAATATCCTCACCTATAGCCAGAATCCCAATTTTAGCATGCCCGTGCCCAAAACGAATATCATCACCTATGCTCTTACCCAGCGCTTTATCGGGAAAGTTTCTGATGGGCCGGAAAAAAGCCGGTACCACGAGTACGTCTATCTGAATTTGAGCGAGACCTACGATCTTAACGAAGCCACCTTCGGCCTGATAACCGCAGAGCTCAGGGTCAAATCTCTGAAATATGTAACCGTCGAGAGCATCACCACCTATGACCCCAACAAGGGCCGTTTCGCTACCAACTATACCTCAGCAGCAGTCGCGGATTCCCGCGGCGATAGCCTAAATCTAGAATATGTCTGGACAACCGGGATCCAGGAGCAGATCAACGGAGCTCTGCGGCTTAGAATTTTACCCTCCCTGGATTTTATCTACGGGAACCGTTATTCTTTTTTTGATAACCAGGGTTTGGAGACATCTTACGGCTTAGATTTTCGCCATCAATGTTGGACGGTCAATTTGTCTTATGTGGAAAAACCCGGGGTTTCTGGGGCGCCAGCAGAGAAGAAAATATTATTTATGTTTAATCTCCTGGGAGTAACGAGTGTGGGCAGCCGCTGAGAAGGATTAAATGATCTTATCGTTGACAGCTTTGACGACCGCCTTTGTCTTCGATGAAGCGCCAATCGTTCCGCCGAGGCTTTTGAGATGAGACCGAATTTTTTCAGAGATTTCGATTACTGGAAAAGGGGGAAAGGCGGATTTTGAGCGGAAAATTTTTTTTCGCTTGGCAAAGCTAAGCTGTCGGAAAATAACTGATTTTTCACCGGACCGAGTCCTTGGCTCTGTTGCAAGTCACTTTTTCAGAATACTCTCAATTTTGTCTTGACAAGAAATATTTGATGGATTATAGTGCATCATCGGAAGAGGGCAGTTTTCTCGGTTAGCTGGGTTGGTCATTATCTTGGTGTTCCCGGGAGCGGCTTCCGTGACCCTGGACGGGTGCCCTTAGAGCAAGCGTCCTCTTAGGAAATAAGAACTGGAACCAGGAGAAAAGGGGGTGAGATTGAAGATTTAACGTGGTGATAGTGAACGGATGGAGACGAGTCGTCGTCTAAAAACAACAAACAGAAAAGGAGGAAGATTATGAAGCGAGGCATTGCGATAATGGCTTTGCTGCTGTGCCTGGGGTTTGTCGGATCTGCTCTGGCTGCACAGTATGAAATCTATTCTATGTGGTACAGCCGGCTGGAAAACTATCCTGTTGATGCTATCCTCTTCGCTACTGACCGTGGCAAGACGATGACTCTCCCCTTCTCGTACACCTATATTAAGGGGGATGGTAAGGAGATGATGTTCGATTGCGGCTACACCGATGTCGCCCTGGGCATGAAGTGGGGGGCACCGTCGGGTGCCTGGACCAGCATTGCCGATAACCTGCGGAAGATAGGAACTTCCCCTGATCGGATTTCAGACGTATTTATCGGTCACATGCACTGGGACCATGCTGGTGGAACGGGTGACCTGCCAGCTTCAACCTTCTGGGTACAGAAAAAGGAGATCGAGTTCGCCGCCGGTGAGATTACCCAGAAGAAGCACACCATGGCCGGTTTCGTTGAGGCAGACGTCCTGGCGATGATACGGCTGAACTGGGAAGGCAGGGTGAAAGTTGTTAACGGGGATGCCGCCAATGTATTCCCGGGTGTTAGCCTATATTACACCCCAGGGCACACCGCCGGCACCCAGAGCGCGACTTTTACTACCCGCAAGGGAATCATTCCGGTTGTGAACGACGCCTGCTACACCTACCGGAACCTGAAAGAGATGATTCCGCTGGGATTTGGCTACGACCTGGTGCAGATGCTGGATTCCTATGATAAGATCAAAAAGCTCATGGGAACCGGCACGACCTTTGTCCCCGGCCACGACCCGGATTTCTTCAACATGTTCCCCAAGGTAGCTGAGGGGGTCGTGCGGGTTGATTAATATTGTTTTTTGTTTAAGCGCCTTCCCTTAACCGGGGAAGGCTTTGCAAGGCCCTTTCACCTGTTTCGGGTGGAAGGGCCTTTTTATTACAGAACGAGGGGCTCTGCGGGATGCGACCTCGCTGAATGGGAGATGGAGATTTGTTCAACCTCCTGGGAGTGACATCGGTTGGCCAGCGCTGAGTCGGATTGAGAAGGATGGATGAAACCCCAAGCCTTATCCAAGGGCTTTTGGGATGAGACTGAAGTTTTTTAGAGATCTGGACCGCTTAAAAGTGGGGTGCACGCAAATATTTTTTTCGCTTGGCAAAGCTAAGCGTTGGGAAATAGGTGATTTTATTAGCGAGTGGAGGACCTAGCGATGTTGATAGCCACCTCTTTCAGAATACTCTCAAATTGTTCTCAAATTGTTCTTGACAAGAAATATTGGATGGATTATATTTCGAAATCTGAGGATTGCAGTTTCCTGGGTTAGCTGTACTGGTCATTCTCCTGTTGCTCCCGGGGCGGCTTCTGTGATCGTGGGCGTGCAAATTTATCGTAAGCCCCCTCTTGAGAAATGTGAGCTGGAACCAGGATGAAAGGGGGTGAGAGCGATCGATTAACGTAATAGCCGTGAACGGATTGAGACGTGTCGTTTTCCAAAAAACAACGAAAGTAAAGGAGGAAGATTATGAAGCGAGGTATTGCGATAATGGCTATGCTGCTGTGCCTGGGGTTTGTCGGGACTGCTCTGGCTGCACAGTATGAGATCTATTCAATGTGGTACAGCCGCCTGGAAAACTATCCAACTGATGCTATCCTATTTGCTACTGACCGTGGCAAAACGATGACTGTTCCCTTCTCGTACTGCTATATTAAGGGCGGTGGTAAGGAGATGATGTTCGATACCGGCTATAACGATGTCGCCCTGGGCATGAAGTGGGGAGCACCGGCGGGTGCCTGGACCAGCATCGCCGATAACCTGCGGAAGGTAGGGACTACTCCTGATCGGATTTCAGACGCCTTTATCGGGCACATGCACTGGGACCATGCGGGTGGAACGAGTGACCTGCCCGCAACAACCTTCTGGGTACAGAAGAAGGAGATCGAGTTCGCCGCTGGTGAGATTACCATGAAGAAGCACACCATGGCCGGTTTCGTTCCGGCGGACGTCCTCGCGATGATTCGGCTGAACTGGGAAGGCAGAGTGAAAGTTGTTAACGGGGATGCCGCCGATGTAATCCCGGGTATTTCACTCTATTTAACCCCAGGGCACACCGCCGGCACCCAGACCGCGGCTGTTAATACCCGGAAGGGAGTCATTCCGATTGCTGGCGACGCCTGCTACACCTACCGGAACCTGAAAGAGGGGATTCCGCTGGGGTTCGGCTACGACCTGGTGCAGATGCTGGATTCCTATGACAAGATCAAGAAGATCATGGGGACCGGTACGACCTTTGTTCCCGGCCACGATCCAGCTTTCTTCGACATGTTCCCCAAGGTAGCTGAGGGGGTCGTACGGGTTGATTGATATTGCTTTTTGTTTAAGCGCCTTCCCTTAATAGGGGAAGGCCTTTGCAAGGCCCTTCCGCCTGTTTCGGGTGGAAGGGCCTTTTTATTACAGCGCCAGGGTCCCCTCGGGATGGGACCTCGCTGAATGGGAGATGGGGAATTGACACGAAAGGGAAAATGGATTTTGACAGCCACCTCTCTCGCCCTGATTTTGGCCCTGGTCCTCTTGGGATGCGGGAAACCGAAGGAAACACCACTTGAGAGGGCCGAGCGCCTTTTGGCCAAGGACGATGCTGCCTCGCTTAAGGAGGCGAAAGTCGCCCTCCAGGAAGCCCTGGCAGCCAATCCTCAGGCGGCCCGGGTTCACTTCCTTCTGGGGACAGCATACATGAGAGAGGCGAAAGGTGAAAAGAACCGAAACAAATTGGAGGAGATATACGGCAACGCTACGACCGAGCTGGAGAAGGCCCTGGAGCTTAACGGTCAGTCAGGGGTGCCGATGGAGGTTTATCAGCAGCTCGTCGATGCTTGTCGCGAGAGGGCGCTTCTGCCCAAACGCTTCAATGCAGAAAAAGACGTAAAAGTCGGGGTGGGACCGTGGGAAGTGAAGTCAATGGAGAAAGCGATCAAGACATTCGAGCAGGGCCGCGCGCGTTTCCCTAGCGATCCTGCCTTCGCTGGGGAGAAAGTCAAAGCCCTTCAGGAGGAATTGGCGGAGCTCAAGGCCCTTTACACTCAAAACGTATACAATGCCTGGGCAAGCAGGCCCGCCGGGTATATGTCTCCGGAAGAGTACCAGAAGCAGAAGCGCGACGAATAGCTGCCACACGGAGGAAAATCAAGGCGTGGCCGACACGCCAGCAGTTAGGGAGATGGGCAAAATAGCACGTATTACGGCCAGCAAAAGATTGATCACGGCCTTTTTCCCCCTGATTTTGGCCCTGGTCCTCTTGGGATGCGGGAAACCGAAGGAAACCCCGCTTGAGAGGGCCGAGCGCCTTTTGGCCAAGGACGATGCAGCCTCGCTTAAGGAGGCGAAGGTCGCCCTCCAGGAAGCCCTGGCAGCCAATCCTCAAGCGGCCCGGGTCCACTTCCTCCTGGGGGCAGCATACCTGAGGGAGGCGAAAGGCGAACAGAATCGCGAAAAATTGGAGGAGATATACGGCAAAGCTATCACCGAGCTGGAGAAAGCCCTAGAGCTTCATGGTCAGTCAGGGGCGCCAGTAGAGGTGTATCAGCAGCTCGTCGATGTTTGTCGCGAGAGGGCGCTTCTGGGCAAACGCTTCAATGTAGAAAAAGACCTAAGAGCCGGGGTGGGACCGTGGGAAGTGAAGGCGATGGAGAAGGCGATCAAGACATTCGAAGCGGGCCGCGCGCGTTTTCCTGATGCTCCCGCCTTCACTGCGGATAAGGGCCAAGCCCTGCAAAATGAACTGACGACGCTCAAGGCCCTTTACGTCGAAAACGTGCACCGGGCCTGGGCAAGCAGGCCCAGCGGGTATATGGCTCCAGGGGAGTACAAGAAGCAGGTGCCTAACATCCCTTGACAGCAAGAGACCATCATTAGAGGCGGGTATATGACTCGAGAGAAGTATGAGAAGACGGTGCGATAAAGCGGACCGACACGCCCAGCGGCCAGGGAGATAGACAAAATGGCACGTATTACGGCCAGCAAAAGATTGATCACGGCCTTAGTGGGGCTCCTGCTCCTGGTGATCCTTATTGGGTATCGGGTATACCAATCCCGACACGTCGTAGAGAAAGCGGGGATCACAGCCTCGGACCAGGAGAGTGCCTTCCCGGTGTTGGTGGCTAAGGTCATCCGGGGAGACCTTGAAGAGTTAATCTCCATGGGCGGCACGGTCGTTCCCCAGGCCAGGGTGGATGTCTTTTCCAGGGTGACCGGACAAGTTCAAGAGGTCAGGGTGAAAGAGGGAGGCAGGGTCAAAAAAGACGACATCCTGGCGGTAGTCCAAGGTAACGGCGGGGATTCCGTCTCAATCAGATCGCCCATCTCCGGCATCGTCGAACAGCGATCCTGTGAACCGGGGGACATTGCCATAGCCTTGGACAGAGCTGGCGCGAAGCCGCTCTTTGCCATCGCGGATACGGAAGTAGTGAAGGTCCAGGTGGGCGTGCCCGAGACGCTTACGACGTTTATGAAAGTGGGCATGGAGGCCCGGGTCAGGTTTGAGGCCTATCCGCTGGATCACTTTCCATTGGCCATTTTCAAGGGCAAGATTACCAGCGTTAGCCCCAGCCTGGACGTGAGCAGCCGCATGGCCAGGGCTGAAGTTACCATTGACAACCGGGACCACCGCCTGAAGCCTGGCATGTTTGCCATGGTCGGGGTGGTGAAGGAAAAGCTGGAAAATGTCATAATGGTGCCGAAGGAGGCGCTAATCGCGGGGGACGAGTCCGCCCTTGTCTATGTTGTCAGAGATAATACCGTGCATGAACTGGAGGTGAATGCGAGGGGCCTCCGATAACAGGTGGGTCCAGGTTCTGAACCCGGCGGGATCCCGGAACCCCAGCACGAGCGGGGAGCACACCGCCTACCGGCCGAAAGGGAGCGTGCAGGAAGGGGATGAAGTGGTCACCATTGGCGCCCGTATGGTGAATGATGGCCAAAGGGTGAGAGTCATCCGCTGATGTACCTATCGAACCAGGCCATCAAATATCCTGTCTTCACCACCATGGTAATCCTAGCCCTGGGGGTCCTGGGGCTGGTGTCGCTTTCCTTGCTGGGGGTCGAGCTCTTCCCTGACGTGTTCCCGCCCGTGGTCCTCGTGACCACCCAGTATTCCGGGGCCAGCCCTGAGGAAATGCAGAAGCTGGTCACCCAGCCAATCGAGGATGCAGTCAGCTCCCTGAAGGGTCTGAAACAGGTGAGATCGGTCTCCAGCGTCGGACTCTCCCGGGTAATCGTCGAATTTACCCTGCAAACCCCTCTGGTCGAAGCGCCGCTACGGGTGAGCGAGGCGCTTTCCGCCATCCGTCCCCAGTTGCCGCAGGGGATCACCGAACCCAGCATCCGCCGATACGATCCGGCCGCCGAGCCGATCATGCTCTTGGGGTTGAGCAGCGATCTCGTAATGCCGGATCAACTCCGGCACATCGCTCTGGAAGACGTCAAGCCTCGCCTGGAGGCGCTGGACGGCGTGGCCTCCGTGGAGGTCCTGGGCGGCATCGAACGAGAAATTCATGTCTCCCTGGATTTTGAACGCCTGGCAGCCAACGGGCTGTCTACCAAGCAGGTGATTGATCGGTTGGCGGAGGAGAATCAAAGCGCCCCCGGTGGACTCATCACGGAACGGACTGGCGAGGTGCTGCTCCGCACGAAGGGGGAATTTGCCAGCCTGGACGACATCCTCGATATGGTGGTGGCCCAGACCAACGGTGTCCCCATTTATCTCCGCGATCTGGCCATGATTCAAGATGCATTTAAAGACGTCCGGATCGCCGCAGACATCAACAAGGGCAAGGCGGTGATCTTCTCCATTCACCGGCAGTCGGGCAGCAATACCGTGAGTGTGGGCCGCCGAGTCCACGCCGAGCTGAAGAAGCTCACTTCCACCCTCCCCAGCGGCGTGCAGATTACCACCCTGCGGGATGCCTCTACCCGTATCGTCAATTCCGTGCGGGATGTAGGGAACAGTCTCATCCTGGGCGGCATCCTGGCCATTGTGGTTGTGTTCCTGTTTATGCTGGATTGGCGAAGCACCATCATCGCCGCCCTGGCCCTCCCCACATCAGTTATCGCGACCTTCGCCCTGCTCTATGCGCTGGGGTATAGCATAAACGTCATGACCCTGTTGGGCCTATCCCTGGCCATCGGGTTTTTGATTGACGATTCGGTGGTGGTGCGGGAGAGCATTTTTCGTCATATGGAGGCGGGGGAGGATCCGGTGACGGCGGCCCAGCGTGGCACCTCTGAGGTAGGCCTGGCGGTCAATGCCACCACCCTTGCTATCGTCGCCGTCTTTGTACCGGTGGCCTTCATGTCTGGGGCGGTGGGGCGCTTTTATCACCAGTTCGGCCTGACTGTGGCCGCGGCGGTCCTGGTCTCCTTGTTTGTCGCCTTCACCCTGGACCCGATGCTCTCTTCCCGCTTCATGCGGGTATTCGACAAGACCGAGCGGCGGCGGACCAGGATTGGCCGACTCTTTGCCGGCTGGATCGAACTGTACGACCGCCTGGATAGGGGGTATCGGGGTTTTCTGGAATGGGTACTGGCCCATCGCGGCCGCGTCCTGGCGATCGCTCTCGCCATCCTCGTAGCCAGCCTTGCCCTGCTTCCCTTCATCGGCCGGGAGTTCTTGGCGCCGGTAGATGCTGGTGAATTCAATATCTTTCTGGAGAAGGATCCCGGCGCGCGGATGTACGATATGGTAAACGCCACAGCCATCTTGTTCCGCTCCTTGGTGGATCGGCCGGAGGTCGAGACGGTGTTCACGGCCATCGGTTCGGTGTTTGGCGGCGAGATCAATACCGCAACTCTGGGGGTGAAGCTGAAGCCGCTTCGAGAACGGCGCCGGTCTCAAGAAGAGATCATCGCTGAACTTCGGCGCACCCTGCCCCCGATCGCCGGGACAAGGATCAGCTTCACCACCGCCGGTGGGGTGGGAGCGGCATCCTATCAGGCGCCCATCGAGGTGTTCATTCGTGGTCCCAGAACCGATACCGCCAATCGCCTGGGGTGGAGCGTCGCGGAGATCGTGCGGGGAGTGAAGGGCACAGCGGACGTCTTCGCCTCGATCCAGCGGGGCCAGCCGGAGTACGACGTGGTGATCAACCGTGCCAAAGCCGGAGACTATGGCCTGGGCATGGGGGAGCTGGCCAGTGTTCTGCGGACTATGGTCGAGGGCGGGGTCGCCACCCGATACAAAGAGTATAACCGGGAGTACGATGTGCGCGTCCGCCTCATCCCGACCCAGCGCGATTCCAGCAAGGGCATTGAAAATCTCTTTTTTACTACCTCCCAGGGAAAACGGGTGTATTTGCGGGATGTAGCGTCGGTGGTTCCTGCCAGCGGTCCTGCCCGTATCGAGCGGGTTAACCGACAGAGACAGGTCACCGTCTACGCGCAGGTGGCCGGACGGCCGGTAGGGGATGTGGCCCGAGATATCAGGGCTGGCCTGGCTCGACTCAAACTCCCCCCGGGATACAGCGTCGGGTTTGCCAGCGAGGTGGCTCAGATGGAGGAGTCCTTCAAGGCTCTGATCGGCGCCCTGATCCTATCCGTGATCTTTATCTACATGATCCTGGCCTCCCTGTTCGGCTCATTCCTGCACCCTTTTACCATCATGCTCTCCCTGCCACTGGCGATCATCGGAGCGCTGGTGGCCCTTTTCCTCACCGGGATGAGGATCAACCTGATGTCGCTGATCGGCATCGTTCTCCTGATGGGCCTGGTGACGAAGAACGCCATCCTCCTGGTGGATTACACCAAGACCCTGCGCGAAAGGGGGCTCTCCAGACAGGAGGCGGTGCTGACGGCGGCCCCCATCCGGCTTCGCCCCATCCTGATGACGACCATGGCCATGATCTTTGGCATGCTGCCGGTGGCCCTGGGCCTGGGGAGCGAAGCCGAGATGCGCCAGCCAATGGCGGTGGCGGTCATCGGTGGCCTGATCACTTCTACTCTTTTGACCCTCGCCGTGGTGCCCGTAGTCTACACCCTGCTCGACGAGTTGATCGAAAGATGGCGGCGTCGGAGAGCGTCGGTCAACCCCTGAGACACAGAAGGTTGCCGCTTGTGGACCGATCGGCCACCTGGAGCACAGATCGCTGCGGGTCAACGCTGCTGGTGCCACCGCCGAAAGCATTGCGTGGAAGGTGGGGTTCAAGGGGAAGAGGAAGAGGGTGAAGAGAAAAGGAGCGCTTATAAAGATGTGCAGAGAAACTATTCACCAGGGGGATCGATTCATGGTCAGGCCTCTCAGGTATCTTCTTCCTTTCTTTTTGCTATTGTTCCTACCCTCCCCATCCGTCGCCCATAATTTTGTCGCTGATCCCGGCGTCAATCATTGGACCGAGGTGAAGATCCTCGACGATCAGGTGGTCATCAACTATTCGACTTACCTGGAGGAGGGGGCAGTGGCGGCCGATTTGCAGGTGATGGACCTCGACAAAGATGGCAAGGTCTCTCCGGAGGAGGAGGAGATGTTCAAGACCCTGATGCTCTCCAATCTAAAAGGTTTCCTCTCCCTGACGGTGGATGGTCAGAAGGTTGATTTGATTGGGTCCGTCGACTTCCATAGCCTTCGGGCTAGACGGTACCGGTTTGTCTCGAATCTGTCGGCCCTTTCCCCCGGCGAACACCGGATTGCTTTTTATGACGGCACCTTTCTGGCACTTCCCGGCCGTCTCAAGACCTCGCTGATCGCTGCCGGAAGGGTTAAAGTGCTGGAATGGATGATCCCTGAGGATCGCCCGCTTCCCCAAGACTCAAAGGGAAAGGCAATGGCGCTCCTCGCCGGCAGAAAGAACGAACGGACGGTCACGGTGCGCTACCGTACTGATGAGATTGGGAGTGCCGGAGGAGGGGCCTCGGGTCAGAAAGGTGGCAAGGAAACGGTCATCGCCTCGACCCTCGGTGGGGGAACCCTCCGCGAACGGCTGAGAGATATGATCAACAATCCTCGGTGGGATATCAAGTCCTTGGCAGCGCCCCTGCTGATCGCCTTCGTCTTCGGGGCGGCGCACGCCCTCACCCCCGGGCATGGTAAGACCATCGTGGCGGCTTACCTGGTGGGGACGAAAGGCCGGGTGTGGGATGCCATCCTTCTAGGCGTTATCGTTACGATGACTCATACCTTCTCAGTTTTTGTGTTGGGGGTAGGGATGCTCTTCGCCTCCCAGTATGTGATGCCTCAGACGCTCTTCCCCTGGCTAACAGCCCTCTCCGGTGTCCTTGTGGCCGGGATGGGGATCTGGCTTCTTTTTAGACGATGGTCCTCGGCAGGAGGCCACAGCCATGAGCACGGGTATCCCCACCACCACGACCATGGGCATGAGCATTCCCATCAGCATGAAGCCATCGGCGGTCACACCCATGGATCGGAAATACTAAAGACTCCCCGACCCTCAAAAGCCTCAGATGTCTCCCTCGGAAGCCTCTTCGCCTTGGGTATCTCCGGAGGAATCGTCCCTTGCCCCGAAGCATTGGTAGTGTTGATGATCGCCTTCGCCTTGAACAGAGTTACCCTGGGCCTAGTGATCCTGGTTAGCTTTAGCGTGGGTTTGGCCCTTGTGCTGGTGGCAATCGGGGTACTCCTGGTCATTGCCAAACCCATGATGACACGCTTCACCGGTGAGGGAAGGATGATCGGCTACCTCCCCGTGGCTAGCGCCGTGGTGGTCACCCTTCTTGGCTGCGCCATCGCCTACAAAGGGCTCGTCGAGGCCGGAATCCTGTAGGATTGCTTCAACGAATAGATGCCTGAATAGCTTCATCGGGAGGGGCTTTTATTTCCTGGACCGTCACCCCTGTCGGAAGGATGAATTTCTCATCGGGGATGGGAACGTCCAGGCGGACATCTTTCAGTTCGGTGACGAGGATATCTCGAATGCTGTCCCCGAGGGTCCGGGACACGCTCTTGAGAACCAGACCTTGCCATCGAGATTCTTTGACTTCCATTGCTACCGTGCCCAGGCCGGCGACACTCACGTCGTTCACCAGGAGGTAGGTATCGCAAAGTTTCCCATCGACCACCTCACGGCCGACTCTTTCCTCACTCCTTTTCTTGGTCCATTTCTTAGAGAGAACTTCCAAACTTACGTGGCAAGGAACCTTCACCATCTTTTGTCGATCAGGAAGGTATTCGTATACATACTTCTCGTCCGTAAAGACAATGACCGCTGGCTGGGCAGCGGTTCCCGCCCAAGACCCAAGCGTTCTGAAGGTATCCACCCTTTTTCGGTTCCCTTTGATCCAGACCCACGACATGGTATGTTCCTTCGTCAAACCACCGGGATCAATCCGTTGTTGTTCCATCATCCAGGTTGCAGAGGCAAAGGAGTAGGCTTCACCATCCGGCTGCCTGGCCAAGCTTTTTGGCTTTCCCTGTGGTACTGCCACGCGTTTTTCTTCCCCCTGAGCAGTCTCCTTTTGGGATGGTTGGAACTGTATGTCTGGTCTCTGGCGCTCGGTTGAAGGTTGCAGCGAAGATTCTCGCCTCGTCGGCTCAGGAGGCTTTGCTCTGGAAGAGAGCCAAAATACCAGAAGAGCACTCGCGACTACGACCAGAGTCAACCCGGCGATGAATGCCTGTTTTTTCATCATGATCCCTTCCTTTCTGTTTCTTCCAAAGATCCTTTATCTCGCAATGGCCCGATCTCTCTTTATTCCCGGCTGGCCTTACTGTGCGGGGACCTTGGCATGAATAGTCAATTCCTTGGCTCTCCGGGTTTTACTCCGGCTTCACATTTGGTGAGTGGGGAAAATTGCTATAAAAATCATAGCATATATTGGTAACAATAGTCTACCCGTAATCTGGATACTGTCAAGGAATTTTAGGAGATCCTTCTGCATACTGGCTGAGCCAATCCCAAATTATTTTCAATCATTGCCCAGGCTTGCCCATAGCTCCCCTCCTAATCTCAAATAGTATAGGTTGAGGTTACAAGGGATAGGAAATGCATGATTCATAGAGCATGAGCCAAATTTTAAATTGCAAGATTTCACAAAACTTGTATACTACTAAACGAATTCAAGTCAAAGTTCAATGCACGACCCAGACGGCCATTCTTCAACTTACCCAGAGTACCGCATTACAATATGCCGAAAAATCTCCGGGCCAGGAAAGAAATTCAGGAGCAAGGGGATTCTGTGGTCGGAGGAGCCTTTGAGGATATGATTTCTAAAAGAAAGGGTTAGAACTTCCAGCGGTCATATGGTATATTTAAAATTTTGGTGGGCAAAGGAATTCCAAAAGCACCTTCAGGCTAGCGGAAAACCATTTCAAAATTACCCCTAGATTGTGAGGAGAAAAATGGCTAAAACAACAGAGACATCGAAGGAGAAATTTCGGGAGTGGTACCGGAGGTTGATGACGATTCGCCGGTTTGAGGAGAAGGTGGATGAATTTTTCCGGCAGGGCAAGATCACCGGAGCCGTGCATACCTCGGTGGGGCAGGAAGCGGTCGCCGTGGGGGTTTCCGCAGCCCTGGAAGAGCGTGACCTGGTGGTCGCGACCCATCGAGGTCATGGACATTGCTTAATGCGGGGAGCGGATTTGAAGGCCATGATGGCTGAGCTTTTTGGCAAGGCTACGGGGTTGTGCCGGGGTAAGGGGGGATCCATGCACATCGTGGATGTGAAAAGGGGCATGCTGGGCGCGATGGGGATTGTGGGCGCAGGAATGCCGATCGCCGCGGGGGTGGGGTTGGCCATCAAGATGCAGAAGAGCGGGCAGGTTTGTGTTTGCTTTTTTGGGGATAATGCCTCCAACGGGGGCCCATTCCACGAGGCCCACAACGTGTCGTCTTTGTGGAAACTACCGGTCGTCTTCGTCTGCGAAAACAACCTCTACGGGATTAGCGTCTCGGTGAAAAAGAGCACGTCGGTTGAGGATATTGCCGTCCGGGCCAAGGGCTATAACATGCCGGGCGTAGTGGTAGACGGCATGGACGTGCTGGCCGTCTACAGGGCGGCGAAGGAGGCTGTGGAGAGGGCCCGGAGAGGGGAAGGTCCTTCTCTTCTGGAGTGCAAGACCTACCGCTTTTTGGGACACTCCCGGGGAGATCCCCCCTACGGGCCGTATCGCACCAAAGAGGAGCTGGATTCCTGGAAGAAGAGGGATCCCCGGCTACTTTTGATCAAGCAGGGTGAATTGAGCCCGGAGGAAATCGAGCGGATTGACAAGGAAGTTGCGGAGGCCATAGAGGAAGCGATCCGTTATGCCGAAGCCAGTCCTCAGCCGGATATCAAAGTTGCCTTAGAAGATGTCTACGTCTAAGAGAGGGGGATCCAAACAACCATGAGAGAGATCAAATATGCAACCGCTTTGTGTGAGGCGCTGGCCGAAGAAATGCGTCGGGATAAGAGAGTCTTTGTGTACGGGGAGGATGTGGAGCTGGGCTATGCCTTTACGGTATGCAAGGGGTTGATCGACGAGTTCGGCCGGGAGAGGGTTTTTGACACCCCGATTTGTGAACAGACGATCGTGGGGGTTGCCGTGGGCGCTGCCATGATGGGCATGCGGCCGGTTCCGGAGATTCAATTCTGTGATCTCCTGCCGATGTGCATGGACCAAATCTGTAATTCCGCCGCCAAGCTGCGGTACATGTCCGGGGGGCAGGTTTCTTTTCCGTTGGTCGTGCGGACCCCCGCGGGGAAGTGGGGGGGATTTGCGGCCCAGCACTCCCAGACCTTGGATGCTTGGTTCATGAACGTCCCCGGCCTGAAGGTAGCCGTTCCCGCAACGCCCTATGATGCCAAAGGGCTTCTGAAGACAGCGATTCGAGATGACAACCCCGTGCTCTTCATAGAACGGAGGTTACTCTACCAGACGACCGGTCCGGTACCCGAAGAAGAATACCTAATTCCTTTCGGGGAGGCCAGAATCCACCGTGAAGGCAAGGATGTAACCATCGTGGCCATTGGCCGGATGGTGTCGGAAGCGTTGAAAGCCGCCGAGCAGCTGGGGAAAGAGGGGGTCCAGGTGACTGTTTTGGATCCCCGGACCCTGGTTCCGCTCGACACCAAGGCCATCCTGGATTCGGTGAGGCAAACTCATCGGGTTGTCATTGTTGAGGAAGGACCCAAGAGAGGGGGGGTCGGGGGAGAGATTGGGGCTTTGATTGCCGAAGAGGTTCTGGATGAGCTGGATGCGCCGATCCGGCGAGTTGCCTCCCTGGATACCCCCATTCCTTTTAACCTGGCCCTGGAAAACTTCGTCATTTCCCAATGAGCAAAAAATTATCGAAGCGGTCAGAGGTTTGATGTCCTTCTGAAGCAAAAAAAGAGTAATCCCTTTTCGACCTCGCGATTCTAAGAAGGAGAAAGACTGTGGCAACCGAAGTAACCATACCCAACCTGGGTTATACGATGACCGTGGCCAAGATTTTAAAATGGCTGAAATCGGTGGGGGATCCAGTAGAGGCCGGGGAGATCTTGCTGGAGATTGAAACCGACAAAGTGAACTACGGGATCGAGTCTCCCGCCAGTGGGGTGGTGAAGGCGATTCTGGTGAAGGTGGGTGACGAGGTGCCGGTAGGGGGGTTGATCGCTATGATTGGAGGAGCGGAAGAGCAAATCGACCTCCGCCTCCACCCGAAAGAGAAAATAGACGCGCCGATTCCAGAAAAGGTTCAGGTAAGCGAAAAAAAGGAAGCCATTTCCTCCCCCCTTGCTCCACCAATCAGGGAACGAGTCTTTGCTTCACCCCTGGCCAAAAAGATGGCCAAAGAAAAGGGTATTGACCTTTCTTCTGTAGCGGGTTCGGGCCCTTCGGGAAGGATTAGCGTGGCCGATATTGAAAAATATCTGAGCGAGGCCAAGCCGCTAAAAATTGAACCGCGTCCTCCTTTCGGACTCGTCGAAGTTGCCGATATCATTCCCATGACGAGCATGCGCCGAACCATCGCCCGGCGCCTATCCCAAAGCTTTCATGATGCACCCCATTTCAACCTCGGTACGGAAGTGGATATGACAGAGGTAAAAAGGTGGCTGGATTCGCAAAGCGAGAAAATGGGGGCTGCGGGCGAGGCCAAATTTTCCCTAAACGACATTTTTATCAAAGCCGTGGCTACCACCCTGCGGGATCATCCCCGACTGAACTCGAGGCTTAACGGTGATCAGGTTGAAATCCTAAGAACCATCAACATCGGCTTGGCCGTGGCTCTGGACGACGGGCTGATCGTTCCTGCCGTGGAAAGGGCTGATCAGAAAAGACTTTCGCAGATTGCCCAGGAACGGAAAGATCTGGTGGAGCGGGCCCGTCAGGGCCGCCTCTCGCTCGACGAGATCGAACGGGGGACCTTCACCGTCTCGAACTTGGGGATGTATGACATTGTTTTTTTCACCTCGATTCTCAACCCACCCCAGGGCGGGATTTTGTCCATTGGCAAGATCATGGACAAGCCAGTGGTCCGGAATGATTGTGTGGTGATCCGACCGATAGCGGAAATGACTCTGGCCGTTGACCACCGGATTGTGGATGGGGCAATGGGAGCCAAGTTCCTCCAGGACCTTAAACACGGTCTGGAAAATCCCATTTTGTTAATCTGAGTCTTTAAGGGAAAAGGAAAGGTTATGACCAGAAGCGTCATGGTCGTGGACGACTGATCCCTGAACAGTGGGGAGAAATATGTATATTATTGAGCTTTGCAAAAGTAATGGAATATTACGCATTTTGTTACGTCCCTCTCACCCTCCCCTCTCCCCCGAATACGGGGGAGAGGATAAAGGTCAGGGGGTCTGCGGGATAGCAATCTTCGTTGCATTATTTATGCAAAAGTCAATAGCATTCCAATGAACGAATGGAGGTATGGAGAATGGGAAAGCGCTTGGATGAGAAGGTGGCCATCGTAACCGGAGGAGGCGGAGGCCTGGGTGAGGGGATATGCCTTTGCCTAGCCAGAGAGGGGGCCCATGTGGTGGTCAGTGACGTAAATCTGGGCCTGGCGGAAAAGGTGTCGGCTAAAGTCAAGGGAATCGGGCAGAAATCCCTGGCTATCCAGACTGACGTTCGCATGGCCGACCAGTGTCAGAAGCTTATCGATACCAGCATAAGAGAGATGGGCCGAATTGATATCCTGGTTTGCAATGCTGGGGTGTTGGGAATTGGTTCTCTGATGGATTCGACAGAAGCCCCGTCGCTTGAGAACATTTCCGAGGAGGATTGGGACCAAACCATCGATGTCAACCTGAAAGGAGTCTTTCTTTGCAATCGGGCCATTGCTCCATATTTCAAGAGACAGAAAAAGGGGAAGATCATCAATATCGCCTCCATCGGGGGACGCAGGGGGTTGGCTTATGTTCCCCACTATTGTGCAAGCAAGGCAGGTGTGATCGTACTGACTCAGGGAGTCGCTGTACAGTTAGCTCCCTTTAACGTGAACGTCAATACCATCTGCCCAGGAGTCATATGGACCCCTATGTGGGAGAAACTTGCGAAGATGTTGTCAAAATCCTATCCGCCATTTAAAGGGATGAGCCCGGATGAGGTCTTAAAAGCAAGGGTCCAGAATACAATTCCCCTGGGCAAACCCCAAACCCCAGAGGGCATCGGGAACGCTGTCGTCTTTCTCGCCTCTGAGGAAGCCAACGAAATTACCGCCCAGGCCATTAATGTAGATGGAGGGGCCGTCTTTAATTAATTGGCCCGCTTTTTCCCTGGAATTTATTGACAATCAAGAAATTGGCATAGTGTCCTTGGAAGTCTGGGTGAGGGCAGGTTTAAAGCCTTTTGAAAACTCGTAGTGTCTAATTCTTCCTGGATGGGTAAATCGTTATGATTTTGGGGTTAAGCCACATCGCCTTGACTGTGAGTGCCTTAGATGAGTCGATCAAATATTATCGAGAGAACTTTGGTTTTACGGTGTTGAGCGATGCCGAAAGAAAAGGAGAGTGGGTTGATAAGATTACCGGTATACCCGGCTTTCATACGCGGACTGTATATTTATCGGTGACACCCTATCGCCATATGGAGGTGTTTGGATTTTTTAACCCAAAGACGATTCTCCCGGAAAAGGATGCTGGCTTGCATGTTGGGATCTTATATTGTGCCTTCATGGGAGGGGGAGAGAAGAGCTTCTCTCCGTTTGAAGTTTCCGCAGAAAAACAGAAAGGGTCTAAACAACTAGGGGATATAGGGGAAGGGCCTTACCCAGGACGGCGAGTGTCTACCTGGCGAGATCCGGATGGGCTACTATTAAAAATCATCGAGCCGGAAAATGAAGAACGAGTTGACCAAAAGGGAGCAACAAAGGAGTTTCTATACCCAGGAATGGTAGTTGAGAACATCGGTGAATCGATCCTCTTCTACCGGGACGTTTTGGGATTGGGGATCGCAGATCAAGGAGGTCCTTCCCTTGAAAAAAACAGTCCCGCAAAAGATGGACTCCAAAGTTCGGTACGGTGGGTATTGTTGCGAGCCCAGGCTGGCAGTTGTTTGAAACTTGTTCAGCCGGTAAATTTTAAGATTCTGCCGGCAGCCCCGTGGAAGATGCAGAGGGTTGGATTCACCCATGTGGCTTTTGGGGTTAAGAACCTGGAAGAATTCTATCTTGAACTGACCAAAAGAAATGTGAATTTTAAGGCCCCCCCCCAATCTATAATTGCAGGCCCCCACCAGGGAGGGAAAGCAGTCTATTTGACCACGCCGGAAGGGTTGACCTTAGAGTTCATTGACAGCCCCCTGATTCAGGAAGAAGGGAAGAGCTGGAGCGGTTCATTGTGCGGAGAGTCATTTTAAAGGAAGAAGAGTTCAACGGGGTTTACATAGAGCTGGTGCAAAAACATTGAAAGCGAGCAATGGGGTTGGAGGTTAACAAATGATCTAAAATCCTTCAGGCGTTGAAACGGATGGAGGGAGGTGAGCGCCAAAAAGAAAAAGGCTTCCCCAAAAGTGGTTTGGCTAGTTTCAGAAGGGCTGTTAAGAATTTTTAGCGAGAAGGAGGTTTGGCAATGAAATCGAAGAAAACCATACTGTGTTGGTTTAGTATCATCACTCTCGTTCTGATCATTGGATCGGTAACCTGGGCTGCAGAAACCTATGAGTTTAAAGGGGGCACTGCAACCAACATAGAGCATCCTCGGGCAAAGGCCGGTTTAAATTTTATCAAGCTGATAGAGGCCAAATCAGCCGGAAAGATAAAGGGTAAATGGTACCCCAATGCCCAGCTGGGCGGTGAGGAATCTCTCTTAAGTCAGCTCAATAATAATACGATCCAGTTTATGACCATTAGCTGTGCTCTCGCAGGCACCCTAAATCCCAAAGTAATGACCATGTATACCCCCTATCTGATCCAAGATTGGGATATACTTTTCAATAAATGGATTGGGAGTGAAGGTGCCGACCTCGTCCTGAATAGCCTTCGGAGTCAAGGAATCATCGGACTGGGATGGGTTCCTTATGGATTTAACGTCCTAGCATATAGAGATCCTCCCATTAGAACTCTGGAAGATATGAAAGGAAGAAAGATTCGGTCAGCCGCGGCCTATACGATTAAAGGGACAATTGAGGCCCTGGGCGCCAACGCAACTCCGATTCCCTGGCCGGAAGTTTTTATGGCAATTCAGCAAAGAACTGTGGAAGGGCTTACTGGGCCTACCGGAACCTTAGTTGAATCACGTCTCTATGAAGTGATTAACAATATAACCGAGGCCCAGCACCTTTTTGGGACCCATGTTCTCTGGTTCCGGGAAGAAACCCTCAGAAAAATGCCGGCCGACTTACAAAAAATTGTCATCGATTCGGCTCGTGAGGCCTGTCATCAACAACAGGGAGAGATGAAGGGATATGATGAAAACGCCACCGAGATTTTGAAGAGCAAGGGAGTGAAAGTTTGGAAACTCGACCCCCAGGAAAAAACCCGCTGGATCGCCGCGACCAGAAAAGTGGTCATTGAGCATGAGAAAAGAATTGATGAAAAGAGCCACGATGGTCGGGCCTTTATGCGTACAGTCTATAAGTCTTTAGGCCGTGACTATGACAAAGAAATTTTAAGCAAGTAGAAGCCACCTCCCATCCCCTCTGATGGATGGAGGGATGACGTCCATCAGGGGGGAAAATCCCGGGGGGTCGCATTTTTTCATAAACTGTTAGGCCAACGAAAATTGGTGGATCGAGAAGGAAAAGGGAGAAAAATAATGAAGGCTCTCGGGAGAAGGGTTGAGTTATTTGAGAATGTTTTTTTAATAATGGCCGTCTTATGCAGCGTAGCCATCTCTGTGGTTGGCGTTTTTTTTCGGTATGTCATAGAAAGCTCTCTGAGCTGGGTAGAGGAATCGGCTGGCTTTCTTTTGCTAATTGTCATCACGGTTGGGATTGGCGTCGCTGCTCGCCGGGGGAGTCATCTGCGGGTGGATATGCTGATCCAATTTATTCCCAGGACGAAAAAAAGCCTGAATTTTATTGCGACCGTTTTTGCGCTGGGGGTAATGACCGTCCTTTTTGTCCTTTCGATCGAATTTGTCTCCGATCTCCTTGTAAGAGACCAAAGGACCGGATCCATCTATTGGTTACCCCTCGGAGTGCCCGCCATCATCATGCCCCTCGGCTACCTGACGGCCGTTTACCGGGTCATAGAAAATCTTTTCACATTTTTTAAAAAAAGAACGGAATGAATGGAGGAAAGTCTTAATTTCAACAGGTGGAAAAGATGTGATAAGTAAAACCCCGATCCATCTGAGGGTTCATTGGATCCAGTGTCGCGTTTGAAGGGATTGTCCCTTAAAAATACGATTATCCCTTGATAAGAAGAGAAAGGAGTTCTGAATGGAAGGGCTGGCCGCTTTACTCATCATGGTCATTATGATCCTTACATCCATTCCGGTCGCTTTTGCCATGATCGCCACTTCCATTTTGATATACGTTTTCGTTGCCCATATTCCTCTGGGGGTAGTCGTGCAAAATATGTTTTTCAACATGCAATCCTACTCCTATTCCGCCGTGCCTTACTTCATCTTGGCTGGAAACGTAATGGCAAGGGGGAAATTAGCCCCCAAAATGTTAGAGATAGCGGAGGCCTTCGTAGGTTTTATCCCCTCAGGTATGCCGATGGCCATGGTCATTGCCTGCGCCCTATTTGGTACCTTAACGGGATCCGACCTGGCTACTCTGGCAGCGATTGGCGGTATTATGTTTCCAGCCCTTGTGTCCCGAGGATGGCCCAAAAGTTTTGTTGGCGGAGTTTTGGGTCCCAGTGCCCTGTTGGGCATGCTTATTCCCCCCACCATCCCAGGTCTCATTTATGCCCTGATTGCTGAAGTTTCGGTGTTGAAGGTATTTTTATCGGGGGTTTTGCCGGGAATTATTATTGTATTCTTATTCTCCTTTTACATTTATTTCAAAGGCAAGAAGATATTTCCCGGCCAGAAATTTCAAAGACCTAATTTCTTGAGGATTGCCAGCTCCCTCAAAAATGGAATGACCGCCTTGGGAATGCCTCTCATCATATTTGGAGGAGTATATGGGGGGATCTTTACGGTGACGGAAGCGGCTGCCGTAGCTGCAGCTTATGCCTTATTTGTAGAACTCGTTATTCATCGGGGGGTGAAATTGCGAGACCTTCCCGGGATCGCTATCGATACCGGTGTAACGACTTCCATTGTCCTATTTCTATGTTCGGGCGCCATGGTTCTGGCTCGCTTTTTGACCCTGGAACAGATCCCCCAGATGTGGGCCGAACAGATTTTCCATTTGGTTCGGGACAAATGGATCTTCATGCTTTTCATTAACCTTTTTCTCCTCGTGACTGGATGCCTGGTGGACATCCTTTCTGGCATCGTTATCCTGGTCCCCATTTTTAAGCAACTTTACTTGAAATTTGGCGTCGATGAAATTTATTTTGCCGGCGTATTTTTGTTGAATATGTATATTGGTTATTTAACTCCTCCGGTGGGAATCAATATATTCGTCGTCTCCGGTATGTTCGGGATTTCCTTTGCCGATTGTTGCAAAGCCTATGTGCCTTACTTTTTGTTAATGATGATCACCTTGGTCTTAGTCACCTTGTTTCCTTTCTTAACTACCGGCCTGGCAAACTTGTTTGTTCGTTAAGGCCTCTGGCGATAATGCCATGGTTGAGCAGGGTCCTGCTGAGAATGGAAAATGAAATGGAACGGATTCGTTTTATCGGAACGGGAAGCATCGGGGCTCTCAGGGCCAGATGAAAATTGCCTAAGAAAGGTATTATCGGTCAGCCTGTTGAAATATCCTATCATTTTTCAAAAATTTGTGTAATATACCAAAGCAGGTGACTTTGTTAAACGACCGATAGAGATTACTCTCAAACCTTAAACTTGCAAAATAAGAAGAGGTCTACGGAAAGGCCTCATGACCGACTCAGGGGAAGAGAGGAGGATGTAGATTCGATGTTTGGCTATCACAAGAAATTGCTGCGAGTGGATCTATCAAACCGCAAGATTGAAGTTGAAGAATTGGATGAGGCCATGATCCGGAAATATATCGGGGGGCTCGGCCTGGAAGCTAAAATTCTTTACGAAGAGACGGGGCCTGAAATAAATCCCCTTTCTCCTGAAAATGTTCTCATGGCCATGACAGGCCCTTTTACCGGAACCGGGGTTCCCAGTTCAGGGAGGCACCATGTGGTGAGCCGTTCTCCTCTCACCGGACTTTTTGGAGAATCAAACGTCGGAGGTTCTTGGGCTGTCCACTGCAAAAGGGCTGGATTCGATGGGATCGTCATCAAGGGGAAGTCGGAAGTTCCGGTCTACCTCTGGATTCAAGATGGGAAGGCAGAGATTCGAGATGCTAAGCTCATATGGGGCAAAGACTCTTATGAATCCGCAGATTGGTTGAAAAAGGAAACATCCAAAGAAGCCACTGCTGCGGTGATTGGTCCTGCGGGAGAACGAATGGCCAAGATCGCCAGCATCCCGCATATCGGGCAGATTGTGCGGGCGGCCGCTCGCACGGGTTTGGGGGCGGTCATGGGTTCCAAGAACCTGAAAGCGATGGTCGTCTGGGGGGATGGCCCGATTCCTATTGCCCAGCGTGAGGAACTGAAGACCCATATCCAAAACCTTCTGCCCCACATTCGGGGGGTGACAGAGGCGTTCGGCAAATACGGGACTTCGGGGGGCATTGACAATTATGAAAAGATCGGGAACTTCCCGCTCAAGAACTGGAAACAGGGAAGATGGGAAGGGGCCAAGAAGATTTCCGGGATGGCCATGCATGATACGATCCTTTCCGGAAGAAAGGCCTGCCTGCAATGTCCCATTGCCTGCGGGAGACATATTAAGATAACCGAAGGTCCTTATGCCCCCATGGATTGTGAAGGTCCGGAATACGAAAGCATCGGGACCCTGGGGGGCCTTTGTTTGGTGGATGATTTAGTGGCGATTGCCAAGGCCAACCAACTCTGCAATCGATATGGATTGGATACCATTTCAACCGGTGGAATCATCGCCTTTGCCATGGAAGCCTATGAAAAGGGGATCCTAACTCGGGAAGATACGGACGGGATCGAACTAGCCTGGGGCAATGGAAAGGCGCTGGTAGAAATGGTCCACAAGATGGGTAGGGGCGAAGGGATCGGTCGAGTGATGGGGGAGGGATCAAAGAAGATGGCTGAGAGCCTCGGAAGAAATGCCATTGAATTTGCAGTCCAGGTTAAAGGTCTGGAACCCTCGGCCCACGACCCCAGAAGGTTCTTCAGCCAAGCCCTTTCTTATGCGACCGCAGCCAGAGGCGCCTGCCACAACGCCAGTTGGAGTCACCCCTACGAATTAGCCTTGACCATGCAGGAGATTGGAATTGCGGAACCTCAAGATCCTTATCAGATTGAGGGCAAGGCGGAATTTACGGCCAAGATGCAAGATTTAATGTGTGTCATGGATGCCCTGATCCTCTGTCGCTTTACTCAAGTCGGCAAGGCGGTGAATGTGACCAACCAGGTGGACTGGCTAAACATGATCACCGATTGGGGGATCGACATCCCTGAATACATGAAGGTGGGTGAAAGGCTCTTTAATCTAAAAAGAATGTATAATGTCCGCCTGGGGATCAGCCGCAAGGATGATTTCCTCCCCTACCGGTTCTTGACTTTGAACCGGACAGGAGAGGGCCTTAGCAATCAGCTTCCCCCCATGGGAAAACTTTTGAGTGACTACTATGCCTATCGGAAGTGGTCCGAGGACGGAATTCCTACTCCTGAAAAATTAGAAGAGTTAGGATTGAATAAACTATAGGGGCGGAAAGCAGTGAAAAAAAACCCTTTTTATGAATTTGATCTCTCCGGTAAAGTGGCCATTGTTACGGGTGGCGGGAGAGGGATCGGTTATCACATCTCCCTGGCCTTAGCCAAATACGGAGCGGATGTGGTGGTTTGTAGCCGCACCGTCGCCGAATTGAAAAAGGTGGGAGCAGCAATAGAAAAAATGGGTCGCCGGGTTCTCATCCAGCAGACGGATATTGCTAACCTTTCGCAGATCCAGGCCTTGGCGGAGGAATCGGTGAAAAGTTTCGGCCGGATTGATATTCTCGTTAATAACGCCGGCATCAACATTCCCCAGAGGGCGGTTGATGTGACCGAAGAGGCCTGGGATAAGATCATCGATACCAATCTCAAAGACGTCTTCTTCTGTGCCCAAACAGTCGGAAGGGTGATGATCAAGCAGAAAAAGGGGAAGATCATAAATATTTCTTCCCAGGCGGGCCATGTTGGGCTTCCCCAGAGGGCAGCTTACTCCTCCAGTAAAGGGGGGGGGCAATCTCCTAACCAGAGTTTTGGCGATCGAATGGGGCCCGTATAACATCAACGTAAACGCCATTGCGCCCACTTTCATCGAAACCCCGCTCACAAAATCCATGTTTGCCGACGAGGGCTTTCGGGAGTATGTCTTGGGAAACATTCCTCTGGGTCGAATGGGACAACCCGAGTATGTAATCGGGGCAGTGATTTACTTGGCGTCCGAGGCATCCAATCTGGTCACCGGCCATGTTCTTCTGGTCGATGGCGGCTGGACAGCCCATTAAAGAAAGATGAGTTCTCTGCCAGGTTGCGGAAAAGGGTGGGTGTGAAAATATGGGAAAAGGAATGGGGCAGCACTCCATTCCCGGATAAGAGGAAAAGAAGAGAGAGGACTGGCCAGGATCTGGTCCAGTACTTTTAAAGGAGAAAGAAGTCATGAGCGGCACACCGTTTCTTTATTTTTGCACGGAATGGATTTGGGTGGGCAGAGGATCTCTGGAGCAGGCGGTTCCAGAAGCCAAGAAATTGGGGGCCCGGAAAGCCTTGATCATTACCGATCCGGGTGTCCATCAGGCGGGCACTTCCACCCGGGTGCAGCGAATATTGGAAAAAGGCGGGATCAAGACTGAAATCTTCAGCTCGGTAAAGCCAGAACCCCCCTTTGAGTTGGCCGACGAAAGTGCGGCAATAGCGAAGAAAGAAAAAGTGGACCTGCTGGTTGGCCTTGGAGGAGGAAGTTCCATGGATACAGCCAAAGGGGCGTCAATCGTTATGACTAACGGCGGGTCCGTGAGCGACTATTTTGGCATCGATAGGGTGCCCAAACCCGGATTTCCAACTTTTTCGATCCCCACCACCGCGGGAACGGGTGCGGAGGTAACGCGCAATGCTATTTTCAAAGACGTGAAGGCCAAGGCTAAGAAGGCTGTCGTGAGCCGACATATTCTACCGAGGGTGGCAATTGTCGACCCGGAACTTATGCTGACCATCCCTCCACGGGTGACAGCTTATACTGGGGTAGATGCTCTGGGTCATGCGCTAGAATCCTTCATGTCCAAGAACGCAAATTTTCTCTCCGAAATGTATGCCCTCCAGACCATCAGGTTGGCGGCGGAAAATTTGCTGCGCGCCGTCAAGGATGGAAGCGACCTGACCGCCAGGGAAAACATGGCTCTCGCGGCTCTTTGTGGCGGGGTTTCTTTAATCGCCGGCGCTGGCGCAGTCGCCGCCACCTCTTACCCCATTGAAGCACATTTTGATGTGCCCCATGGGTTGGGAAATGCGCTCATGATGCCCTCTGTGGTTCGGTTTAATGCCCTGGCCAACATCCCCAAAGCGAAAAAAATATCAGAGCAAATGGGCATCGATATTCGAGGCCTGAATGAAAAAGATGTCGTAGATCGTTTGGGAGAGCGCATTGCCAACCTTATCCGAGAGGTAGGTCTTCCCCTCAAACTGAGGGAGATGGGGGTGAAGGAAAACGACCTACCCATGCTGGCCGAAGAGGCGTTTCAAAACAAAAGACTCATCAACACGAATCCCAGAGAATTGACTTTAGAATCCATTCTGGAGATTTACCGGCAAGCCCTTTAACCTCTCAGAATGGCGACGGCTCAATCTTCTTGTTGTTTGGGCGACATTGGGCGGGCCGGGAAAAGTCTGAAGTGGATGAAGATTTCGCGAAAAGCATAGTCGAAGGGGGACCCGATGACTCTTTATATCACCTCTCAATTATTTAACGGAATCGTACTGGGGATCTTATATACGTTGATGGCGCTGGGACTGACTCTGATTGTCGGGGTAATGGAGGTCATCAATTTTACCCATATTGTTCTTTTCGCTTTAGGGGCTTACTTTGCGATGGTCGTTACCCCACACATCGGCTTTGGATGCGCCCTGATCGTGGCTCCACTGGCGGTAGGGCTCATTGGGATGGTCATGGAGGTTCTTGTTTTCCGAAGAATCTACGGCAAAGATCCTCTTTATGGTCTCTTGGTAGCTTTTGGCCTGACCTGTACAATTACGGAAACCGTTCGCTGGATCTGGGGAAGCCAGGGGTACCCGTTCAACCCTCCTCAGGCCTTAACTGGGTTTATGAACGTCGGTTTAATGGATTATTCAAAATACCGGGTTTTTGTCGTCTCCTTCACCGGCCTCTTGATTTTATGTATGTGGCTGTTTCTGGAGAAGACCACTACGGGAATCGTCATTAAGGCCGGGGTTAGCGACAGTGAAATGATTGGCGCCATGGGAAAGAACTTGAAGAAGGTAAGAACTCTGGTATTTGGTATCGGATCTGCCTTTGCAGGGATATCAGGGGTTTTGATGGCTCCTATGCAGGGGGTGAAGCCGGACATGGGAACCTTCATCATTATGCCGGCCTTTGTGGTATTGGCCATCGGAGGGATTGGCAGTTTCTGGGGAAGTGTCGTGGGAGGCATTCTCGTGGGCATCTCCACCACCTTGGCGGTGATGATCTTTCCGCGAGTCAGTGACCTGGCTATGTTTGTTCTTCTTGTATTAGTCATTTTAACCAGACCTCGGGGACTCTGGGGGGAAAAGAGCGGACTTGAGGCATAGGAGTCATCGGCGATGCTGAAAAGAATGAAGGAGATTCTCTACCATCCTATTTTTCTTGTGGGTGTCTTTTATATTTTTTTTCCATACCTATTACCCTTCTTGGGTGGGTATACGACTCTGGCGACGGAGATTCTCATATTTTCTCTTTTTTGCTTGGCCTATAACCTGATGTTAGGTTATACAGGGCTGATGTCCTTCGGCCATGGTTGTCTTTTCGGGATCGGAGCTTATGGCCTAGGTCTCACCCAGCGTTATCTCATGACCGGCCTTTGGGTCCCCTTGATCGTGGGGATGGTTGCGGCAGGCCTCGCTGCCTTTCTCATCGGACGGGTTATTGTCAGGAAAAGTGGAATTTACTTTGGTTTGTTGACGGTTGCCTTCACTCAGATGTTCTTCGTCATCGCTTTTCGCTGGACTGAGGTGACGGGGGGTGAAGACGGTTTTGCGGGGATCATCAGATACCCTATCAAATTTCCCGGCCTCCTTTCGATCGACTTAAAAAATCCCTTTTATTTCTATTATTTTATTCTAATTTTCTACATGATATCGATGATCATTATATGGAGAATTGTCCATTCTCCATTTGGCCGGGTGCTGAAGGGAATCCGCTATAACCGGGATCGTACTTTGTTTCTTGGTTACAATATTTATCGCTATCGGCTGGTGGCCATGACGATTTCCGGCCTTTTTTCGGGGCTGGCCGGGGCATTGCATGCCCTGTTAATCTCCAGTGCCTTCGCCGAAAACATGACCTGGCTGGCTTCGGGAGATGTAGTCATGATGACGATCCTGGGAGGGGGGCTGTCCAATTTTTTTGGCCCCATTCTGGGGGCGGCCATTTTCCTTATCCTCCAGGACATGGTCAGTGCCTTTACCGAACACTGGTTGTTCATCTTTGGGTTACTCTTTGTAGTAATTATCCTTCTTCTCCCGGAAGGCATCCTGGGTTTCATTGGGAAAGAGAGACCCGAATGGTCAAATCGGCTTTCAAAAATCAAGAGTCTTCTCAAACCTTGAGCTGAACGGCCAAGGAAATTTAGCTAAAGGAGGAATTGTATGGAAAAAAAGATTAAGAAATTTTTAAAGGCCAAAGTTTCCCGTCGGACCTTTTTAAAGGGGGCCATAGCGAGCACCGCGGCTGTGGGGATCAATTCCTTCTCGCCCAGGGTTGCTCGCGCCCAAAAGGAACCCATCTTGATCGGAGTCGTGACCCCACTAAGCGGGACCTTTGGTGATCTGGGTTCTTCCGAGAGGCGAGGAATGGAAATGGCGGTGAATGAATTCAATGAAAAGGGAGGGGTACTGGGGAGGAAAGTTGAAATGATTGTCGAAGATTCGCAGACCAACCCCATGATTGCCTCCCGGAAGGCCACCCGGCTTATCAAGAGAGAAAAGGTAAATTTTCTTATCGGAGAGGTCAGTAGCGGCGCCGCCGTGGCCATTAGTGAAGTGGCTCAAAATGAAGGGGTTATCTTTGTGACTACAAATCCGAATTCGGACGCCTTGACGGATGAGAAATGCCACCGGTACACCTTTAGAGTCCCCGCCTCGATGACCATGTTTGCTCGAGCTGTCGCTACCTGGTTGGCCGACAATATGGGGAAGAAATGGTACTTCTTGACTCACGATTATACGGCAGGCCACACGGGAACTGCGGCCATGAGAAAAGTCTTAGAGGCCAAGGGCGGTCAATTTTTGGGAGAAACCTTGATTCCCTTCGGTACCACAGACTTCAGCAACCAATTGCTTAAGGTCAAACAAGTCAAGCCAGATGTTTTCATAGGGAATGTTTGGGGTACGGATGGGATCAACCTCTACAAACAAGCCTACGAGTTTGGGATTACGAAGGAATTTAAGATGGCCTCTATTCTGAGGGATTATTTAGATTGTTGGGCTGCAGGTCCCGGCATTATTGTCGGGTATGCCTGTATTGAGTGGTATCACATGCAAAAGGGTCCAGGGGTTTCGGATTTTATAAAAAAATATCAGAAAACATTTCCGGCTGCAGCCATTCCCGTACCAGAAAACTCGTTATACTGTGGCTATGTGGGCATGAAAGCCTTGCTCAAGGCGGTGGAGAAGGCGGGAACGACAGATATGAAGCCCGTAGTCAGAGCCTTTGAAGGTCTAAAGTTTTTTGAGCCCGCCAATGACAGTGAAGTCTATGTGCGAGAGTGGGACCATCAGTTTTTGATGGACTACTACTTGGTTCGCTCGAATGATCCGAAAGAGATGAAAGATCGGACCGACCTTTTCGAAATAATGGCAAAGATTCCAGGGACGAAATACCCCAAAACGCGAGAAGAGAGTCCCTGCAAGTTGGAGCAACTTTAATCATGGGTTCTCCTGAAGAGATTGTATAGTTAAAGAAATTTCGCCTGAACTGGCCTGCGGGGGCGGGGCTGGAAACTCCGCTCCTAGCAGGGAGGATGTTTGGCCTCCCTTGAATCTCAAGGCAAGGGGACCCCCTAAAGTTGAATCACAAGCTTCTCGCAAACCCATGGCAACGATCGTTTGGATCTCAATGAACCATTTCGGAAAAAGAATTTAAAATTGAACAGGAGCACACCTATTATGGATGGTGGAGGGGAAGAAAGCTTCATCCTTGTTACCGATAACTTGACGAAGGACTTTGGAGCTTTGAGGGCGGTGGATGGGGTCAACCTCAAGGTCAAGAAAGGGTCGTTGGTTTCCGTCATCGGGCCCAACGGAGCTGGGAAGACCACCCTCTTCAACGTCATCACCGGCTTCTTCAACGCCGACAGAGGTAAGGTCATCTTCGAGGGGAAGGACATAACCAATTTGCCTCCCTATGAGATTATGAAGGCCGGGATCTCGAGATCTTTTCAGGTTGTAAATATCTATAATGAACTCACTGTCTTCGAGAATATGGCCTTAGCCGTTCAGGCCATAACGCCTCATAGGGGTAAATTATTTGCCAGCGCTCATAATTTCAGAGAGATCAATGATCGAGCTGAACAACTTTTGCAGCGGATCGGCCTGTATGACAAGAGGTTCCAAAACGCCAGCACTTTGTCCCACGGAGAGCAGAAGATCCTGGACATTGGTCTCGCCCTGTCCTCTAACCCCAAACTGCTTCTTCTCGATGAGCCTACCAGTGGCCTCTCCCTGGAGGAGGCGTACCATATCGTTGAGATGATCAAGCAATTCTCGGCAGAATTGAGTATCATCATCATCGAACACAAGGTGGAGATCGTTCTTTTAATTTCGGAACAAATCACGGTCCTCCACCTGGGCAGGGTGATCGCTGCGGGAACTCCAGAGGAGATCCAGAAAAATGAGAGGGTGCAAGAGGCTTACTTGGGTGGGGTGGTATAATGTTATTGACTGTCGATAAGATCAATACGTATTACAAGGAGGCCCACATCCTTTTCGATATTTGTTTGCATGTCGAGGATGGGGAATGTGTGAGCCTTCTCGGAAGAAATGGGGCTGGGAAGACTACGACGCTAAGATCCATTTTGGGATTGACCCCGCCACGAGATGGTACGGTTGTTTTCAAGGGGGAAGACACCACCCGGCTTCCCTATTATATGATCGCCAATCGGGGGATCGGGTTAGTCCCTCAGGGCCGGCGAATTTTCCCAAATCTCACGGTGGAACAAAATCTAAGGGTGGGGATCCGCAAAGATGCTCCTCGCAAGGATTGGGACCTGAACAGGGTCTATGACTACTTTCCCCAGCTGAAGAGCATGCGGATGCGGAAAGGATGGAATTTAAGCGGCGGCGAGCAACAGATGCTGGCCATCGCCCGGGCCCTGATTAGAAACCCTGATTTCATATTAATGGACGAGCCCTCTGAAGGGTTAGCCCCTCTAATTGTCAAAGAGGTGATGGAGATTATCGAAGACTTGCATCAGCACAGGATCGCCACCCTCTTGGTAGAACAGAATGCCAAGATGGCCCTGAAGGTTTCTCAACGATGCTATATCATGAGTAATGGCCAGGTTCAATTTGAGAGTGAGAGCGAAACGATCCGAAAAGATCCAGCGCTGATGAAAAAGTATTTAGGCATCTAATGTATTCTTTCTTCGCGCCCCAAAAGGCTTGGGATATTGGATCATTCATTCGCATTGAGCTACTGGCCTAAAAGTAAAGATGTTTGCTTAACGTCGTTTCTTCTCCGTCCTATTGATAGTCTGGATTTAAGTCATATTTTCCTGGGTCAGGTCCCAGGATTCCCGGCCTGGTTTATCGAAAAGTTCTTACCCCATATTTCCATCAGGAACAACCAAGCAACGTTCGCAAGGAAATCGTATGGCGGTCAAATGGATATTTTTCCCAAGGTAGATATCTTTTATAAAGCTGGAGGTTTTATATGAAAGGTTTAGTAAAGTTTGCCAGAGGACATGGGCAAATCGAAGTTCGAGAGGTCGATGAGCCTTTCCCTAAAGAAGGAGAGGTTAAGATCCAGGTGATGGCAGCAGGAATCTGTGGCTCAGATATTCATCTCTTCCACGATGCGATAGCAATGCCCATACGAACCCCCGTTGTGATGGGGCACGAATATTGTGGAGTGGTTGTGGAGGTGGGGAAAGGGATATCTAATTGGCAGGTGGGGGACCGGGTAACTAGCGAGACAGCTTTTTCTGTTTGCGAGCGATGCGGATATTGCCGCACGGGGCTGTATAATTTATGTAGCGATCGTAAGTCGATCGGGTTCTGGTTTAATGGAGCTTTTGCGAAATATATCGTAATTCCTGAAAAAAGAGTCCACAGGCTTCCGGACAATGTGGATTTTCTCGCCGGAGCGATGTGCGAGCCCCTGTCTTGCGTGACTCATGGGATTGTTGACCTTTCTCATATTGTTTCAGGCGATACGGTTCTGGTCTCGGGGGTTGGGGGGATCGGCCTTCTGGCCGCCCAAGTCGCCAGATCTGAGGGGGGGAGGGTGATTCTTTCGGGCACTTCAAAGGACTTGACCCGCTTTGAATTAGCAAAATCCCTGGGCTTTGAAGAGATCGTGAATGTCCAAGAACAAAATCTCCGCCAGTTCATCAGCTTGATTACCCAGGGGAAGGGGGTCGATGTGGTTCTGGAGTGTTCCGGAGCACCCGAAGCGGCCAGAATCGGATTCGATGTAGTCAAGAAACGAGGTGTGTTTACGCAGATCGGTCTTTTCGGAAAACCCTTTGAGATTAATTTTGAGGCCATCGCCTACAAGGAATTGAAAGTAGGAGGTTCATTCAGCCAATACTGGTCTGCTTGGGAAACCTCTTTAAAATTATTGGAGCGCGGGATTGTAAAAACAAGATGTTTAGTAACCGACGTTTACCCAATCAGCGAGTGGCCAGAGGCTTTTGATAAATTTGAGAAGCAACAGGGTTTAAAAATAGTTCTGCAACCCCTGGACTCATAGTGGGTAAATGAGAAGGGACCTACCCGCTTTGGCCGGAGGTCACCTGGCCAAGTCTCACATCTACTGTATTGTCGTAAAAGGTGGACCCCGCACCCTGGTCGGTCAAGCGCTGAGAGGTAAGAGCATTCACGGCGCGCGACCCGGGGCAGTGTTCCAACCACCAGACCCCTTCCGCCACCACCAAGCCAGAAGGGACTTTGGACGTAACCTTCAGGATGAAAGGGACTTCTCCCAATTCATTGAAGGCGACCACCCGGTTCCCTTCCTTCAGATCCTTGGCCAAGGCATCCTTGGGATTCATCTGGAGAAACATGGCATTTTCTTTTAGGCGCAGGTCCTCCCGTTCCCTAAAGGAGGAGTTTAGGGCGTATAGGCTGGGAGCTGTCATTAAGCGGAAGGGAAGGTCGCCCCCATAAGGAGGAATGTAACAGGGCAGGGGATCGCGCTCTTTGGGATTAAAGATCTCAATTTTCCCAGAAGGGGTTTTGAATTGGCTTTGGGCATTCTTCGGGAGGTTGAGTTCCACAGCTCTGCCAGCAGCAAGAGCTTCCTGATCAATTCCTTCCCGCAAAGGATTTGGAATCGAGAGAAGATGATCGATGAGTTCATCAGCGCTCTGCCGGAAGAAGGGCTCAGAACATCCCAGGGCTTTCGCCAGGATGCTGAAAACCTCAGAGTTGGATCTGCTTTCCCCTACTGGAGGAATAACGGCTTTTGCCCGCTGAATGCAGTAGGTACCGTAGGACCGATATAGGTCACTATGCTCCAAAGAAGACGTAGATGGCAAGATAACATCCGCATAACGGGCGGTGTCGGTCATGAATCGTTCGTGGACAATGGTGAAGAGGTCTTCTCGAGCCAAACCCCGCAGCACTTGATTCTGGTCAGGGGTGACGGCAGCGGGGTTTGAGTGATAGACATAGAGGCTTTGAATCGGAGGATTATCCAAATGGTTCAAAGCCTCCCCCAGCTTGTTCATGTTGATGATCCGAGTTGCCCGGGTCATGAAATCTTCCCGCAAAATTTCCTTCATCGCGAATACGCCGGCCGTGCTTGTACCGACAAAGCACCCACCGCCTTTTTTGCCATAAGCTCCGACGAGAGTAGGGAGGCAGACAATGGTTCGGGTAGACATGGCTCCGTTCCCGTACCTGGAAAGCCCGGCTCCCAGCCGGATAAAGGGCGCCTTGGCGTTTCCATACGCTTTGGCCATGAGTTCCAGAGTTTCCTGCGGCAGGCCCGTCAGGGAGCAAACTTTTGCGGGTGGAAAATCCGGAAGAACCTCCTTTTTCAACTCTTCAAACCCTTGAACATGACCAGCCAAAAAATCTCGGTCGACGAGATCATAGCGAACCAAGAGGTGCATCAATCCCATAGCCAGGGCACCGTCGCTTCCGGGCCGTACAAGAAAGACTCGATCGGCTAAAGCGGATGTGGGGGTCTCGTAGGTTTCGACGAGCCAGACGATTGCTCCTTTCTTCTTGGCTTCTCTTACCCCATGAAGGAAATGAATGCTCGTGGCCACGGCATTGATTCCCCATAGGATTACGAGATCGCTGTGGCCTGCCTCATCAGGATGGGAGGCAGCCGTATTTCCCATGACTGCCTTCCAACCTGCTTCCTTGGCTGGTGCGCAGATGGTCCGGTCCAGCCGGGAAGCGCCCAGGCGGTGGAAGAAGGGATGGCCGGCATTTCGCTGGATGAGGCCCATGGTTCCGGCGTAAGAGTAAGGAAGAATGGCCTCAGCTCCGTGCTGTTCAATGATCTTATTCCAGCGTTCGGCAACATGGTTAGTTGCTTCTTCCCAGGAAACGGACCGGAAGTCGCCAGATCCTTTGGGACCTGTCCGTAACAGAGGGTGGATTAGTCGCAGGGGAGAATGGACGGTCTTTTCATAGTGATTCATCTTGGGGCATAAGGTGCCCCGCGTAAAGGGATGTTCCGGGTCCCCAGAGACCTTAACGGCTTTCCCATCCACTACTTCCACCAAAAGCCCACAGGTGTCCGGGCAGTCGTAGGGACAAACAGATCGTTTAGTCTCGCCAGGCAAAGCAGAACCCTCCTCAATCAAACCGATAGTTAGGATGATTCCAATATATCCATTTTTTCTTTTTGGATCAATGACGGATTATGGTCCGCCAACCTAATCGAAAAAGGACACCCTATTCGCCCTTCCTGCTTTCCAGAAAATCCCGCCTGTAACTTTCAGCTTTTTTGATTTTCTGCACGGGCGCCTTTTTCCTTTTGCTCGATCGCCCTCTGGCAGGCCAGGGAGAGTTCTCGCAGATGGGGGAGGGATGCCGCCTGTGCGGCCGCACGGTGAAGATTACGGAGTCCGGCAGGGATATGATCGAGAAAAGCTTTAAGCCCTTTCCTTAGGCCCAAAAATCCGTAGGCTCCCAGGGCTTGCATGAGGCGCTGGGCCGAAGCTTCCCAGAAATAATTCCGGAAGCTGGCCTGATCAAGATCTCCTTTCGACAGCCCGTAATAAAAAGACAGGAGTTCGTGACGCTCCTCGTCGGAAAAATTCACATAGGGGTCGCAGAGGAGCGAGCCAAGATCGTAGAAGGGGCTTCCGAAGCGCATCCCCTGGAAGTCGATGAGGAAGGGTTCTCCGTCACGAATCATCACGTTCTGGGATTGCAGGTCCCGGTGCACGAGGCAGCGCTTCGTTCCTGAAAGCCGCTCTCCCAGGGCGGAAAGCTCCGATTCGAGTTCCCGCGCGAAGGAAGGCTCAAGTTCGATCCCGCAAACGTTTCTCACAAAATGTTCCCTGAAGTAATCCCGCTCCCAGCGGTAGAGATCGGGACCAAAGCCCTCCATGAGCCTCACCCGGCCCGAAGGAAAGTCCTTTTCGGAGAAGGAATGGAGTCTGTGCACGATGGTCAGGGTCTTCTGGTAAAGAGGCCGTTGATTTTCCCAGGAGGTTTTCCGGAAAGACCAAAGGTCCTTATCTCCGAGGTCTTCCATGAGGATGAAACAGGCGGCGGGATCGTGGCGGATCAGCCGGGGCGCCGGAATATCGATCTCGACGCAGAAAGGCGGCGATTTCGGCGTAATAGGTATTCTCTACCCGCTTCGGGTCGTAATGGACCAGGATGGCCGAACCCTTGTCGGTTCCATTTCAGCCGGAAGAAAGTCCTGTCCGACCCTCTGCCCTCGAGCGGAGAAAATTCCATGGAGACGGACTCTGGAAGCCCCAAGGATTCTCGGCAAAAACGGATCATATCATCCCGTGACTTCATCGGCCCCCATTTCCAACTGGAATAATGGAATAGTGGAAGGATGGAATAATGATCGACCTTCCTTTACTAATTTTTTCCTCCAACATTCCAATTATCTCGTGGTTTTCAGACTTTCGTAGGCTTCTATGGAGCCGATCTCATGCCATTCACCTTCGTCAATGACGATCCCCCGGACCGATCCCGCTCCTTCTATGATTCTTCGGATAAAAACGGAAACGACGGATTCGATTTTTCCTGCTTCAAGGAAACGGAGGAAGGATCTCTCCACGGCATAGATGCCGGTAAAGAGGCAGCTCTGAACGCCCGGATTTCCCAGGGTGTGCCGAAGATCGCAGATTTCACCGCGCTCATCGATGTTTACGTTCAGAAGAGGGCCGCTGCTTCGAAGGGCAAGCGTCACCTCCGGTCGCATCTCCTCATGGGCTTCCAGGAGCCTCTGCAAGGGAAGGTCGGTCATCACGTCTCCGTTGTGGCAGAAGATGGCCTCGTCCTCTTCCAGGAGATCTTCAATGTTTTTCAATCCCCCCGCCGTGTCCAGAAGGACCGGTTCATGGCGAAAGGTAATGGGTACACCCCGCCATTGCCTGTCGGGAAATTTTTCCAAGTAAACTTCCGGGCAGTGGTGGGTATTCACGATGAAACGATCTACGCCGACGCTATGGAGATGATCCATTGCGTAAGTGATGATGGGACGTCCTCCGATCTCCAGGAGCGGCTTCGGACACCGCTCCGTCAGCGGGCGAAGCCGCGTCCCCAGGCCGGCGCCCAGGATGAAGGCGGTCTTGAATCGCCGTCCTCTCAATGGCACCTCACCGATGGAATATTGGAATAGTGGAATGATGGAATAATGGGAAAATCCTCAAAAAGCAAAAATAGAGATCTTATAGTTTTTGGATTGCTGAAGGCTATACCCAACATTCCAGTATTCCATCATTCCAATATTCCAAGTTTTTTTAGTAGATTTTCTTTATTTCCACTCCCCGGAAGTAATGCTTCAGGATTTCCTCCGCTGAAAATCCCCGGGTGGCCATGACGGCGGCGCCGATCTGGCAGAGCCCCACGCCGTGTCCCCAGCCCGCCCCATGAAAGGTAAATCGCTCGGCTTTCCCGCGAGGATCATATTTCACCTTCACCAGGAAGGCACTGCTGTAAAGGTGACTCCGGGAAAGCCATCGGCGTATTTCCAGTTCCTTTCCCACGACCATGCTTTTCTTCGAACCGACGATTTTCAACCGGCAGATCCGCCCCGAAGGGCCCCGGCGAAGGGGTACGATCTCCTGCAGATCGCCGAAATCAAAACCCGATTTTTCTCGCAGGATCTCTTCGAGTTCTTCGCGGGAATATTCGATCGTCCAGCGGAAAAAGCTTTTGGTCTCGCGGTCAAAGGCGGGAAGGATTTTTTCGAGAAGACTTTCGTCTTTTGTATGGCAGTACGCCTCCGGGCCTGAAAGGATCCAGCGGGCCGCTTCTTCCTCCGTCCCGATCGGGCGATGCGGAACCGGTGCATCCGAAATGCTTGTCAGATAAGGAACTCGCTTATCATCCCAGGCCGTATCGAAGTCTTCCGTCAGTCCTCCGCAGGCCTTGGAATATCGGGCATCGCAGATTTCATCCTGGTAAGTGATGACCCTCCCGAGGGTTTCCCGCACAGCCTCTTCGGCCTGTGCGGATAGGATCTTTCGGATCCCCTGGTAGCGCTGGCAGTGGTCATCGGCGCAGACATCGAAAAGATCGTGGTCCTCCCGGTCATACCAGCGGATCACCTCTCCTTCCTTTTCGGGGATCTTCCGCGCCGACAGAGGTGTTTCTTTTGTTTTCTTCTTCCGATCGAGCGCGGCCAGAAGCCAGCTTCGGGATAGGATGGCGTGAACCTTCAGAAATTCCATCGGGGCTGCGGCGCTCATCTCCGAGGAGATCACACTTTTCAGATAATCCTCTAAGGGGATTTCATTGATGGCGGCAATCGTTCCGTCCTGGCGCGGCCAAAGAATCAGGTTCCCTCGAAAGGTCTGATCTTCCTTCCTCTCCCAGTGGAACCGGTTTCCGATGGTCACATGAAATAATTCAAAAGTCGAATCTTCCGGGGCTGTGAGCCGGATCGAAGGAGAACGAGCGATTTCCAGATGGGCTTCATCGGTGAGCACGGATCATCCCCGACATCGCCTTTGCTGAAAACCGGCCCGACACAGGACCGAACCCGTCCCCGCGGAAATTTCCATTCAGAGCAGCCGGTGACTTCGGCCTGCCGGTCCATGATCCCCACCGTAATTTTCGGCTGATTTTTCACTGTGCGGTTAAACCCCTCGGGAAAAAAGTTCGGTCTGAAATTTGATATTCTCCACTTTACCACGAAAATAGAAGATTTTCCCCCCACCAATGTTATGAGCAGCCCATGCTGATCAGCAAAAACCAGTTCAAAGAAATTCTCAAAGAGGATGGCTGGGGCCAAGGTTCGTGGGTAACCATCCGGTCATCGGAGAAGTTAGATTTTTTCTAAAAAAAGGCATTTCAGGTAAAAACTTTCGGGGAAGGAAAGGAGAACCGGATGGTCGGCGCTTTGGCCCCTCTTTTCGATGATTCGCAAAGTGCATCCCGAGTCTTTTTCACATTCCCGCAGGATTTCCAGAAACTTCGATTCGGAAAGATTGTAAGAGCAAGAAGAAGTAACCAGGATCCCCCCGGGGTTCAGTAGGCGGATGGCTCGCAGGTTGAGTTCCTTGTACCCGCGAGTGGCTCCGGCTATATTCTCTTTGCTCTTGGCAAATGCCGGCGGATCGAGGATGATCCCATCGTAGCTCTGCCCTTCATCAGCCTCTTTTTTAAGAAAGTCAAAAACATTTTCCTTGCGGAATTCCATATTGGTCAAAGCATTTAAAAGGGCATTCTCCTTGGCCTGCTCGATGGCCTCCGGGGAAGAGTCAATGCCAATGACCCGGGAGGCATTCCGGGCGGCATGAAGGCCAAACAATCCATGGTAGCAGAAGGCGTCGAGAATTCTCCCTTGAAGAAAGCGGGCAGCCAAGAGGCGGTTCTCTCTTTGATCTAGGTAAGCGCCGGTTTTCTGTCCCGTCCATAAATCTGCCCGGTAATGAATTTCTCCTTCAAAGACCTGTACATTTTTGGGAAATTCTCCAAAAAGAATTTTTTTCTCCGGCGGCAAGCCTTCAAGCTCCCGCACAGCCAGGTCATTGCGCAGGATGATGGATTGGGGATGAAATATATCCAGCAAGATCTCGGTGATAAGGGAGATTAAATTTTCAGGACCCTGGGCCAGGGTTTGCATCACAAAATGATCGGCATATCGATCAATAATGAGGGAGGGAATTCCGTCCGATTCCCCGAAGACCAGTCGATAAGCATTTGTCCGTTCCACCACAGCCTGCCGGTATTGAAGGGCCTTGAGAATGCACTTCTTCCAATAATCCGCATCAATGACCTCTTTACTCCGGGAGATGAGGCGGAAGGCGATCTTGGACTGATCACTGTAAAAACCCCGCGCCAAGAATTTTCCATTCTTAGTTTCCAGGGATACGATGCTCCCGGGGGCGGCATCGTGGATTCTTTCCAGGTCATTTCTGAAGATCCAGGGGTGTCCCTTTCTAAACCAGGAGAGCCCCTTGGGCGTGAGAATGAGGCGGCCCATCCTTTTCCCCTTTCAGAGCCCTGCAGAGATATTTTTTGGGGGTTGATTAAAAATGTTTTTTTCTATATTCTATCTTAAAAAACATGGAAGGGGGAGTTTATTGGCTACTTCAAAGAGCAAACACAAGAGAAAACAGCACCAATTCCACCTGAGGGCGAAACGCAAAAAAGATAAAAGAAAGACTCAAACAGCGCCGGCGGCGCCTGTTGCCCACGAGCCGCCCAAAACTTGAAAGCCTTTGCGATTTTTAAAGTTAAGATTGAAGAAATAAAATTCGAAGGGTTGAGCGCTTTAAAAAACTAACTTGTAACTTTAAATTATCAATCTTAACTTTATAATTTTTATTATTTTATTTGAAAGAACCTCTAAAGGATTTTGAGTTAGGAGGAGTTCATGGACTCCAGCCTGTTAACTGGACTGTTGGTGCCGGGGTCATCGAAGATCGTGTTTATCATCCTCGACGGTTTGGGTGGAATCCAGGTGGAAGAAAAGGGCGGGACAGAGCTGCAAGTGGCCCGGACACCAAACCTGGATAAACTCGCTGAGGTTTCTTCCTGCGGCATTCTGGAACCTGTTTCTCCAGGGATCACGCCGGGGAGCGGTCCTTCCCATTTTGCCCTCTTTGGTTATGATCCTTTCCAATACAATATCGGGAGGGGGATCCTGGAAGCCACAGGAATCGATTTTCCCCTCACAGAACAGGACGTTGTGGCCCGAGTGAATTTTGCTACCGTAGATAAAAACGGGAAAGTGATCGACCGCAGAGCGGGACGAATTTCAAACGAAACCAATCAGCGAATCTGCCAGAAGCTCCAAAGAGGCTTGCAGCTAGGTGGAGGGGTGGAAGTTATGGTGGAACCTGTGAAAGAACACCGGGCTGTTTTGGTTCTTCGGGGGAAAGGGCTTAGGGGAGAGATTGAGGACACGGACCCGGAGCGGGAAGGTCTTCCTCCCCTGGAGCCCAAAGCTTTGGTTCCAGAGGCTGAAAAGACAGCAGCCGTGGTGCGGGAGTTTATTTTCCAGACTCGTCAACTCCTTTCGGATGAGCCCAAGGCGAACATGGTCCTCCTGCGCGGCTTTGCCAAGCACACCCGATATCCTTCGATGAAAGACCGCTATGGACTGAACGCCCTGGCCATCGCCACTTATCCCATGTATCGGGGGATTAGCCGATTGGTGGGGATGACCGTACTTTCCAATGTTGGGACCCTGGCTGAGGAGTTTAAGGCTTTGGCGGATCATTTTGCCAAGTATGATTTCTTTTTCCTGCACATCAAACAAACGGACTCCCGTGGAGAAGACGGAGATTTCGACGGCAAGGTGGGGGTGATTGAGGATGTAGACCACTACATTCCGCAAGCGAGGTCGCTCCAGCCCGATGTTCTGGTAGTGACGGGAGATCACTCCACCCCTGCGAAGATGGCCAGCCATAGCTGGCATCCCTTGCCGCTCATCCTGCATTCGAAGTATTGCTTGATCGACCCGGTAAAAAAATTTGATGAAGTCAGCTGTATCGGGGGAGTTTTGGGGAGAATGCCATCCGTGGACCTCATGCCACTGGCCCTGGCCCATGCCCGGAGGTTAACGAAGTTTGGGGCTTAAGAATAGTTTTCACCGCAGAGACCGCAGAGGGGGCAGAGAAAAAAATTAAGATCGGAAAAATAGAAATTCCCGAGGCTTTCGATACCCGAACGCCCGCAAAGTTTCTTTCTCCACTGGGTGGGGGAGGAGATTTCGGATGGGAAATTTCTTTTTAAGATCTCTGCGTTCTCTGTGGTGAAAGGATTTGGTCGTGCAGGATTTTAAGAAGGAACGGTTGGCCATGGTGGAAGAGCAACTCCACAGGCGGGGCATCCATGACCAGCGCTTGCTGGCAGTTCTGGCCAATATTCCCCGCCATTCTTTCGTCTCTTCCGATTATCAACTTGCGGCTTATGAAGACCGCCCGCTCCCCATTGGCGAGGGGCAAACGATATCTCAACCCTATATGGTCGCAGTGATGACCCAATCATTGGAACTGAAGGGAGATGAGCGGGTCTTGGAGATTGGTACAGGATCAGGGTATCAAACTGCCATCTTGGCAGAGCTGGCTAAAACGATCTTCACTATTGAGCGAATCCAGGAGCTTCTCCTTAGAGCCCAAAAGATTCTGCAGGAACTTGGTTACGAGAATATTTTTTTTCTGACGGGGGATGGGACGAAGGGATGGCCGGAAAAGGCTCCCTTCGACGGGATCATTGTCACTGCTGGAGCGCCTGAGATCCCCCAAACGCTCACCTCTCAATTGGCGGAAGGGGGAAGGTTGGTTATCCCGGTCGGTCCCCGCTATACCCAGACGCTCTATAAAGTGACCCGCAAAAGAAACCAATTCACGGAAGAGGATCTTACGGGATGCGTCTTTGTCCCCCTGGTGGGAGACTTCGGCTGGAAAGAGGAGTGAGAGGTTGATCTTTCTGATCCAGTTCCATCGGGAACGATGGCGATCATGACTTAAATCTTTCTTCGGAAATTGTGGGGCGACTTTCCTTGAAGCTCATCGATACTCATGCTCATTTGGATGAAATCAAAGACGTCGAGGGAGCCCTGGCCCGGGCCAAAGAAGCTGGGATCCGGGCGGTTGTAGGGGTTGGTGCAGACCTGGCTGCGAATGAAAAAATTTTGGATCTGGCGGGCCGGTATCCCAGTTTTGTGTTTCCTGCCCTGGGCCTCCATCCTTGGCGACTGAACAAGGATGATCTCCAGGCCAATTTTTCCTTGATCGAGAGAGAACTTCCTCGGTGCTTGGCTTTGGGAGAGGTCGGGCTGGATTTCGCCATCGAGACTCCTCAGCAGCAACAAGAAGAAGTTCTGCGGAGGCTGTTGGCGATCGCTTCCCGGGAAAAGAAACCCATTCTCCTGCACGCCCGCAGAGCCTGGGCAAGGGCATTGGATTTGCTGCAAGCTTTCCAGGTCGAGAGGGCCGTGTTCCATTGGTACAGCGGCCCTGCGGGCGTTCTTAAAGAAATATTCGAGCGGGGGTACTTCATTTCAGCCACGCCAGCAGCAGCTTACAGCGAAAGGCATCGGCGGGCGATCAAAATGGTTCCCCTCGACCGGTTGCTCTTGGAGACGGATGCCCCGGAAGTTTACCAAGGAAACCCAAGCGAACCGAAAGACCTTTTCATTTCCCTGAAGGCAGTGAGCGAACTGAAGGGCCAGGAACCCGCGGAAATTGCTGATCAAACTTTCTTGAATGCCCAAGATTTTTTCAAACTGGGCTTGCCTTAGGGAAACTTATGAAAAAGGAGGAATGGATTCAATTCCGACAACAGGCCCCAGGACAATTCGGCGATCTCTTGAGCTGCTACCGAAGGGGTCTCAGTGGGGGGCTTAAGAAGCGAACTTTAAAGGAAATTGGGCAGGCGGTTGCCGAATCCTTGAGCGCCATGGCCAACGCGGATGGCGGAACGGTTCTTCTGGGCGCGGAAGCGGGCGGAGAAGTCTTGGGGATTTTTTTCGGTCACAAAGCATATAATCTTTTCCTGCGGGCTCTGGAGAGGTCAGCTGTCCCGCCTCTTAAGTTCGAGGTTACGCAAGAGCAGATGGAAGGGCAGGCCCTTCTCAAATTCACTGTTATTCCCAATCCGGCTATTCATCTTTTACGAAATGGAAAGTGCTATCTTCGAGTCGGGGCGCAGAATGTCCTGCTCTCCAAGGAGAGAATGGCCGCCCTCAAGGAGGCGAGGTACGAGACCTGGCACGAACGAGAAGTCCTTCCCAAAAGCTCCCTGGAAGACTTAGAGGAAAATCTGGTCGCTGACTTTATCGGTCATCTAGGCGTGCACGAAGAGGCTGAAAAAATCCTTCACCGCCCTTATGGGCTGATCGAATATCACGAGGGGAAGCCTTTATTAACCCGGGCGGCTGCCTATCTTTTCGGCAAGGACCCCTTGCGCTGGCACCCCCGACCGGGGGTAGAATTCGTCCGCTTCGAGGGAAACGAAAAAGCAGCCAAGAACGGAACCAATGTGGCCGAACGCCTCCGCATCGAAGCCCCGATCCTGAGACTAATCGGAGAGATGGAAAGCATCCTGGGAGAGCGGGTCAAGCAGCGAATTGTGCGGCGAGACCTCTTCTTCCGAGAGAAATTTGAATATCCTGCTTTCGCCTGGATGGAGGCTCTCATCAACGCCATCGCCCACCGGGATTATAGTCTCGAAGGAAGCGCCGTTGAGATCTGGATGTTCGACGATCGTATCGAGGTCCGTAGCCCCGGCAAGCTCCCCGGCCCTGTCAAAATTCAACAACTGTTGGGTCAGGAAAAAGTCCATTATTCCAGGAACCCTTTGATCACGCGCGTTCTCACCGACAGGGGCATCATGCGAGCATTGGGTGAAGGCCTGCCTCAGATTTTTCGGGAGATGGATCGTCATGGACTGAATCCACCGGAGTTGAAAGAAGAGGGAAATTTTTGCTGCCTGGTATTCAGGAATACGCCCATTCTGGATGATGGCACTCTGGCTTGGCTGCAAAGGTTCAGCGGCCAAGCCCTGAATCTGCGCCAGAAACGTATTTTAAGTTATGCCAGAGTTCATGGGATGATCTTCAGCAGCTCCGATTACCAGAAGTTAGGGGTAGATCGAGATACGGCCTACACGGAGATCAAAGATTTAGTCAATCGGGGAATCGTCCGGCCTCTGAGAAAACGCGGGAAAGCTTATCGCGTCCTGGAATTCGAGGGCCAAGGCGCTTCTCTTCCGGGCTTAAACTGGGTTATAGAGATCCTTGAAAAGAAGGGCTTCTTCACCCTCCAAGATCTAAAACAACCGAAGTCCGTATCCCGGAGGAAAGCTCTGGAGATGATTCGGGAACTTGCCAGACAAGGATATTTTACCCTGTCGGGAAAGGGAAGGGCGACCAAGTACGAGCCAACCGAGCATTTGAATCTACTTTTAGGGAAGAAAAATCTCCATCCCGAGACTTACCAGGATGCCGAAAAAGTCAAAAAGCAGCTTTGAGCGTGAGTCTATTTTTCCAGGAACAGCACAGGGCGGAGAAAAGCGCCCGAAAAATGAGTGATTTTTCAGCGACGCGAGCCATAATCGCGATGAGCCGATCGTAAGAATATCCGGAGTAGCGAAAAGCCCCCTTTTTCAGCAACCTTTTCTTTTAGGATTATGGGTCGTAAGTAGAAGAGTGAAATGGTTGTTGTGAAGAAAGATTACAGAGAAGAGATTTTCCAGCCGGCCTACTTAGGCCTTTTTCAGAAAGGAACTCTCGCAGAGCGAGCGTCTCGGGCTAAGGCAGTTCTAACATCCTGTCGTCTTTGTCCTCGCGAATGTGAGGTGAACCGCACCTCCGATGAAAAAGGCTTTTGCCGTACGGGCATGCTGGCCGTTATTTCAAGTTACAGCCCCCATTTCGGCGAGGAGGACCCCCTGGTAGGAGTTAAAGGGTCGGGGACCATCTTCTTCACTCATTGCAATCTTCTCTGCCTTTTCTGCCAGAATTATGAAATCAGCCACCTGGGGGAGGGGCGAGAGGTCCCTACGGACCGATTGGCCAAGATGATGCTGAGCCTGCAAGAGATGGGCTGCCATAACATCAATTTCGTATCTCCTTCTCATGCCGTGGGCCAGATCCTGAGCGCTCTGCCGCAGGCGGTTGCGGGAGGGCTGCGGGTTCCGCTGGTCTACAACACGGGCGGGTATGATTCGGTGGAAACGCTCAAGCTTCTAGACGGTGTCTTCGATATCTACATGCCGGACTTGAAGTTCATGGACGGAGAAGTTGCTGATAAGTTCTGCTGCGCCCGAGATTACCCGGAGAGAGCTAAGGCGGCGATCAAAGAGATGCACCGGCAGGTTGGAGATCTGGTGATCGACCGCCGGGGCATTGCCGAGCGTGGCCTCTTGATTCGGCACTTGGTTTTGCCCGGCGGGTTGGCTGGGACACGCGAAGCGATGCGCTTCTTGGCCCGAGAAATTTCACCCCATACCTATGTTAATGTCATGCCCCAATACCGGCCCTGTGGAGAGGCCCGAGAAAACCCTCCCCTGAATCGCAGAGTGACCCATGCAGAGTACGAAGAGGCTGTGACTCTGGCCCGGGAGGAGGGAATTCATCGCTTGGACCAGAGGCGCGGGTCAAGGATCATACGGTTTATCTGAAAGAAATGGGAATCGAGGGTTCTAGGATTCGCGGGGTCAAGTAAAATACTGTATTTTTCATTGGCGTCTTGAACCCGAGAATCTTTGAACCCTATACAAAAAGGAGAAGTGACAGAATGAATGTTAAAGGAATGTTTGATCTGAGCGGGAAAATCGCTATCGTTACGGGCGGAGGAAGGGGCATTGGGTTGAAGATGGCCGAAGGTTTGGCGGAAGCTGGGGCGAATGTGGTGCTCTGTTCAAGGAAGTTGGAAAATTGCCAGAAGGTAGCGGAAGAAATCGCCAAAATGGGCGGGAAGACTTTGGCGTTTCCGTGTGATGTGAGATCTCCGAAGGATATCCAGAACGTGGTGGATACAACCCTCAAAGAATTCAGCCGGTTGGACATCTTGGTGAACAATTCTGGAGCAAATTGGGGAGCTCCTCCGGAAGAGTATCGTCTGGAAGGTTGGCAAAAAGTCATGGAGACCAACATGACTGGCGTTTTCCTATTTTGCCAGATCGCCGGTCGAGTAATGATCCGGCAGAAAAGTGGGAACATCATCAATATCGCCTCGATCATGGGAATGATCGGAACGGAATCCGATGCCGCAGACGCTATCGCTTATAGCGCCAGCAAGGGGGCCCTGATCGCCTTTACTAAGGACTTGGCAGCCAAGTGGGCAGGATATAACATTCGAGTTAATGCGATTGCTCCGGGTTGGTTTCCCACGGACATGACCGAGTGGGTATTAGAAAACCACGGGGAGAAGCTTCTCCGTCACATCCCCATGAGGAGGTTTGGCGAGGGGGATGAGCTTAAAGGGGCGACGGTATACCTCGCATCGGAGGCATCAAGATACGTGACCGGGGCCATCATCCCCGTCGATGGAGGTTACTTAACCATCTAGCGCTTACAGGATGAGAAAATCTTACAGAGATTCCTTAGGCATTGGAACGTAACATGAAGGAGTTACAGGAGGGTTTGAGGGGGAAAAAATTTCTCGGCAAGATCCCGGCGGTCGGTTTTCCCCCTGGCCGGAGGCGCAGTTTTACCGTATGTATTTTTGGCCCGGATCGGAGGGATATCAGGGTATCCAGTGAGTAAGCGCAAAAAAATGAGTTGACATTAAAAAGCAGGAAACTTCCCGCCAGGTGAACCCGCCGCAGAGGCTGGTCAGGATAAAACCTCCCCCTGAGAGATTTTCTTAGAAAGATGATCCTTTTTCCCCCCGCAGAGTAATGGGATGCAACCTATGCACTGCCCCCCCTTTCCATAGAGGGCCGGATTCCCCGGTACTCTGAAAATGGGAGCGGCCTGGTCAGAATATCTTATGACCTTTGCATAGGGGCAAGATAAAATTGATAAATTCTCTCTAAAGCTTCAAAATATCTTAAAGAAAGAAAGATCCGCAACCGAATAGAATGCTATGAACAATGGGAGAAATTCCTGGACCCTTGCCCAATTTATCATCCTGGATTGTCCCTACAGATTATTCCGCATGATCGGGCGAGGTTTTGTCCCTTGTTGGGGATAGGTTTGGCTTTGCAGACGGCTTTTTAGTACCCCAAAAGCAAACGAGAGTTGGGACTAAATAATTGTTTTTACTGGTGGGCGATGCGGGATTCGAACCCACGGCCTTTGGTTCCGGAGACCAACGCTCTATCCACCTGAGCTAATCGCCCATGCCTTTTGAATTTATTTTTAACACCCTGAGAGGGATTTGTCAACTTGGGGTTCACGGGGACCTTGAGAATCCTGCGCCTTGTAAAAAAAATTGACATATTCTGGTAAAGAAGTAAAATAAAATTATCTCAAAAAAAAGTTGGGAAAAGGAGTCATACCCGCAGAGGTGGAAGAGGATAAAAAGGCAATCGATCTCTCGGGGGAGGTGCCGCCGATCGAAGGCGAGGAGCTCGATGAGTCGCTCCTTCTAGCCAGAGATTTGATGTCGACCTTCGTTAAAACCATAAAGGCATTTCGTTTATATCCACCCGAAAATCCTTCCCTCAATGATTTTCGAAACCAACTTTTCAGGAAATTCCAACTCTTCTTGAATAAATTTCATTCTTTTATTTTCCAGATCGGAGAATATGATTTCTCCTTCAAAGGAAAGATTTTATATGAAAACAAAGACTTAAATAGCAGCTTGGCCTTTCGCCTTTACAAAGATGGGTTGAGAGAACTTCGTTTTATGGAGAGTTTGGAGGAGTGGGAAATCCAGGGGCTGGTCGATATTTTGAAGCGGGTCGACAAAATCGATCAAATGGAAGATGACCTCGTTACCCTGTTGTGGGAGTCAGATTTTGTCCACATTAGCTATTTGGCCACGGATCAATTCCTGGATGAAATGCCGGTCCTCATTCCTACGAATGTGGAAGAATTCAGGAAATATCTAAAATTCGAACCGCCGGCCCACAAAGTGGAACCGGACTTTGGGGAAGAAGGGGAGGAAGATGGGTTCGACCTAGAGGCGATTCTTTCCGAAAGGACCAGCGGGCCTCCTCCAATCGCAGCACATCAAAGTGTTTATTTCCTCACGCCTGATGAATTGGAAAGATTACGGAAGGAAGCCGAGGCCGAGACCGCCCCCACAGCTGTGTTCAATATTATCGACATCCTCCTCGAAATCATGGCTCTGGAAAGAGAGCCGGAACCCTACCAGGATGCGGTTAATGTTCTCCAAAAACTTTTGGATGCCCTCTTGACTCTGGGGGAATTTCAGAAAGCCAGCGACCTGTTGACCAAAGTTTATATCATCCTCAATACCTATCAATTGGAAAATTGGCAGGTCAAAATCACCCAGCAGTTCATTGAGGTTGCCGGGGAGCCGCCGCAGATCGAACGGATCGGTAAAATTCTGGAAAAAGAAAAGGGAGTTAAATTGGAAGAGGTCAGCAAATACCTGACCCTCTTGCGGCCAAACTCGGTCCGGTCTTTGATTCAATTGTTGGGGGAACTCACTAATTCAAAAGCCAGAAGGGTATTATGCGATGTCATCTGCGAAATCGGAAAGAACAGCGTCGACCTCATCTCTTCCTTCATGAATGATCACCGATGGTATCTGGTTCGGAATATTATCTACATCTTGGCCCGGGTCGGGAAAGAGCAGGCCCTCCCGTACGTCCAAAAAGGCTGTAATCATGGAGAAGCGAGGGTCAGGAGAGAGGCTGTCCAGGCGTTAGGGACAATCGGCGGGAGCAAGGCTTTTGGATTACTGGTGAAGGCCCTTGATGATCTGGATGTACGGATTCGGAGCATGGCGGCCCTGAATCTTGCGAAGGTGGGGAAAAAAGCCAGTCTGCCTCATCTCTTAGAAGTGGTCCAATCAAAGGAGTTCCCCAAGAAGGAGAAGGCCGAAATAAAAGCCTTCTTCGACGCGATCGGGATGAGCGGCTGCGATGAGGCCGTCCGGCCCCTTCAGAAATTATTGGAACAAAGAGGTTGGTTCGACAGGAAGAAGAAGGTGGAAATTCGCATGGGAGCCGCGAATGCCTTGGCCCTGATCGGAACCCTGGAAGCAAAGTCCGTCTTGAAATCAGGGAAGAATTCAAAAAACCACAACGTTCGGCAAGCTTGCCTGCAGGCCGCGGAGCGTCTTGCGCTCTAAGGACTTGAGAGTCTGATGACTGCACAAATAAGGGAAGGGAGGAGGCGTGAAGATTCGAAAGAGGTGCAAACTTTCTTCGACCATGAAAACCTGCCTACGACCCTGGGGACGGAATTTATCTCAAGGTTCTATCGCCTGCTCAGGGGAGCCACTATTTATGATCAAAATAACGACCTTATCGATCGGCTGACCCAAGACTGTTTGCAAGCCATCAACCCTTTCATCAAATCCGAGGGCCATCTTTTGCTGAAAATCATCCGGGAGAATTTCTTCTTCAACAATATCCGGGTTCCGGTAAAGGCCGATAAATATGCCATCTTTAAGACTTTTTCTAAGGAGATGGAAAAACGATGGATCGGGGAACTGGAGTTTAGCGCTGAGGTGTCGGGGGGAACCCTAAAAGATTTCGTTTTCATCCTTTCCGGACTAGGGGAGAATAATGAGAGCAACTACCTTTATGTGCGGAAGCAGCTAGAATTGCGGGGGATCCAAGGGATCAATGTCGACAAATTGGAATTTTTCAAAGATGAGGAACTCTATGTTGATTCCGAAGAACAGAAGCGATACTCCAAAGAAATCTATTTTAAAGCAATCGATTTAGTCAAAGAAGTCATGGAGGGCGTTAAGACTCAAAAATTGCTCAACATCCGTAAAGCCAAACACCTGATGCAGAATGCGGTCAATTCCATCATGCAGGACGAGTCCGCTTTGTTAGGATTGGCCAATATCAAGAACTATGATGAGTACACTTTCAACCACTCGGTCAATGTAGCCATTTATGCTATCGCCTTGGGCCAAAGGATCGGTTTTCCCAAAAAAATCCTCTCCCATTTGGGCATGGCCGGCCTACTTCACGATGTTGGCAAGACGAGGATTCCCAGCGAAGTTTTGAACAAAACGGAGAAATTAACCCCCCAGGAATGGACGATGATCCGCTCCCATCCGCTCATCGGAGCGGAGATCGTGATCCGGGTGAAAGAATGGGGAGAACTCTCCACCCGGATGATTGACGCGGCTTTCGAACATCACCTGAAATACGATTTGAGCGGTTATCCCAAACTAGCCCGGAAAAGGAATATCACCCTTTTCGGGAGGATCACCGCCCTGGTTGATTTTTACGATGCTTTGATCAGACCAAGGGTCTACCGTCGATTTCCCTATGTCTCTGAGAAAATCTTGGGACTCATGCTGGAAAGGGCGGGGAAAGATTTCGATCCCGCGCTGGTCAAAGTTTTCATCAATATGATCGGGATTTTCCCTCTCGGGACCCTGGTCTTGTTGAATAGCAACGAGATCGGTATCGTCGTTCAGATCCAGGAGGAGCCGGAGTTGATCGAGCGGCCAAAGGTCTGCCTGCTCTATTACAGCGACGGGGAATATCGGAAAGGGAAGCTCGTGGACCTGAGAGAGCTAGATGAAGAGACTGGAACATACACAAGATCGATCGTGAAGACCATCGACCCGAACGAATATAACATCCACGTGGCTGAATTCCTCATTTAGGGACTTCTTTCTTCTTCCTTCGTGGGGCGAAATAAAATATTCGAAGTCCATTCATTGGGGATGAACTATCCAAACCCTCCATCCAGTCTGTAAGTTAGAAATTTTCCTTCTATCCTATTATCATTTTAAAATCAGCCCACCCTTATGCCATCGTTTCACCTCACTCAGATCCACCTTAAATTTCAAGGGAAGTGTATAATAGGGAAACTCCACTTCTTGAACCCAGGACACAATAATGGTCAGGGTGTCCGTCGTTTGTTTGATCTGGATGTTCTCAGGGGAAAATTCGGTTCCTGCGCCGCGGGCGTTGCCAATGACCTTCTGCACAATTTCTGGGTCGCCCTTCGGTGAACCGGCAACCGCCCAATTCAAAGCCTCCCGAACCTTATGCCGCACCTCCAAGTAGTTCCAGTAGGCATCGCCAACTTTAAATCCCACGTATCCGAACACAGCGACCCCAATGATAAACAGCAAGCAACCGCCAGTGACCGCACCTTGATATCCAGGGGCCAGGCCTTTTCGTTTTGCCAGGAGAGTTAAACTCTTCATCCTCTTTTCCCTCCTTTTATTTCGATTTTTTCTATGGCCAGTTCCTCGGAAGCCCAGTATTTTTTGAGCTCCTTCTCCCTGGCGATGTAAAGGGCGCGGAGCTTCTCCGGAACTAGAAAGGAAAGCTGCCGGGCGATGGCTAAGACATGGGGTGAAACCTTGGATTCCGAGAGGACCTTGCTCCGGGACGGCAAGAAGGCGGTGAGCACGAGAAGAATCACGGCAATCAGAAAGACGGCTTTGAGGAATCCAAAGGCCCCGCCCCCTAGATGATCGCCCAAACTCAGGTCCGTCTTTTTGACAAAACGGGAGAGGGCCTTGCCCAGCAGGCTGATCGCCAAAACCAGGAAGATGAAAAGGACAACAAAGCCGAGGACTTGAGCGAAGACCGCATTCTCCACCCAACGCCTCAGCCCGTTGGCCATGGCTAAATAACCGTAGCTGGCCCCGCAAAAACCCAAGATAATCGCGAGAAAAGAAAAGACCTCGCGCACCAACCCGCGGATGAGGCTGTAAAGAACGGAAGCCCCGATAAGGATGAGAAAAATGATGTCCAAGGTGTTCAATGCCTTTCCCTGCTGGGGAATTTATACCGCAGCTTCTGGAATTATTCAAGGAGAAAAGAGCCCTTGCCACCCTTCAATTTTCGTTTTCGTTCATGAATTCGAAATAGTTTTCCGGGACCAGGCGGGGAGACGCTGAGCGCAGCCCCTCCTCACCTGGGGAGGAAGAGATTGCCAAGCCCTCTCTCCTTTTCCCCGCCGCCCATCACGGAATCAGAGCGATCGGCTTGAGTAGGATCATTTCCCGCCAATTCCGCCCGCGTTCTCCGCCGTTCCACCCGGGTTCCAATAAAAGGTAAATTCAAGAGGCAGGGGGGCAAGGAATGAGGCTGACTGGGAGGCAACCAGAATTTCATGTTGCTTGCAGCCGAGCCTTTTGTTATTTTAAATAATGGAGCGGACATTTCCTATTTTTTCCATTTTCATCCCTTACCTCTGTGGTTTACCCTATTTTCTTCTGAAGAAGCGGAAAGGTTCTCGGATCGTTTCCCGAGAATTAACGACACATTTCAGCTTCTTAGAGCGTTGAGAATTGGAGAAGATAAAGAATTTTAACTCTATATTCTATCCCCGCTTCATCGCCGATCAAGGGATCCTGGGCCGGTAGAGAAGAAAATGGATTTTAGAAAATTTTGGATTAGAAGAGAAAGAAAGGCGCTACCCTGGCTTGAAAGTTGGGAAGATGAGCCTCTGCGGGTCTCTTCACCCCCAAAGCCGCGCATCGCTGTAAATATCATCCTTTTTTTCCTTACGGTATTTACGACCCTTTTGGCGGGGGCCTGGCATGAAGGAGCGGATCCTTTAAAGAATCCCGCACACATTTTCAAGGGGATTCCCTTTTCCTTCTCTCTGATGGGAATCCTCCTAGCTCATGAATTAGGTCATTATCTTATCGCCAGGAAACATGGTCTGAATGTCACGTTGCCCTATTTCATCCCGGCTCCTCCCTTGCCCTTTATTATTGGAACATTCGGGGCTTTCATCAAAATGCGTTCTCCCGTCCGCGATCGGAAGATGCTTTTGGATGTTGGAGCGGCCGGCCCCTTGGTAGGAGTTGTGGTTTCAATTCCATTCCTCATTCTTGGCTTTCATCTTTCGGTAGTGAAAATGGTGCAGGGCCATATGGGGCTTACTTTGGGTTCTTCCCTTCTGCTTTCCTTGATCAGTTGGTTGGTCGTAGGGCCCGTTCCTGCAGGGTTCGATATTGTCATCCACCCCGTTGGGTTTGCAGGATGGATTGGCCTTTTGGTTACCTCCTTTAATCTCCTACCCATCGGCCAACTGGATGGAGGGCATGTGGCCTATGCCCTCCTGGGGGAGAGGCAAAATAAAATATCCAAATACGTTTTCTTGGCCCTTTTGGCTCTTGGAATTTTTGGCTGGCCGGGATGGCTTCTCTGGGGCCTTCTTCTCTTCATCATGGGCTTCCGTCACCCTCAGCCGGTGGACTGGCGGGTCCCTTTGGACAGGAAACGTATGGTCATGGGATGGTTGACTGTGGCCGTTTTTATTTTGACTTTCATTCCTGTTCCCTTCAGCGGGTTCTAAAGAAGCATAGAGCATAGCGCATAGGGGAGGGGACATAAGGCAAGGCACAAAGCCTAAAAGGCAAAAACGGCATTTATATAATTTTTTTCTATGCCCTTTGCTCTATGCCCTCTGCTCACATGGTTTGGAGGAATTGGATGGAACTCAAAAGGCTAGAAGTAGGTTCTTGGGGAAACAATTGTTACATTCTGATCTGCCCGCGAACGCAGGAGAGTGTGATTATTGACCCAGCAGGCGAGGCCAAACGCATCTTGGAGGAAACCAGGAAAACAAAGGTGCGGTATATCCTGATCACCCACGGCCACATGGACCATATCCGGGGTTTGGAAGAGGTTAGGAATTATGCTAGGGCCCCTGTGGGCATCCATCCGCGCGATGCCAGCGCCTTGAAAAAACCGCCGGAATTCTCCCTGGAAGACGGGCAGCTGCTAACATTCGGAGATGTAACCCTCAAGGTTTTGCACACGCCAGGCCATTCCCCGGGCGGGGTCTGCTTTCTTACCAAGAAAATACTCTTCAGCGGAGATACGATTTTCCCCCATGGCCCTGGCAATACGGCGATCCCTGGAGCCGATGAGCGGTTGATCCTATCCTCCATTTACGCGAAAATTTTCGTCCTCCCTGAGGATACGATCATTTACCCAGGGCATGGTTTGGAGACCACGGTTGGGCGGGAAAAAGCGACCCCCTTCTATCCCGTCCCCCAGGGGATAACGGGAGAACATGAGTGACCATCGAGTTGCTGGAGGCAAACTCCTACTCAGAGGCTTCGATGCGGGAGTGGGAAGCTCTCCTCTCTAGTAGCCGCTTTCAGAATCCCTTCCTCACTCCGCTTTGGATTGAAATTTGGCTGAAGCATTTTGGTAGATCCCTTGAGGCCAAGATCATCCTTTTTCGGGCTCTGGAGGGGGCCTTGCTTGCCGTTGGGGCCTTCTCAACCTCCACGGGAGAGGAAGGGCAGCAGGGGCTCACTTTGGTCGGCAGTAAAGACGTTTGCGATTACCGGGACCTGGTCATCGCCTCTGGCCGGGAAGAAGAAGCTTTTGGCGCCCTGGGACGTTTCTTCGGAGAAGGACCTTGGGGATATTTGGAGCTCAACGGAACCTCCGAGTTCTCCCCGACAGCTCAATTTTTGCCCCCCCTCATGCAATCCTTTGGCTTTCGAGTGGTTCAGGAAGTTGAGGAAGTTGCCCTTTATCTAGACCTGCCGGCAACTTGGGAGATGTTTTTGGAAAGATTAAATTCCAAGGACCGGCACGAGCTCCGCCGAAAAATGCGCCGGATGGAGAGAGAAGTCTCTTGCGAAATATCGGGGGTCGAGGGAACTCCCCCCCTTTTCAGAGAAATGGAAATTTTTTTTGATCTCCACCGAAAAAGCCGGAAAGATAAGGCGCAGTTCATGAGCCCAGAGATGCAGGCTTTCTTTCGCGATGTATCCATCCGCTTCCAGGAAAGGGGCTGGCTGAATTTATCTTTTTTAAAAGTCGGGGGGAAAGAGGTGGCCGCGTTTCTTTCTTTCGATTTTGCGGGGACGGAATACGTTTACAATTCAGGCTATGACCCTCAGTTTGCCCGGTTCAGTCCGGGGATTGTTCTGGCCGCTCATTGTATTCGCCAGGCCATCGATAAGGGGATGGCTAGTTTTAATTTCTTGAGGGGGAGGGAGGACTACAAGTATCATCTGGGAGGAAAGGAGGAAAAAATCTTTCGCATTCGAGTCATCAAAGAATGAAACACGTCGCCGTCCTTAGCGTGCATAGTTGCCCTCTCGCTGCCCTCGGCGGGAAGGAAACGGGAGGAATGAACGTCTACGTTCGCGAGTTGAGCCGGCAAATGACCCGTCTGGGATTGCGAATCGATGTGTTCACTCGCTCGCAGAACCCCCACATCTCCCGCATCGTTCATCTCGGCCGAAACGCCCGGGTCATCCACCTCAAGGCTGGGCCCGAAGAACCGGTTCTCAAGAACGAGCTTCTCCAGTATTTGCCAAAGTTTATCTCGGGAGTCAGGCAATTCGCCGAATCAGAAAAAATTTCTTACGATTTGGTACACTCCCATTATTGGCTTTCCGGATGGGTCGGAGGCCAACTGAAGCGCCAATGGTCCATCCCCTTGGTGCATATGTTCCACACTCTGGGGGCCCTAAAAAATGCTGTGAATAGAAAAAAAGAAGAGAAAGAGCCACAGGGGAGGTTGGCGATCGAGGGACAAATCATGGATTTTGCCGATTGCTTGGTCGCGCCGAGTCCATGGGAAAGAGAGCAGATGATCCTTCACCACCAAGCCCAACCTGCAAAAATCAAAGTGATCCCCTGTGGGGTGGATCTGAACCTCTTCAAACCCATCCCTTCATTAAAGGCCCAAAAGTTCCTTGGACTTTCGCAAAGGCAGTTCATTCTTTTCGTCGGGCGCATCGATGCCATAAAGGGAATTGATGTATTAATCCAGGCCATCCACCACCTTTCCCGTAAACCGATGAGAGGCAGTCGGGAACTAGGGGTCATCATTATCGGAGGAGAACTGGATGTAGACCCGCAAACTGAAAACGAGGAAATGCAACGGTTACGGAGGATGGTTGCCCGGATGAAGCTACAGGACCGCATCGCCTTTTGGGGATCTCAGCGGCAGGATTTGCTCCCCTACTTCTATTCGGCAGCGGAAGCCCTTGTCCTACCCTCGCGCTACGAATCCTTCGGCATGGTGGCTTTAGAAGCTATGGCCTGCGGTACGCCAGTGATCGCTTCTCGGGTTGGGGGACTCCAGTACACAGTAGAGGATGGCCAAACTGGGATCTTAGTTCCGGAAGGAGATTGGCTGTTGCTGGCCGAACGAATCCGCGAGGTCATCGAGACCCCCTCTCTGAAAAGGAAGCTGGTCGCGGCAGCAAGGGCCAGAGTCAAGCAATTCGGTTGGCCAATTATTGCCAAAAAAATCTTATCTCTTTACGATTCTCTTAAAGCGGATTCACCCATAAGGAGAAAAAAACGACCTATAAATAGCAGCGGTAACAAGTCTCAAGGAAACAGAGAAGATTCTTTCTTTTAACCTTTACCTCCCAACTCTTAACTCTTCACTGTTTTTAAAGGTGTCCCAGTTTCAAGACCCGGATCATTTCCCGGTGAATCTTTCCATTACTGGCTAAGACATGTTTCCCATCCAAGCCGAGGCGCCTGCCTAGAAAATCAGTTGCCTCTCCCCCGGCTTCCCTGACGATCAGGCTTCCGGCCGCCATGTCCCAGGGACCCAGCTTCATCTCCCAAAATCCATCGAAACGCCCCGCGGCCACATAGCATAGGTCTAGGGCTGCAGAGCCGGCTCTTCTGACCGCCTGGACGCGCAGCGCGAAATTGCGAAAATGGTCGAAGTTATTGACCGGGCTCTCTCGCAGGTCATAAGGAAACCCTGTAGCCAGCAGGCTTCGAGATAGTTTCGCGGTCGAGGAGACATGAATTTTCCACCCGTTGAGGCGGGCTCCTTTTCCTTTCTTTGCCAGGAAGAGTTCATCTCTCATAGGGTCGTAGACCGCACCGAGGATGACCTCTCCTTCCTTTTCCAGAGCAAGGGAAACGCAGAAGATCGGGTAGCCATGGGCATAATTCGTTGTTCCGTCCAAAGGGTCGATAATCCAGCGGTAGGGAGACTTTTCCTGCGTGGAGGTTTTTTCCTCAGCCAGGAAGCTATGGTTGGGGTAGCGCTGGCGGATTTCGGAGACGATGAGTTTCTCAGAGAAGAGGTCCATTTCCGTGACTAAATTTACGGCCCCCTTATAGTTCACCCGTCTTTTTTGGCCGAGTCTCCTCTTTAAAAGAAGCCCGGCCTTTTTCGCAGCCAAGATGGCCACCTGTTCAAAGGATTCCATGTTTTCCCATCATTCCTTTCGGGGTAGTTGGATTTCGGGTAGGGTTCTGAGACTTCCTTTTTGTTCGGGTATTTTCCACTATATTTCGGACGGGGAGGGGATAAATAAATATATATACACCTAGTTTTTTTGTCAATGAAGACTTGAAAAAGGGCTGGTTGTATGATAATTTTCAAACACTTGGATCTGCGTGCTCAGGTTTGCTGAGAAAAAATTTTCCAAGGAGCAATCGATGCCCAAAGGGATGGTCCATGAAACAAAAGTGCATTACTCGGAGAAGAAAGCAAAAACTCCCCCCGTTAGGTGGAGACTCGTTTTGGATTCATGACCACGCCAGCAGAGAGAGTGGGCTGAGGTGAGCTCGTGTGTCTGTTACCGTGACAGGATGGCCTGTGACCCATTCGACATTACGAAGGAGGTGAAAGAGATTCGCCTGCCCTCGCTTTTGGCGGGCGGTCGGAAAGACCGCAATGCCCCCGAAAAATACTCTGAGGATCTGAAGAATAAAATTTCTGGATCGAAGGTGGAAAGGGTCGATAGGGTCGGCCGGATGGTGAGATGGGAGCCCCCTGACGCTCTGAGGAGAGTGATCTTTGACCTTTCTCCGATCCCTCGGTTCTTTGCCCGCCAGTTGATGAATGAAATACCGTTCGATCTACGAAGTCAACCATCTACCCCCTGAAGAACGGATCAAGCTCTACCGCGGCCTGATCCCTCTCCGCATATTTTCCCTCTTCGGGATTGACCGGAATACCTTCCTCAACCGGCAAGGCGAGAAGGTGGTCCAGTTCCACACGCCCGAAACCCATGGGTTCACCTCTGTCGACGTCAGGTGGCGGGCTACAGACCAGGACTCTATTTTCTTTCTGCAGCTCTCCGATACCCCCTTCATGGACAACCTGGAGCTTTCTTTCATCGTGATCAACGACCCCCGGGCAGAACGCTTCCAAATCGATCAGGATACCCGGGGAAAAGATACTCTCTTTGGGACGGCCGCAAGAAATGTAGCCGAGGAAGAACGGGCGATGAAAGCCGGCCTGGCCCCGGGGCAGGTTCGTCCTGGGCTGAGACTGCTGAGGGAGTTCATGTTTCTCCTGGAACGCTTTGCCTCCCGGTTGGGCGTTTCCATCATCTCTGGAGAAGCCCTCTTCTACCATAATGCCATTCAATACGAACGGAACGGTTTTGGGTACTTAGAAGGACGGAAACAGATGGAGGAAATTGATCGGGAATTCCTGGGGGGAAATTGTGCGAGCGTCTCGATGGGTCCAGCCCGTTCCGCAGGAAAGGAGCGGAGAAATCGGTACGCGGACGAAGTTGGGCAATCCAGGATGGAATTCTCGGAGCACCATGGGTCTCCCCAAAAATCTACAAGCCCGTCGGAAAATTCGTGGAAGTCAATACTTTCCACGGCCAGGAATATTGAGAAATAAATCAAATTCAAAAAAAATTATTGACTTTTCTGAGCTTTCATATATTATTTCTTCATTAAACCCTTGACAAGTTTACAGATTTAATACCCATGCATTAAGTTCTTTGATTGTTTCCCTCTCACGCTCGCCTCTCCCTCGATGGGGAGAGATGGGGTGAGGGGCGAATATCACGATAGAATTGGAGGGAATGAGCGGTATTTTACATTCCTGCAGGGCATTTCGTATGATTTAAACCCATAAAAAAACAAAATGGGGTCCGGTCTCTTGAAGCTGCCATTTTTCAAGAACTTCTCCCAAAGGTCCACTACGAAAAAAGGATCGGTTCTGCCAAAGCGCGTGGTGGTCACGGGGGTGGGGGTCGTCTCGCCGATCGGGATCGGCAAGGAGGCCTTCTGGGAGGCTTTGATCTCCGGAAGATGCGGCATAGGGATGGTCACCCATTTTGACGCTTCTTCTTATCCCTGCAAGTTTGCGGGGGAGGTAAATAATTTCGATGCCACGGATTACATAGATCCCAAAAGTGCCCGCCGACTTTCCCGCGGAACCCAATTCGCCATTGTATCTACCCAAAAAGCCATCGAAGATGCCAACCTCGATTTGGGGAAGGAAGACCCCTATCGGGTAGGTCTGATTTATGGGACCGCATTGGGCCCTATGGATATCTATGAAAAATTTGGAGCCACTTTTTATGAACGAGGTCTGAAGCGGGTCCACCCCTCCTTCGTGGGATTGATGAACCACAATGCCATGATTGGAGCGCTGGCGGAAGCTTTCAGAATTCATGGGTATAATATGGCGGTTTCTACCGGGTGCTCTTCGGGAAGCATGGCCATCGTGAATGCATACCAGGTCATTTCCAGCGGCCTGGCGGAAATTTTGGTTGCCGGCGGAACGGATACGCCCATTTATCCCCTGACCTTCGGATTGTATTCTGCCTCCAAATCCATGACTTCCCTAAATGGCGATCCTAAGAGAGCCATGTGCCCTTACGACAGAAGAAGAACAGGATATATTTTGGGGGAGGGGGCGGGAACTTTGATCATAGAGGAATTGGAGCATGCCCAAAAACGGGAAGCAAGGATTTACGCCGAAATCCTCGGATTCGGGCTGACCAACGATGCTTCCGACTCAATTTTCTTCAGCCCGGAAGCAGGGAATATAATCAAAGCCTTTCAAATTGCTCTGGCTCATACTTCGTTGAGACCTGAAGATGTCGGGTATATCTGCGGACACGCTTATTCAGGCGTCATACTGGATAAAAAAGAGAGTCAAGCGATTAAAAAAGTATTCGGGGATCACGCATATAAATTGGCTGTAAGTTCTATCAAAGCCGCGACGGGGGACGCAATGGCCGGAGCGACCGCCATGCAGAGTATTGCAGCGTGCTTGGCCTTACGCGAAGGGGTCCTTCCACCGACCATCAATTATGAAGTTCCTGACCCGGAATTAGACCTAGATTACGTTCCCCAAGAGGCGAGAAAAAAAGATATTCAGATCGCCATGGCCAATTGCTTCGGCTTAGGGGGAACAAACGCGGTGGTGGTTTATAGGAGGGTATAAGCTTTTCAAGAACTCCTTCGAGGATAGGTATATTGAGATCATTGTTGATTCACCATCCCCAGTTAATTGATGGAGAAAGAATTCACAAAGCCAAAAAAATTAATGTTCCCACGCTTGAGCCTGCCTTTTCTGGCTTCCCTAACTTCCGCAGATTTTGAGGTTCAAACCATTGATGAATACTTTGTTTGAAGACGTGTCATTCGACGATCCAGCAGACCCAGTGTCCATTGGTTTCATGACTCCTCAAGCTCCTCGCGCTAACCGGATTGGCGATGGATTCAAAAAAAGAGGAAAAAAAAGTTGAAGAAAAGACCGATACCGCCCCTCGAAGATTAACTTTCCAATTTGGGCTGGAAGGGGGCGTCCTGTTAACTGTGAATTTTGCTCGGCGACCAAAAATTTTTAGGGTAGATAGCGATGCCGGCCGGTGGAAGAAGTGGCGCAAGAAATAAGGCAAGACAATGTCAAGAAAATCTTTTTTATTGACGATAATATAGTCAAGCAATAAGGCCTACACCCGTGAGCTTTTCAAGGCTTTAATCCCCCTAAAACTTCGGTGGGGCGGGCAGGCACCCCTTCATTTAGGCAAGGATGAGGAACGACTCCCTAACCCTGTGGATTTCTTAGTTCGAGAAAAGGGTGCCCACGCGGAGTTTTTCATTTTGATGCCTATGCTGGAAACAGAGTTAAAAAGAAAGGTTGAGGAAGAAGACCGCATGATCGATTATGACTGGTCGAATTAGGATGGCCTGCACGCCGTCTATCGGCCCCTGGGAATGGGCAAAGCGACTGTGGAATTTGATGGCTCTTTCTTATAAGCAATTCTCTGAGCGGTTCCCCCCGCACCGGAAACTCCTGGGCCACAGCCACCTCCTCCTTTGCGCCGTGAAGGAGAGATGAAGTGAACATCTATGCCCTCCCTCCGATCATCGCCGCTTTAACGTATCTCCTCGTGAGCCTTTTTATTTACTCCAAAAAACAGCCCAATCCAGTTAATAAATCCTTTGCTACCATGCTTTTATGCGTTTCTTTGTGGAACGTTGAGTGGGCCGGACTCCTCCTCAGTCCCAATGCTGAGTTCGCTCACCTTTGGGGAGGAATTTTCCGGATTCCGGTTCTTTTCATTCCCCCGACCTTCCTGCATTTTGCCTTTCTTTTTACCAATCCCCAAGGACTTTCCCGACGAAGCAGGGGAATCCTTATGATTTTTTACGGCCTCTCGGGTGTTCTGGCAGCGATTAGTTCGACCCGCTACTTTATCGAAGATTTAATCGTTTATCCTTGGGGATATTCTTTCAAAGGTGGCCCTCTATACTATCTTTTCCTCTTCCAATTTATCATCGCTATCCTCATCGCCTTTTTGTATATGGGTCAGGGGTACACTCACGCCGACAGTTATCATCGGCAGAGGCTGAAGTACTTTTTTCTGGCCGTCGGGGTAAGTTTTACCCTGGGCAGCCTGAACTTTTTGCCCGTATTTGGGTTGCGGGTTTATCCTTTAGGAAGCGTCGTTGTTAGCATCGGCCTTTTAATTGCGGTCTATTCCGTCGTCCAGCATCGCCTTATGGATCTAAGTCTTTTCATGGCTAAGGGGCTGGCATACATTTTTTCTATATTCATTCTGGGTGTTCCTGCGATGTTTATCATCATTTTTTTGGAAAAATATTTTTACCAGCAAGCAGATTTATCCTTCTCTTTATTGCTCCTCGTGGTCGGCGTCGCGGCAGCTTTAAGTTTCCAGAAGGTCAAAGAGCGAATGGATCGGACGATGCAACAGATCATCGTCAAAGACAAATATTATTACCACCGGGTTCTGGACAAATTTCAGCAAGCGCCTGGTGACCATGGTAGATCTGAATCGGCTTTTGCACATGCTGGCCGAGACAGTGGAGCGCAGCATGGGGGTGTCGCGCATCTCCATTTTCCTTTACGTCCAGAAAAAGAGATTTTTCGTTCGGCCTTGGCGCGGGGCTCATCAGAGAATAATCTGGAGAATACGTCATTTAAGTCCGGCGATCCCTGCATTCGCTGGCTGCAGGAAAAGAAGGAAGCGGTTGTCCGGGCCGAAATTGAAAGAAATCCGAGGCGGCGAGAAGAGAAAGAGTTTTTGGATATGATGATTGGATTGCAGGCAGAAGTCTGCTTGCCGCTTATTTATATGGACCGGTTGATCGGGTTTATTAACCTGGGGCACAAGAGCCGGGAAGAGATGTATTATCGAGAAGACCTCGACCTTCTGAATACCCTGGCCAACCAGCTGGCCATCGCCATTGAGAACGCCAACCTTTATGAAAATCTGAAAAAATCACAGAAGTTCATGCGTCGGGCGGACCGCCTAGCCTCTCTGGGGACTTTGATTTCCAGTCTGGCCCATGAGATCCGCAACCCCCTGGTGTCCATCAAAACCTTTACCCAGCTCCTTCCCGAGCGTTTGGAGGATGAGGAGTTTCGTAATTATTTTCTCAAGGTCGCCTCCGGGGAAATTGACCGCCTTACCACCTTGATCAACGAACTTTTAGGATTTGCCCGGCCCTCGGAGCCCAATCTGCGCGGGGAAGATGTGAATGCCCTCATCGAAAAAATGGAATTTTTGATTATCACCGAAGCCCGGAAGAAGAACATTACGATTTCCAAGAACTGCTCCCCCATCTCCCTCTGGTCATGGTGGATGCAGAACAGATCAAACAGGTGCTGCTGAATGTACTCCTGAATGCCGTCCAGGCAATCCCCGGGCAAGGGCAGATCTGGGTTGAGACCCGGGTCGTGCAGGTACTTCGAGAGGAAACCAGCGAGCGGTTCGTTCAAATCGAAGTGCGGGACACAGGGGTTGGGATCCCCAAGGAGAATTTAGACCGTATCTTCGATCCCTTTTTTTCCACTCGGCCTGATGGGCAGCGGGTTGGGTTTGGCCATCAGTTACCAGATCATCCATGAACATGGGGGGTTTATCGATTTGGAGAGTGAAGTGGGCAAGGGGACGAGTTTCCGCGTCCATCTGCCGTTGAATGCCGGAGGGCGGGGTGGCCCTGCGAAATAAAGGGCGGAAGCGGAAAGTGCTGGTGGTGGATTCTTCTTCCAGCGTGCGCACTTCGCTCTGGATGATCCTGAAGGATGAGTATGTGGTGTTGACGGTGAGTGATCTGCCCGAGGCCCTGGAGGTGGTGGGGCGGGAGGAGGTGGAGATTGTGCTGGTGGGGGTGGATCTGCCCCTATTTTTTTACGAGTCTTTTTTTCGGGCTCTGCGCCAGGTGCAGCCGCGGTTGCCGCTTCTTTTGCTGATGGGGGAGGGTGTGGCGCGGGAGAAGAGGTTTGTTTTGCCCTTAAGTGATGGGTTGAGCAAGCCTTTTGGGGTGGAGTCATTGCGGGAGAAGGTGGAGGCGCTTCTTTTGCAGAGGGATTGGGTGGAGGAGAGGGGGGGAGAGCGGCGGATTCTGTCGGTGGAAGAGCGGATCAAGTCATGGTTTTATTCTTCGCGGGTGGCTGTGGGGGTGCGGGAGAGGGTTTTGAAGGTGGCGGGTTCATCGTTGCCGGTATTCATTCAGGGGGAGGAGGGGACGGGTCGGAGTGGGGTGGCCAGGGCGATTCATTTGTTGGGGTCGTGGAGGGGTCGGCCGTTTTTGCGGTTTTTTTGTCGGGAGTTGACGGTGGAGGGGTTGCGGGAGAGGCTTGCCCTTTGGTTGGCGGATGGGGGGGTGGGGCGAGTGTTTCTGGGACTCTTTTTTTTGAGGAGGTGGAGAGTTTAGGGTGGGATTTGCAGGGGGTTCTTTTGGATCTTTTGCATGGTCAGGGGTTGGGTTGGCCTGGTTGGGAGGGGATGGGGGTTGAGGTGCGGGTGATATCTTCGTCTAAGTTTTCGTTGGCTCGGGCGGTATCGGCGGGGAGGTTTCGGGGGGATCTTTATCAGGGTTTGGAGGTATTGAGAGTGGTTTTGCCGCCGTTGCGGGAGAGGCGGGAAGAGATTCCGCGGATGGTGGGTGAGGTTTTGCAGGAGCAGGGGTCGGGGGATTGGGTGCGGAAGAAGTTTTCTTTGGAGGCGTTGCAGGTGTTGGAGCAGTATTATTGGCCTGGGAATTTGCGGGAGTTGGAGAGTGTGGTTTTGCGGTCGGTGGTTTTGAAGGAAGGGGAGTTGGTATTGCCGGAGGATTTGGTTTTTAGTTTTTCGGGTGAGGAGGCATGGGCTTCTTTGGGGGAGGGGAAGCAGGCCGGGGAAGGGGTTTTGCCGTTGTCGACCTTGCCGGTGGAAGAAGGGAAGTCCTTGTTCGACGCGACTCTTTCGATCTTGGCCCATGAGATCAAGAATCCTTTGGTAGCGATCAGCACTTTTGCTTATCTTCTGCCGGAGAAGTACGAGGATGCCGAGTTTCGGGAGCAGTTTTCTCGGTTGGTGAGCCTGGATGTGAAGCGGATCAATGAGCTTTTGGAGAGTCTTTTAGAGTATACGCAGTTTTCGGTTCCGCGGTTGGTGGGGAATGATTTGAACTTCAGGTTGGGGGAGGTTCTCAAGCGGAAGGAGAAGGAGTTAGATCAGTGGGGGGTGCGGTGGGTGACCGAGTTGGGGGAGGGGTTGCCGGCGGTACTTTTTGATGAGGTGCAGTTGGGGTTTGTGTTGCGGAGCGTTTTGGGGCATGTGTTTTTGAAGGGGAGCGAGCAGAAGTCCTTGCGGTTGTCAACGGGGTTGGGGGAGAGGAGGGGTAGGGAGGGTCGGCCGGGGTTTGTGGAGTTGCGGGTTTGGTATGAGGGTCAGAATGGGATTCTGCGGGGGATGCGTCGAGAGGAGGGCGGGGGAGCAGGGTTGGAGTATGAGAATTGGAGTTTGGGTTTGGCGCTGGCCCGTAAGGTGATGGTGCGCAATGGGGGGGAGATGCGGGTCAGTTTAGGGGAAGGAGCCGGGACGGCCATTCGTCTTCGGTTCCCAGTGGCTATTTCAGCCGAGAGAGGAACCATAAAGGAAAGCCATGCGTAAGATTTTGATTGTCGATGATGAATTGAGCGTGCGGGATTCGTTACGGATGATCTTCAAGAAGGATTATCAGGTGATCCTGGCTGGCAGTTCCACAGAGGCCTGGGAGAAGATCCAGAAGGAAGAACCAGACCTGATCTTTCTGGATATCATCATGCCCGAGAAGGACGGCATGGAGATGCTGAAGGAAATCCGGCAGATTCAGCCCCTGACTCCTGTGGTCATGCTTACAGCCACCAAGATGGTAAAAACCGCCGTGGAAGCGATGAAACTTGGAGCCTATGATTACATCAACAAGCCATTCGACGTGGAAGAACTGATGTTGTTGGCCGAAAAGGCCTTAGAAAGTCGCGACCTAAAAATCGAGAACCGAAGATTGCAGGAAGAGGTAGCGGAGCGGTACCGTTTCGATAACATCATCGGCAAATCCAAAGAGATGCGAGAAATCTATTCTACCATTCGGCAAATCGCCGAGAAAAATTCGACGGTCTTAATCCACGGGGAGAGCGGAACGGGAAAAGAGTTAGTCGCCCGAGCCATCCACTACAACAGCTTGCGGAAAGACAAACCTTTTGTGGCTGTAAACTGCGCGGCCATACCCGAGACGCTGATCGAGAGCGAACTTTTCGGACATGAGAAGGGTGCTTTTACCGACGCCCAGAGCCGGCGCATCGGACATTTTGAACTAGCCCACCAGGGCACCCTTTTTCTGGATGAAGTCTCGGAACTGAGCCTGCCTACCCAGGCCAAAATCCTCCGTTCCCTGCAAGAGCGAGAATTTGTCCGCGTGGGAGGGATGAAGACGGTCAGCGTGGATGTGCGTCTGATCTCGGCGACCAATAAAAATTTGGAAGAAATGATGGCCCGGGGCGAATTCCGTTCCGACCTCTACTACCGCATCAACGTCGTCCCCCTGACCATTCCTCCTTTGCGCAAGCGAAAAGAAGATATCCTTCTGCTGGTGCAACACTTTTTGGATAAACACGCTGCGCCGGGGAAGAAAAATATCTCCCCTGAGGCGATGGATATTTTGGTGGCCTATGATTGGCCGGGGAACGTACGAGAGTTAGAAAATATCATCGAGAGGATCGTAGTGCTGACGAATGTGGAAACCATCAGTCCCAATGAACTTCCTGCCACCTTGATGACGAACTCCCGGGTAGAACTGATTAAGCAAGAGGTTTTGGACGGAAGGATCTCCTTCGAGGATGCTGAGAGAGACTTTGAGAAGGATATCATCCTAGAAGCACTGAAAAAGAGCAACTTTGTGCAAACCAAGGCGGCGGACCTATTAGGGATCAGTCGCCGGATTCTGAAATACAAAATGGATAAATATGGCATCCCGGGGCCACCGGAAAATTGACCCCTGGGCGATCACCCGCCTCGGGTTTTGAGCCCGTGCGTCAGGAAAGTAATAATTCTGCCGACCCTTTTTGGGCTTAGACCCTGAACCCTCAAAAATGCGAAGTGTTTCCCCTGACCTACAGTGAGGGATGATAGCCTTGGCTTTTCCCCCTTTGCCTTCGATCCCTCAGGGAGTCTTCTCCAAGTCTGCCTGTTTTCGGCTGCCAAAAATAAGCCGGGCAGCGGGCTCAGCCTTACCGGCGGTAATCCGCAGCCCCATGCCCTGAGGGTCTTGGTCGCAACCGTAGCTTTATCTCTCAAAGAAACAATTGTGGTAGAGGGTCTAAAGAGCAAACGCATTGACGAAGCCCCGGCGACAACGTATGATAAACCCGACTAGCAGGCATGTAAGGAAATGGATAAACTCCTTGTCATTTCGGCCAGCCGGAGGACGGACATGGTGGGTTGTTACCCCGAGGTGTTGTTAGAGCGCCTCCGGGGGTTTCCTGCCAAAAACGTACACTCTTTGGTCATTTGGACGAAGAACCCCAAAAACATGATCGTTGAAGGAGCCTTAAGAAGAACCCTCGGGAAATACCGACAAATCTATGTCCATCTAACAATCACGGGGATGGGTGGAGCGGAATTTGAGCCTATGATCCCGACCTGGGAGAAGGCCGTGGGGATGATTCCCCCGCTGATTGAAGTGGTGGGGGATCCACGACGGATTTCCTGGCGCTTTGATCCCATTTTAGAAGCGGAAGACCGCGGGCGAAATTACAGCAATTTCGGTCTTTTCCCGCGTTTGGCCGAGGCCATCGCTCCCTTGGGAGTCAAGAACTGTCGGGTGAGCTGGGTCTCCCCCTACAAAAAGGTGCTCGCCCGATTAGCAGATAAGGGCTGGGATCTCGCTTTTCGGACTCTCCAGGAGAGGATAGACCAAGCCATTATATTGAACCGAGTTGCCCGCGAACACGGCATACGCCTTTTTTTCTGCTCCATGGAAGGATTTCCGATATCCCGCTGCATCGACGGTGAACTTTTGAGTGAAATTCATCCCGATGCCCGGGGTTGTTCGCAGGGAAAGGCCCGGGGGCAAAGGCCGTTCTGTGGCTGCACCCAGAGCCTGGACATCGGCTGGTACTCGCTCCGGTGCCAACATGGCTGTCTTTATTGCTATGCGTGCCCATAAGAAGAAAGGGTTCGAGGGGTCTGGGGTTCGAGGGGGCAATCGGAAAAATTAAAAAATGGCTGGGACTCTTGAACCCTCGAATCCTTGAACCCTGAATGAAAGCATGGATGATGAAAAAGCAGGAATGGCATAGATCTTCATTGAAGTGGCACGCCTGGGTGGGTCTGAGTGTCATCGGAGCCTCGGAAATTCTCCTCTTTTCTGGGGTTTCTTTTGTGAAGATCTATTTTACGCCTTTGGTCTGGAGCGGTTACATTCTTTTCGTAGATAGTTTGGTTTTCCGGATCAAGGGGACCTCTCTACTTCTCACGCGCCCGGGCGAAGTTGCCCTCCTGCTTCCCCTCTCCATTGTATTTTGGCTGATCTTCGAATTTTTTAATCTTCATATCCAAAACTGGCATTATGTGGGCCTCCCGGAGGAACGCCTTTTCCGCTGGCTGGGCTATGCCTGGGCATTTGCCACCATCTGGCCAGCCATCCTGGAGACGGCCGAGGCCTTAGAAGGGTGGGGTCGAATATCCCGGCAAAAAGTCCGGCCCCTGCGGGTCACTCGTTTTCGCCTATTTCTCTCCTTTGCCTTTGGGGCTTTTTGCTTAGCCTGTCCTCTCCTTGCTTCCCCAAATTTAGCAAAGTATCTGGCTGCTCCCGTCTGGCTGGGCTTTATTTTTTTAATAGACCCTCTCAATTACTGGATGGGAAAGAACTCTCTATTTGGGAACCTGGAGAGGGGTGATCCGCGGACTCTTTACAGTCTGCTCATCTCCGGCCTCCTTTGCGGCTTGCTCTGGGAATTCTGGAATTATTGGGCCGGGGCCAAGTGGCATTATACCGTTCCTATCTTGGGCGACGTGAAAATCTTCGAGATGCCGGTCTTGGGATACGGGGGCTTTCCACCTTTTGCTGTAACATGCTATGTCCTGTACGCCTTCGTGCGGAATGTTTTTGCCAAAAAAGCAAATTCCCGATGGAAAAAATTTTTGGTCCCTCTGGCCTCTTAGCCCAAAAGTTGAACTTTTACGAATACCGCCCGGAACAAAGGCAAATGGCGCAAGCGGTCACCCGGGCTTTTGCCCAAGAGCGGTTCCTGATTGTTGAGGCGGGCACCGGCACGGGAAAGACTCTGGCCTATCTCATCCCTGCCGTTTTGAGTGGGAAACGCGTGATCATATCCACGGGGACCAAGACCCTGCAAGAACAACTGTTTTTTCGAGACGTCCCATTTATTCAGGAAAAACTCGGCTTTCCTTTCAAAGCTTCCTTTATGAAAGGGAGAAACAATTATCTCTGCCGCCGGCGATTTAGGCTTTTCAGCCGTCAGCCGTTGTTCGGGGCCTTGGAGGAGATTTCCCATTATCAGGCCTTGAAGAAATGGGCCGGGCGGACAAGGACCGGGGACCGCGCGGAGCTGGAGGAGCTTCCCGAGGACCTGGCTTTGTGGAAAGAAGTGTGTGCCTCCAGCGAAACCTGCCTGGGGCAAGGCTGTGAGGTTTTCGACCGCTGCTTCGTCACCCGCATGAGGCAGGAAGCGGCGGGTTCAGACGTGGTCATCGTCAATCATCACCTTTTCTTGGCCGACTTGGCCGTTCGCCTGAAGGGGTATGGGGAAGTCCTGCCGCGGTACGAAGCGGTGATCTTTGACGAGGCCCACCAACTGGAAGAAGTCGCCACCCAGTATTTTGGGACGGCCATCAGCAATTTCCGTTTCGAGGATCTGGTCAGGGATGTCCGCCGGGAAGTGGCTGCGGCGAAGTTAAAGGACGAGGCTTTAAACAAAACGTCCGGTGAGTTACTGGAAGGCCAAGAGCAGTTCTTCGGTCTTTTCCGCGGAGGTGAACCCTGCTACCGATTGCGGGAAGCGCATCTACAGGGCAGGGTGCAGGAATCAGCGGCTAAGCTGGTTGAAGGATTCACTTTCCTCTCCGCGCACATCGAAGGAATGAAAGGCCCTCCTGAAGGGTTACGGACCCTACGCCGGAGGGCCGACGAAATGAAACGGCAATTTCAGGAGGTATTGGGCCTCTCCGACGCTCGGCTGGTTTATTGGTGCGAGGTGAGAGGGCGGGGGGTTTTCCTGCATGCTTCTCCGGTCGATGTATCCTCTGAACTGAAGGATCAGCTCTACAGCCGGGTGAAGACGGCTGTCTTCACTTCCGCCACGCTTTCAGCCCAGGCGAATTTCCGATTCTTCAAAGAGCGTCTGGGACTGGAAGGAGCCCTGGGAGATTCCCTGGAAGAGCTGTTGTTGGATTCGTCTTTCGACATGGAATCCCAAACACTCCTTTATCTGCCCGAAAATTTACCCGATCCCAACCATCCAACCTTTGTGCGGCGAGCGGCCGAAGAGATCGAGAAAATTCTCACCCATACGCGGGGCCGGGCTTTCGTCCTTTTCACCAGCGTTAGAAATATGGAAGAAGCGTACGGTCTGCTGAAAGGCAGACTTCCCTTCACCTGCTTCGTGCAGGGGGAACGCCCCAAGTCTGCCCTGATCCAGGCCTTCAAGGAAGATATCCATTCTATACTCTTTGCCACGGCCAGCTTTTGGGAAGGGGTGGATGTGCAGGGGGAAGCTTTGAGTTGTGTGATCGTGGACCGCCTTCCGTTCTCCCCGCCGAATGAGCCCATTATGGAAGCCCGGCTGGAGAAAATTGCTTACTTTGGGGGAAGCCCTTTCTGGGATTATCAGGTTCCTTCAGCGATCATTCTGCTGAAACAAGGCCTGGGCAGGTTGATCCGCACGCGCCAAGACCGGGGCTTGCTGGCCATCCTCGACCCACGCATTTTGAGGAAAAGCTACGGGAAGGCCTTTTTAGAAAGCCTGCCTCAATGCCGTTGGGTGCATGATAGAGAGGCCATCGGGCCGTTCTTTGCCAGAAGTTCAGAGAATCGTTGACTATGGGAGGAGGAAGTATTATAATTGATTAGCATATGAGGGATGATTCCCTGAAAGATGCTGGGCACCCAAACGGGTGTTAATCCTTTGGGATCGGTTGGGAGGAAGAAATGGGCAATATTGCCGAAGACGAACAATTAAAGATTCCAGATGTCTTACCCATGCTCCCGGTTCGAGATACGGTTATCTTTCCTTATATGATATTGCCCCTTTTCGTGGGCAGGGAAAGTTCAATCAAAGCCGTGGATGAGGCCTTGGCCAAAGATCGGATGATTTTTTTGGCCACTCAGAAAGTGGCCACGGATGATAGTCCCACACCTGAGAACATCTATACCGTGGGCACTGCGGCCATGGTGATGAAGATGCTGAAGTTGCCCGATGGGCGGGTGAAGATTTTGGTGCAAGGTCTGGCCAAAGGGATCATCAAGGAGTATCTGCAAGAGAAGCCCTCTTTCGCTGTCCGTATTGCGCGCGTAGTTGAGCCGCCCATCGGAGAGATTTCTCTGGAAATGGAGGCGCTCATTCGCAGCGTCAAGGAGCAGAGCGAGAAGGTTCTCACGCTGAAGGGGATCCTTTCTCCGGATGTTCTGGCCATTCTCGATCAGATCGAAGAACCCGGACGATTGGCGGACCTGGTGGCCTCGAACCTGAAGTTGAAAATTGAGGAAGCCCAAAAGATCCTGGAGACTTTTCATCCCCTGCAGCGCTTGAAGAAGGTCAATGAGTATCTCTCCAAGGAAGTCCAGGTCTCCACGATGCAGGCCAAAATTCAGTCTCAAGCCCGGGAGGAAATGAGCAAGACCCAACGGGAGTATTTCCTGCGCGAGCAGCTCAAAGCCATCAAGTCTGAACTGGGCGAAATTGATGAGAAGGGCCAGGAGATTAACGAATTACGCGAGAAGATCAAAAAGGCCAAGATGCCTGCGGATGTGGAAAAAGAGGCCAACAAGCAGCTGAACCGCCTGGAACAGATGCACCCCGAATCGGCCGAGGCCACCATTGTGCGTACCTACCTGGACTGGCTCGTGGAAATCCCCTGGAGTGTGAGTACGGCGGACAATTTGGACATCAAGAAGGCCAAACAAGTGCTGGATGAGGATCACTACGACCTGGAGAAGGTTAAGGAGCGCATCCTGGAATACCTGGGCGTGCGGAAGTTGAAAGAAAAGATGAAAGGCCCGATCCTCTGCTTCGTCGGCCCACCGGGCGTGGGCAAAACCTCCCTGGGCAAATCGATTGCCCGGGCCCTGGGGAGAAAGTTCACGCGCATTTCCCTGGGGGGCATCCGAGACGAGGCCGAGATCCGTGGGCATCGGCGGACTTATATCGGATCCCTGCCTGGACGCATCATCCAGGGGGTCAAAACGGCGGGGTCCAATAACCCGGTGTTTATGCTTGACGAGATCGACAAAGTTGGGACCGACTTTCGGGGAGATCCTTCGGCCGCTCTGCTGGAAGCGCTCGACCCAGAACAGAACTTTGCTTTCAGCGATCACTACCTGAATGTCCCCTTCGACCTCTCCAAGGTCATGTTCATCACCACCGCAAATATCCTGGATCCCGTTCCCCCAGCGCTGAAAGACCGGATGGAGGTCCTGAACTTGTCCGGGTATACCAGCGAAGAAAAACTTAAGATTAGCAAACAGTTCCTGCTTCCCCGGCAATTGGAAGAAAATGGAATCACGAAGGAAAATCTTTTCCTAACCGACGAGGCCCTGTTGCGGATTATTTCCCAGTACACGAAAGAAGCTGGGGTGCGGAATCTGGAGCGGGAGATCGCTTCCATATGCCGAAAGGTAGCCCGCAAGATCGCCGAAGATGAAAAAGGCCCCTTCCATGTGACCAACCTCAATCTGCATAAATATTTAGGTCCGCCAAAGTTCCTACCCGAGGAAGAATTAGAGGTAAACGAGATTGGCGTGGCTACAGGTTTGGCCTGGACTTCAGTGGGCGGGGAAATTCTGTATGTGGAAACGACGACCATGAAGGGCAAGGGAATCCTGACCCTTACCGGCCACCTGGGCGATGTGATGAAGGAGTCTGCCCAGGCGGCGTTGAGCTATGCGCGGTCGAAGAGCAAGGAGCTCGATCTCGACCCGGAGTTTTATGAGAAACTGGATGTGCACATTCACGTGCCCGCCGGGGCCATCCCCAAGGATGGACCCTCGGCAGGGGTCACCATGGCTACATCGCTGATCTCCGCCCTGACGCGCATTCCAGTGCGCAAGGATTTGGCGATGACGGGGGAAATCACCCTTCGCGGGCGCGTGCTTCCGATCGGCGGTCTGAAGGAAAAGACCTTGGCCGCTATGCGGGCGAACGTAAAGACGATTGTCATCCCCCATCAGAATCGGAAGGATCTGGAAGAGATCCCCAAATACATCCGGCGCAAGGTCGATTACGTCTTTGTTAAAAATATGGATGAAATATTGAAAGCGGCCTTGGTTCCGGAGAAGGTTCAGTCCTCGTCTTCGACTGTCGAGGAAGAGCCCGGGGGAAAAAAGGCGCGGCCGGAGAGCGTGCCTGTCTCTTTGCCCGTATGATCAATTCCTGCGGATGGCCCGGTGGAACTTCGAGAAAGCGGTGAGTTTGGCCTTATTACCTGGAGTGAGAATCGCCGCGCCGCCTTTTCTCCCGGTGTTTTCAAAGGAATCGGTGATGATGCTCTGTCGCAGCGTTAACCTCGGGGACCGACCTTGTCTCCCCAGTGGACCTCTTAGCGGAAGAAGTCCACTTCAATCTTGCCCTGACATCTTCCCATTTCCTGGGGCGAAAGTCTTTAGCGGCTAATCTCAGCGATATTGCAGGCATAGGGGCTAGACCCCGCTTCGCTCTGATTTCTTTGGCTCTCCCTGCGCGCATCAGTGTGGAATTTGCCGACGACTCTTTCTGCGGTTATTCGGAGATGCCCGCAACGTATGGCGTTTCCCCGATCGGGGGGTTGCCTCTGATGCCGCCGATCGATTATTCATCAGCGTTGCTTTCTGGGGAGAGGGAAAAAGGCAACCCCGGTGCACCGTTTGCTGCCGAGGCACCCGTAAGAAGTTGAAAGCCCGAAGCGCCCAAGGGAGGAGGAGCTGAGTCTTTGGAGATTGACGCCCCTTTGCGACTTTACCTTATTTTTTTCCTCTTCTGGAGTCTGGTCTTTTTCACTTCTTCGGAAGCAGCCCTGTTCAGCCTCGGTCGCCTGGGACTTCAGAAACTAAAAGAGGAAAGTCACCCCCGGCATACCCTGATCGAGCGTCTTCTGAGCCGTCCCCGCCAACTGATGATTTCCATATTGATCGGAAATGAAACCGTGAATGTCGCTATTTCCTCTTTGACCAGCGCCCTTTTCATCGGGCTTTGGGGGGACACGGCCAAGTGGCTGGCCATTCCGGTGGTGGTCTTCCTGGTTTTACCTTTCGGGGAGGTCATCCCCAAGACCATGGCCATCCGCCATCCGGAAAAGGTTGCCCCACTCGTCGCCTATCTCGTGGAGCGGTTTGTGGTGTTGTTTGGACCTCTGCATTGGGTCATTCGAAAGTTCCTGGACATGACCTGGAAGCTGGCTAGGGTGAGCCCTGAGACTTCCTCCATTCCTTTGACCGAAGAAGATTTCAAGAATCTCGTCGAGACAAGCCATCGGGAGGGTGCTTTGGAGGAAGCAGAAAAACACTTCATCCACCGGGTCTTCGAATTTGGGGACCAAACGGTAAGGAACATTATGACCCCCCGCGCAAGTGTGTTTGCTCTGCCCTTATCAACCAATCTGGGGGATGCGATCGAAGCCTTGAGGGAACACCGGTTCTCCCGGGTTCCAGTGTATCGAAAAAACCCGGAGGAAATCGTAGGAGTTCTCTACGCCAAAGACCTCTTGAGGACCCGAGGACGAAGGAAAGGGGCAGAAGGGGAAGGATTGAGGGCTTTTATATGGAAGCCCCATTTCGTCCCCTTGAGTAAAAAGTTGGACGACCTCTTCAAAGATTTCCAGCAGCAAAGGATTCATTTGGCTGTCGTGGTAGACGAATATGGAAGCATGGCGGGGATCGTCACCTTGGAAGACCTTTTGGAAGAACTTTTCGGGGAGATCTACGATGAACTCGACATGGAACGGCGCGCGGGAAAGCCGATGGGTGGGAGAAGGATGACTTTGCCTTCCGGGACCAAAGTCTAAGCTGGAAGAGGGAGAGGACGCCGGAGTACAATGGTTTCTTTTTTGATGGTATCTGCGATGATCGTCCTTTTTTTATTCCTGGAGGGGTTCTTATCGGGCTCCGAGATCGCCATGGTGTCAGCCGATAGAAAGAGGCTCAGCCGCTTTGCCCATGCGGGTCCTCGATCTGCCCGTTTGACTTATCGAGTCTTGCAGGAACCTTCCTGGTATCTCTCTACCACCTTGGCCGGAAGCAATTTGGCAGAGGTCGCCAACGCGGCCTTGGTCACTTCGATCTTGATCGGTATCTATGGGTCCAAGGGGGATTTATACGCCTTCCTGATTCTAACCCCTCTGATTCTCATATTCGGGGAGATCCTGCCCAAGACGCTCTTCCAGCAGAAAGCAGACCGTTGGATACAAAAGATCGTGCCTGTCATCTGGGTGTTATCATTTTTTTTATATCCCCTGGTTTGGTTCATGTCTAAAATCTCGGGAATTCTCTTACGCCTACCCCGGGAGGAGAGGAATCGCGGAATCTTTTACTCCCGGGAAGAGCTGCAATTCCTCCTGCAAGCAGAGGGCGAGCAGAGTGATATGAAGCCGATGGAAAAGGCCATGATCCATCGTATTTTCCGCTTTTCCACGACGAAGGTCAAAGAAGTCATGATTCCTTTAGTGGAGGTCGTGGCTCTGGAAGAAAATTTAGGCGTTGCTGAAGCGATTTCTCAGGTCCGTCAGGCGAACTACTCTCGCTATCCCGTTTTCCGCGAACGCGTGGACAACATCGTTGGCATCCTCCACAGCTTTGACCTCCTCTTTGCCCAGGGAAGGGAGCAGACCATCCAACCGCTCCTCCGCCCAATCTCCTTTTTCCCCGAGACCAAGCCAGTCGATGAGCTTTTGTTGCACCTGCAGCGGAACCAGGAATCCATGGCTGCGGTGGTCGATGAGTACGGAGGGGCTGTAGGCATTGTCACCATGGAGGATATCTTGGAAGAGGTGGTGGGAGAGATCGAGGACGAATACGACCTCAGTCAGCCCCTCTACAAAAAGGTTGGGCCCAGAAAGTTTTTGATCAATGCCCGAATGGAAATTGATCACCTGAATGAGATTCTGAAACTTGGCCTGCCCAAGGGAGATTATGAGACCTTGGGTGGGTTTGTCCTGGAGCGGCTGGGGCGAGTCCCCTTGGCCGGGGAGGGCTTCCGTTTTAAGGGAATTCTTTTTGAGGTCCAGAAAGCAGATGAACGTTCGGTGTCAGAGGTCTCGGTGACTTTGAAAGGTCACTCGTGAATTGAACTGCGAATAGATTGCCCATTTTTTTATTTAGAATCGAGGAAAAAGAATGAACGTGGATCACTTGAGAAGACTTCTGGAGAGGGTGCAACAAGGGAAGGTGAAGGTAGAGAAGGCTCTTCAGGAATTGAAGACTCTGCCGTTCGAAGAGATTGGCTGTGCCACCATCGATCATCACCGCTCCTTGCGGCAGGGGGCCCCGGAGACCATTTTTGGAGAAGGGAAGACCGCGGCCCAGATGATCTCCATCATGAAGAAGATGCAAGATAAAAAGAACAATATCCTGGTCACCCGATTAGACCGGGTGAAAGCAGCGTCCCTTAAGCGAGCTTTTCCTCGGGCCCAGTATTATCCCCACTCACGGACCTTAACCCTCCTGAGTCATCCCATTAAAATAGCCGGCAAAGGGACGATCTTGGTGGTCTGCGCGGGAACCTCGGATATCCCCGTGGCCGAAGAGGCCATGGTTACGGCCCGGATGATGGGAAATCGGGTAGAGCATTTGTACGACGTGGGCGTAGCCGGGATTCATCGTCTGATGAGCCAGAAGGAGAGGCTGATGGCTGCCCACGTGCTGATTGTTGTTGCCGGGATGGAAGGTGCGCTGCCCAGCGTGGTAGGGGGGTTGGTGGATCGGCCGGTGATCGCGGTTCCCACCAGTGTGGGATATGGGTCCAACTTCGGTGGCATCACCGCCCTATTGGCTATGCTTAACTCCTGTGCTTCGGGAATCTGTGTGGTGAACATCGATAACGGATACGGGGCTGCATTCGCAGCCAGTGCCATCAACCGCTTGTAAAGCGAATCGTGTCAGACTTACGCCTTGCGCCCTCACGGTTTTGAAAGGGGAGATATGAGAATTCTTTACTTCGATTGTTTTTCAGGGGTCAGCGGCGATATGACCCTCGCCGCCCTGCTTGACTTGGGCTTTCCGCAGGAGAAGCTCAGACAAGAATTGGCCAAATTGGGTTTGGAGAATTTTTCTTTGGGGATTTCTAGGGGGAGCCGCGGTGGCATTGCGGCCATGGGGTTGGAAGTCAAGGTAGGACCCCGAGAGGAACACCACAGGCATTTCACCGATATCCGCAAGATGATTGAGACAAGCTCCTTAAAACAGAGCGTGAAAGGGATGAGCCTGGCTATTTTCCAGCGCCTGGCCGAGGCCGAGGCCAAGGTCCACGGGCAAAAAGTGGAGGAGGTTCATTTTCACGAAGTGGGGGCGGTGGACTCCATTGTGGACATTGTAGGCACGGCCATCGGCCTTGACCATTTCGAGCCCGTAAGGGTTTTTTCTTCGGAACTTCCCATGGGGAGGGGGTTTGTCCAGTGTCAGCATGGCCGCCTTCCCCTTCCCGCTCCCGCCACGCTGGAGATTCTGAAAGGGTATCCCCTAAGGAATGTCGATGTGGAGGGAGAGTTGGTTACTCCTACGGGCGCGGCGATTCTGGCCGCGTTGAGCTCTGGAGCAAGCCCTTTGAGCGCCATCAAGGTTGGCCAGGTGGGGTACGGTATGGGCAAGAAGGAGTTTCCCGACCGGCCCAACCTTCTCCGGCTGGTATTGGGAGAAACAGTCGAAGCGTACGCCACCGACCAGGTTGTTGTCCTGGAGGCAAACATCGATGATATGAATCCCGAATTCTATGATTACCTGATGGAGCGTCTCTTCGATCGTGGAGCCCTGGATGTCTCCCTGAGCCCCCTGCTAATGAAAAAGAACCGTCCTGGGACCTTGTTACGGGTGATCGTCGAGGAACATGATGCAGAAGCCCATGCGGAGTTAATTCTGCGCGAGTCCACGACTTTGGGCGTGCGCAGCTACGTTGTGGGCCGGAAAAAGCTGCCCCGGGAAGTGAGCGAGGTGGAGACGAAGTATGGAAAGGTGCGGATAAAAGTCTCCGGAGAGATGCGTTTCCAGCCCGAATACGAAGATTGCAAGCGGATTGCCTTAGAGAAGGGAGTTCCCATCCAAGAGGTTTATCAAGAAGCCATGAAAAAGCGGAAATAAAAAATTTAACCGCACCCTCTCCCTCCCCCTTGAGAGACTGTGTCGCAATGAAGGAAAAGGGCCGTCATTCCCGCGAAAGCGGGAATCCAGGGAATTTGAAAAAGAATAAGTCACTGGAAATCACACGATATTTTTCTATGACTGGACCCGCCTGGATGCCCGCCTCCGCGGGCATGACGAATTATGACACAGCCTCCGAGGGGGGAGGGCTTGTCCTGTGGAGTAAGTTCAACTACTCCAAAGGGTAAAGGAGGGGGTGATTTCTTTTGGTTGCGGCTCTGCAGCGCTGTGGTGCAATAATGGAGATTTCGATGGGCGTTGATTGGGGAAAAATTAAGGAAGAAGCGGTACAGATTCTTAGTGATTACATCAAGGTCGATACCACGAACCCGCCTGGGAAAGAGATGGCTGGAGCCCGTTATCTTCAGGGTCTTTTAGAAAAAGAGGGATTTTCAGCCACGGTTTTGGAATCCCAGCCCGAGCGGGGCAATTTAATATGTGTCCTGAAGGGGAGAGATAGCCTTCCCCCCCTGATTCTTTTGCACCATATCGATGTGGTGCCTGCAGAAGCAGAAAAATGGAAGCACTCACCTTACTCGGGGGCAGTGGTCGATGGAGAAGTCTGGGGGCGGGGGGCCCAGGATTGCAAGTCTCTGGGGGTGATGGAACTCGTTGCCTTCTTGCTGCTGAAGCGCGAAGGGTTTCAGCCCAGGCGAGACATCGTTTACATGGCCACTGCCGATGAAGAAACCGGAGCGAAATGGGGGGTAAACTGGCTTTTCCAGAATCACCCTGAGATGATGAAAGCGGAGTATGTGATCAACGAGGGTGGGGGCGTGGGTATGATCGTGGGGAAGCGAAATGTCTACACTTGCCAGACCGCTGAGAAGGGGATTTGCTGGCTGAAGCTGACTTTTCGCGGGAAACCGGGACACGGGTCCGTCCCTCATGAAGATAATTGCATTGCCAAAATGGGCAAAGCGATTGAGAGGATCTCTTCCTACCGTTCTCCGCTCCGCCGCACCCTGACTACAGAGAATTTTATCAAAGGCATTGCCGAGGAGCAAAGGTTCCCGCGCTCCTTCATGATGAGGCAGCTTTTAAACCCCCTTTTTTCAAAAGCAGTGGAGCGGCGGATTCCCGACCCGGGGTTGAGGGGAATGGTGGGGGCCATCCTGAGGAACACCTTCGTGCCCACGGTCGTTCAGGGTGGGCAGAAGACGAACGTCATTCCCAGCGAGTGTTCCTGCCAGCTGGACTGCCGTATCCTACCCGGGGTGGAACCGGAAATGATCAAGGAGGAGTTGCGAGATTTGTTATTTGACTTCAAAGATTATGAGGTGGAGATTTTGGAAACATTCCCCGGCCTCGGAATCCCCAGCCGACAACCCCCTCTGCCGGGCTTTTGAGAAAACGCTGCGACGCCTGGACCCAAAGGCCAAGATGATTCCTTCCATGCTTACGGGGGCGACAGATTCCAGATTCTTTCGGGAATAAAGGAACTGCATCTTATGGATTCCAACCCATGGCTCCCCTGGACAATCTTTCGGAGTACCTCAGTCGGGTGCACGGCCACGATGAGCGCGTCTCTGCGGAGAGCCTCCGCTTCGGCACGCGGGTGCTCTTCGAGGTACTAAAGGATTTCTGCGGCTGAATAACAGCTTTCAGGCTCGCTAAAAGCGGGATCAGCAGTCAGTGTTTAGCTTTTTATTACCCCATAAAAGATGAATTTTATTTCCCTCTCCCCTTGCGGGAGAGGGCCTGCCCTGTGGAGTAAGATTCAATACTCCACAGGGTAAAGGTGAGGGGGGAAATCAGCAGACATCTTCGTTTTCTTGACAAAGAACCGCTCTTCGAATAATCTTTATTACTGAGTCCATAATTATATAGACACCGAAGACCAAATCCCTCCTTCCCTCCCTTTACAAAAGGGAGGAATTTCCCCTCTTTGGAAAAGAGGGGTCAGGGGAGATTTCGGAAGAATATGTCTGGTCAATTATGGACTCCTTAGTAATTCAGAAATGGGTACTTTAAGATTTTTTGACTGGAAACTTATCACTCGTCACTCATCACTGTTTTTCTCGTGGGGGCATAGCTCAGCTGGGAGAGCACAGCGTTCGCAACGCTGGGGTCGAGGGTTCGAATCCCTTTGCCTCCACCAAATTATCCCTTAAACTCGAACCGTCCTTTCATTTTCGGCCCCTTCTCCCGCGTGATGGTATTGTCAAAATCCAACCACAGAGAGCCCAGAGAAGTAATCTATTTCCAGGGAGCTAAGAAAATTGTTGTTCCCTCCCCTCTGTGCCCTCTAAATTATTAACCTCTTGATCCCTTCCTTTAACCGAATAACATTGAAATTGATCAACAAACCCACTCTTCTATCCAGCGCCCGCAAATAGGTCAATACCATTTTGCTCTTAAACATGGCCATCCGCGGCGCTATGTCCGGACTTTCCCCACTGGAATTGACTTTCTCCAGTTTCCCAACCTTAAGTTCAGAACCGCAGAGACTTTTTCTTTACGTCACCCTTGAGAATTACGTCTACGAGACCTGGATGAGATTTTATTGCGCTTTGACCAAGAAAATGAAAGGGGAGATGTTTGCCAAGCTCCGAGATTCTTCTATAACCCCAAAAGATCAGCTCCCTTCGTTAAATTCGGCTCCCAACCTACCAGCTTACAGCTCCCTGTTCAGCGAGATGGACAGCTGTTTCGGATCAGTTCTGCTATGACCTATGAAAAAAGTTTCCGATCTGGGTTAATGGGTCGGGTCCAACCATGCAACCAAACTTTTAAACTTTTAGGAAATTTCTCGTTTCCTCGCTTTTTCTGCATAAATTCTTAAAAGTTTAAAAGTTCATGCTGGAACAGTAG
>CAVXFA010000057.1:0-10710 GCA_963760605.1 uncultured delta proteobacterium | reverse complement strand
ATGGCTGTGGAATTATTCATTGCCGCCCTGGCGCTCTTTCTCTGGATCGTCGTGGAGTCCGGGCCCGTCCGGGTGGTTGCTTATAACATCATTCTGATTGCCGGAGTCTCCTCGCTACTATTCAACGGCAACCCGCTCCTGCGCTATGATGCGTATTATATCCTGGGTGATCTGCTCGAAATTCCCAATCTCGGGCCGCGCGGACTGCGCTACCTGGGCTTCCTCATCCAGCGGTATTTGTTTGGGCTGCGAGATGAGGAGCCGCCACTGTCCGCACCCGGTGAGCGGGTCTGGTTTGTCATCTATAGCCTATCGGCTTTTGTTTACCGGATCTTCCTGTATGCGGCCATTATCTCGTTTATTGCCGGCAAATTCTTTATCATCGGGGTCCTTATGGCCATCTGGGCGGTGTTGAGCATGATCGTATACCCATTGGTCAAGGCCCTGAAGTTCCTCTTTTCTTCCCCCAAGCTTGCCCACAACCGGGCCAAGGCGATCCTCGTGAGCGGCCTGATCGTGGGCTGTGTCTTAGCAGTGGTGACGTTGGTGCCGGTGCCATTGGGAACCGTCAGCGAAGGAGTCATGTGGATTCCCGAACAATGTTTCCTGCGAGCGAGGACCGAAGGATTTGTGGAGCGACTGATTGCCAGGCCCGGAGCCCGGGTGAAGCCTGGCGATGCCCTCATCGAGTGCTCCGATCCGCTTTTGCCCGCCCAGATCCGGGTGTTGGAGTCGAAGCTCAACGAATTAAAGGCCCTCTATGAGAGCCAGATCCTCTCGGATCGCGTGCAGGCCCAGATTACTCAGGAAGAGATGGAACATGTGAAGGGGGAGCTTAAGGTTGCCCGCGAACGCACCGCCGAGCTCACGATTCGCAGCCAGGCCAGTGGCGCCTTTCTTGTGCCCAACCCCCAGGATCTGCCGAGCCGTTTTGTCCGTCGGGGGGAACTGGTGGGCTACGTAGTGGATCCATCCGTCATCACCGCCCGAGTGATCGTCTTGCAGGCCGATGTGGATTTGGTGCGTCAACGGACTCGGGCGGTACAGGTGCGGCTCCCGGAAAAGATTAGGGCAATCGTGCCCGCTGTTCTCAAGCGGGAGGTACCGGCCGCCACGGACCAGCTGCCGGGCCGGGCGCTCGGTCAGATGGGCGGCGGGGCAATTGCCATCGACCCGCGCGATACGACGGGCGTAAAGGCATTTCAGAAGAATTTTCTCTTTGATATCGAATTGCCGCCCAGTATCCGCCTGTTCCACGTGGGGGCTCGGGTTCATGTGCGTTTTGACCATGGAGATGAACCCCTCATCTGGCGCTGGTACAGAAGCCTGAGGCAGCTGCTTTTGAAAAAATTCTATGTATAGCATATCCATCCCCACCCGCATTGCTGGCGGAATCTATCCCGAGCGAGAAGAAGAACGAGTCGGATTGTTTGACCGCCTGGGAATTTCCGTTGCGGGAGCTTTTGCTCCCTGGCTGCGTCCGCGCCCCGAGCGCTTCCATTGGATCGTCAAGCTCGCCAATGATTTTGGGCCTGCGATGGAAGGCTTAAGCGGAAGAAAAATCCTGGAGATGGCCCGCCATCTGGGGCAGCGGCTGCGGAGCGAAGGGTTCACCGATGAGCTGGTCGCTCAAACCTTCGCCCTCATTCGCGAAGTGGCCCAAAAGACCATCGGCATGCGCCATTTCGACGTCCAGCTCATCGGGGGACTGGTCCTGCTGCAGGGAATGGTGGCAGAGATGGAAACGGGCGAAGGAAAAACTCTGACGGCTACATTGCCGGCCTGCACGCTCGCCCTCGGGGGCACTCCTGTGCACATCGTGACCGTGAACGATTACCTGGCTAGCCGGGACACCAGCTGGATGGGGCCGATCTATCAGGCTTTAGGGCTCAAGGTGGGAACCATTCAGCATGGCCTGGATCAACAGACCCGCCGCGCAGCCTACCGCTGCGACGTCACCTATTGCACGAACAAGGAAGTGGCCTTCGATTATCTGCGGGATCGAATCATCCTCTGGGACCGACCCAGCCCGACCCGGCTCCAGCTGGAAAAGCTGTATGGAGAGAAATCCCGGGTGAATCGGCTCGTGATGCGGGGGCTCCATTTCGCCATTGTGGACGAAGCCGACAGCGTGCTCATCGACGAGGCCCGCACGCCCCTCATCATCTCCGCGGAGGCGGAGAATTTTTCTGAACAGAGTATTTATCAACGGTCGATGAGTATTGCCCGGGACCTCGTGCCGAAAGAAGATTTTTCGGTTTCAGCGAGTGATCGCAGAGTTGAGCTGACCGACCGGGGTAAGGCTCACCTTGGAGATTCTATCTGGCCCGATAATGGAATGGGGACAAACCGGAAGCAGCGGGAAGAGCTGGTCCGGCAGGCTCTGGTGGCGCTCAACCTATTCTTCCGGGATAAGCATTACCTGGTGCGCGACGGGAAAGTACAGATCATCGATGAATATACAGGCCGGATCATGGCGGATCGATCCTGGGAACGGGGCTTGCACCAGCTGATCGAGATTAAGGAGAACTGCGACGTTACCAGCCGAAAAGAGACGCGGGCGCGAATCAGTTACCAGCGTTTCTTCCGACGCTATCTGCGCCTAGCAGGCATGACCGGTACAGCCCGGGAGGTGGCTGGAGAGCTGTGGTCCATCTACCGCCTGCGGGTCGTTTCGATCCCTACGAATCGACCCCTGCACCGGAAATATCTGCCCGATCTCATCTATTCCGCGGCTAATCAGAAATGGGAGGCGGTGGTCCGGACCGTTTCGGATATGCATCAGAAGGAACGCCCGGTCCTGGTGGGCACAAAATCCGTGGAAGCATCCGAGCACCTGAGCGGGCTCCTGACCCTGGCCCGTTTACCCCACCGGGTTCTCAATGCCCGTCAGGATAAGGAAGAGGCGGATATCATTGCTCAGGCTGGAGAGCCCGGCCAAATTACCGTGGCCACCAACATGGCAGGACGGGGAACGGATATCCGTCTGGCTCCGGGGGTGCCGCAACTGGGAGGATTGCACGTAATCGCCACGGAGCGGCACGAAGCGCAGCGAATCGATCGCCAGCTTTTTGGGCGTTGCGGCCGGCAGGGTGATCCGGGTACCTGTCAGGCGATGGTTTCATTCCAGGATGACCTGATAACCGTTTATATTAACAAGTTACTTCGCTGGTTCGCTGTCAGCCTTCTGCGAAGCCCCGGTGCTCTCTGGGCTCGGGGGTTCGGAAGTATTCTGTTTCACAAGGCCCAGCGGGCGGCCGAGCGCCTGCATGCCCGGATGCGCCATGACCTTCTGAAGATGGATGAACAATTGGGCGATGCTCTGGCATTTTCCGGCCGTCCGGAATGATGAGGTATCTGGATATGATTTTTGTAGCCCTCTTATGCGTCATATTTTTTGTATCGCTACCGATGGACGCGAAGGCTCTCGAGTTGGATGGTCTGATCGAACCATACCGACTCATTAAAATCGGCGGCAGCGGAACACCGGGAATCCTCGAGAGTGTGGATGTCGACCGAGGCGACATTGTGAAAAAGGGGCAACTGCTGGCCACATTACATTCAGGGGTAGAAAAGGCGAGCATGGAAGCGGCTCGAGCCCGAGCCGAGATAGAAGCGGACATCAAAATAAAGGTGGAAAAGGCGGCCATGGAGATTGCTCGAGCCCGGGCTAAGATGGAAGCGAGCATCAAAGGAAAAAAGGTCAGCTTAGAATTCCTTAAGCGCAAAGGTGATCGAAGCGACGAACTATATAAGAAGGATTTTGTGCCTTTTGCCGAAAAGGATGAAACTGAGGCCAATAAAATGATGGCCGAAGCCCAGGTAGAGGAGGCTTTGGAGAATAACAAACTTGCTGAATTGGAGCATAAGCGCGCCGAAGCCCAGGTAGAGGACGCTTTGGTGAATAAAAAGCTCGCCGAATTGGAGTATAAGCGTGCCGTCGAGGTGGTCAATCGGCTGGCCATCCGCAGTCCGATCAATGGGGTGGTCGTGGAACGATATCTGTCGCCAGGCGAGTATGTCGAAACAGCAATCCATTTTGAAACTGGCCCAGATCGATCCGCTCGATGTGGAGGTCATTGCCCCGGCGGCCATGTATCTTTCTATTAAGCCGGGGATGCGGGCCAAGGTCATACCGGAAGCTCCTCTGGGTAGCGAATATACGGCGGTGGTTAGGATCATCGACCGTGTTATGGATGGGGCAAGCGGTACTTTTGGCGTTCGCCTGGAGCTTCCCAACCCGGGCTACCGCCTTCCAGCCGGGCTTAAATGCAAGGTCATTTTTCCCAAAAAATAGGGCCAAACCACCCCCATTACTCGCCAGCCCATTAGGCGCACCTTTTGTAGGCTGGTGGGGGTAATAGGGTTCGTTTTAACCAGTGGAAGGAAAAATTTTTGGTTCTGGATTGGATTTTCGACTCGCCCCTTTAACCTTCGACTTCCTGAACCCTGCCCCGCGCTTCGCGGGGTTGAACCTTTTTTAGACCGGGGCGATTTTCAGAACCCCGGAGCGGGCATTGGCTTTTTCAATCCGAACCAAGACCTGATCACCCGGCACGAAATCACGGCCAGAATTGGCTACCATATCCACTTCTAAAAGATATTCACTCAGGTGGATCAGGTATTTATTCGAGAACCGATCCAAGATCATCGCCGGGGTTGTAGAGCCCATCCGTTTTTCCAGGTAACGCAAGATCCAGTATTGTTCGGTGAGTTCTTCTACTAAACCCGCCTTGGCCATGGCCGGCCCGACCCGGTTAATGATTTCTTCCAGTTGGGCCTCGTTCATAACCGGGCTGCCCCGCAGAGCCTCCAATACTTGTTTCTCGATGAGCAAATCGTAAAAGCGGCGAATGGGGGAGGTCAGGGTGAGATAGGCTTCTGCCCCCAGGCCAGCGTGTCGCAACGCCCGGGTGCTGACTTCTACTCGGTTCATGATTCTGCGCAAACGGTAGGCCTGAAGGGGGTCAAATCTTTCCATCGGTGAAACCTCTTCCCGCGGTTCCATCTGCCCCCGGTAAATGGCCGGGATTCCCTTTTCCTTGAAAAATCGCGCCGCCAGGCAATTGGCCAAGATCATAAATTCTGAAACTATCTTTTGGGAAGGACTTTCCCGGTCGCGTTGGCTGATGTTGATTTCCTTATCCCGGCTAACCCGGACGATCCGCTCGGGCCGCGGAATGAAGAAAGCCCCTTGGGCAACCCGGCGACGGAGGAGTTTCTCGGCAATCCTCTGCAGCCGGGTCAACCCTTCATCCTCTTCTTCCAGCAGCCGGTCAGCCAGGTCATAGGAAAGTCTCTGCTCAACTTGGATGACGCTGGGGGTAATTTGGTATTCGAGAACCCTCCCCTCTTCATCGACCCGCACCAGAAAGCTGAGGGCCCGCCGTTTCTCCCCGACGGTCAGGCTGCAGGTGCCCTCGGAAAGTGCGGGAGGAATCATGGGGATGCGTTGATCGGGCAGGTAAATCGAGGTCGCCCGGAACATGGCTTCCTGAAAAATTTCCTTATGATCATCCAGGAAAGTGGCCACATCGGTGATGTGGATCCCTACCTGATCGTCCTGCCCAACGCGCTCTAAGCTCAAGGCATCATCGATGTCCCGGGTGAATTCACTATCGATCGTAAAAGGATGCAAGAAGGTCAAATCTCGATCTTGCGGATGAAGTGGAATTCCTTTTTCGGCTTGAGAGAGGATTTGCTCCACCTCCCCCAGCACTTTCTCGGGAAACGCCTGAGGGATTTGGTGCTGGTGCAGAAAAATGTTTTCGTCCTGTCCCCATTCCCCCAATCGCACCAAGAGCTCAAAGGGGGCCTGGGGTGAAGAAATTTTTGCCCTCTCCAGAAGGACTTTCCCTTTGGGATGCCCCGCGGCTTCCGAACCGAAGAGGGCTATCTCCTTCAACAGGGCGATGATCTTCGTCTTTTTCTCTGGCGGGGGTCCCATTTCTCCTGCCCACACCCCGGCAAGCCACACGCTGGCCTCTTGAATCTCTCGCTCCTGCTCTGCCTCCCGCTCCAGCTGGAGGGAGATTTGTTCTACCATCTCGGGGTCACGGGCTTCGTAGAGATCTCCCTTCTGTTTGAAGTAGATTCGATCATCAGAGAGAGCCCGGAAAAGGGCCATCTCGTGGTCCGAAGAGGCCGCAGAATTGAAAGTCAACTCGGTCAGATCGCGGAGGGTAAACCCTTCCCCTTCTCTGCAGACCAGCTCCCAAAGGTCCTTAATCGAAAGGGTCCGCATCAATTCCTTCTGGCGTTCTACGATCCTTTTCAGCCTCTCCACCATGTCTTCACGAGGGAGGTGGGTGTTTAACAAGTGGGAGGAGATATGGACGATACGGTTGGGGCCCAGGGAAATTTCCCGATTTTCTTCAGTGAGCAGGTGATATTTATTTTCCTTGGCCTCCAGGCAAACCGCGCAAAGAATTTTCTTTTGTTCAAAGAAGGCAACGACTTTCCCCGTTTCCATGGATGCTCATTTCTAGCCTTCTCCGGATCGGAGAGTAAGGCGGGTGGAAGAACTTTGACCGCAGGGAAATAATGATAACATTTATAATTTATGAAATCAACCACGCGGAGCAAAGCTTTCCCCCCTTTCTCTCTCTAAAAATTTATGTAGAGAATAAAAAAACTCTCTCGAAGGGAGTTTGTGTTTCCGGCCTGGCCGTCCAAAAGAGAATGAATTAAGGATCTGCAAAGTAATGATGGAGAGGATCTTCTTATTTCTCGAATTTAGCCAGCCAGAGTTGGCGGGTGAGCTGCATGTGGCCGAGGTGCTGGGCGATATGCTCGATGACATGCAGAATGCACCAGCGCACGTTTACCGATCGGTCTTTCCATTTCCTGCCTTCTTCTAATTGCTTCTCCGTCAGAGTCGAAAGAATTTCCACCGCCAGCTTGGCCGCTGCTCCGATCTTGGCCTGCAATTCCGAAAGGCTTAATCCTTTGGCCACAAATTCCGCGTCCCGATCCCGGTCGATTTTCTTTCCGCCGATAATCTCTTTCATCCAGAAGGTTTCGGAACCGGCAAGGTGAACCACGAGTGCAGCCAAGGAATTGGTTGCGAGCTCACCCGCTCCCTCAATCGGGCGCCAATCCAGTGCTTTTTGGGGCAATCCTTCCAGAAGACCTTTGACCTGACCCCGCAGCTCTTCCAAATCCGACACATAGGTATGAACCTCTGGCACCATGTTTCCACCCTCCTCTTGGTCCGTTGTATCTCTTCATTTCCTTATTATTTTAATATTTTTGATCAACACCCGCTGGCGCCGCCGCGCCTTGGGGCCCTGCCGGTCTGAGGCCAGCCATGAGTTATCGTTAGCCAAGTAGTTTCGCCTCTTCTCGGCCGCCTTATCGGCCACCTGTCTTCCCCTCGGCCTGACGGTGACGGCGCTCCTCCCCCTCCTGGGCAAGGGCTTCCCGGTTGCTGTCGTCGACCCGCATGAAGGCGTCGCGCCACTGGTCGTTGCCCCAATGGAACGGCGTCTGGATCGTGGTACGGGGGATCCAGGCCCGCGTGAGCAGATCGAGTGCGATTCCCACGATCGAGCGCTGCATCTCTGCATCCCAGGGCTTCCCGCAGGGGTTTCCCAGTGGGAAGTCGGTGAACACGAAGCGGGCGACGCCGCATTCCTCGACAATGTCGCGTGCCGACCCCATGATCACGGTGGGCACGCCGTTCTCCTCGAGGTGTCGCGCGACCAGACTCACGGTCTGGTGACACACCGGTCAGAGTGCGGAAAGGATTACGGCGTCAACACCGTCCTCGCGGCACCACTCGAGGATCTGGGGGGCTGTCTGTAGCGACGTCCTCCTTTGGCTGTAGTCGGTGGGGGAGCCGTAGAAGCGGGGCGATGCCGACCCGATGCGCCCCTCGGCGGCGAACCCGGCCAGGCGGTTCAAGGGTAAGAAACTGTCGACGTCGTCAGTGTGGGTTGCGTTCTTGTCCCAGAACAGGTCCGCAGTGAACAGGCGAGTCGGCGCCGGATTTGCCGACATCGCATACGGCTCCTTGTTCGTCCCCCGAGCTTGGCTGGCGCCCTCGACGTCCATTCTCCCTGCGGTGGTTACCGACCCCACCCGGCACTGCGGGAGCGGCTTCCGTAGCAGGGTAAAGGGGACCTCGCGGTGGTACGCCCAGGCGTACGGCTGGGAGTAGCCCTCAGCAGCATAGTACTCCCGGCTGCGATCGATATAGCTCACGAAGGAGCGGTACGGCCGCCGTTGATTCATAGGGACACCTCCCTCCCCTCCTCCTGCATCTTCATGAACGGGATCTCCCGCCCATCTCTTCTCGAGAACAGCTCCACGACCTCCTCGAGGCTTTCCTTCGTGGTCCTGGGGGTTTGCCGGATCCGAATCGTGTCGAACGGAACGAACCACCCTCTCGCGCCCGAGGCCATCTCGATTACCAGCCCGCCTCCCGCCTCCTCGTGCCCCTTTCCAGCGCCGAGTGTTCCTTCGACCGCCAGGTCGAGCCCGCCATCGGCGGCAGGCGATGTCCGGACGAGGAAATAAAGCGTCTGATCGCGCGGGCCGGCGCGCCCGTCATAGCGCGGATGGCGATGGTGGATCTCCTTGATAACTTCCCAGCGGTCGGCGTATCGTCTTTCCAATACAAGAAATTCGTAGTCATACTCGGGAACCCGGACCCAGTTCCCGTCGCCGACATGGAACGCCTGAGCGTAACCGACGAAAACATTCGACGAAACTGCGGGGCGAGGGGGCACGTCCGACAGAGGCAAGGAGGTGCGAAGAGAAGAGCAGGCGATAAGCGCAAAGGCAAGGAGGAATAGAACACGAAGAAGTCGCTTCATTATTGCAGGGCCTCTTTCGGACTCTCTGTACTTCTTCTAAAAAATAACAGATATTCCACAGAGGGGCAGAGCCAATTTCAAAAAGAGTGGCTAATCAATCCCTAAATACCTAAGCCTGAATCGTGCTGGTCGGTGGCCTAGACCTGGCACTCTTACCGAAAGAGCCGCACGAGCTCGTGCACCATCCCCACGTCCTCGGCAAGGCCCAAGAGGTTGCTCAGCACGTAGTCCGGAAGCTGCATGCCGTCCCGGAGAGCCTGCTCCCGTCGCTCCCACTCCATCTCGCCCGGCAGGTAGATCCGTTCCACGCCGGGAGCCCTGGGCGCGACCTTGATCTCGCGGATCATCGCGTCCATGCGCGCCTTGAAGCTCTCGATTGGCATGATCGCGTTCACGTCGATGGCGATGAAGGCATGGCCCTGGTCAGCCGCGAACCCGCTCTCGTTGATCCACACCCGGACGCCACTCAGGAAGGATGCGCCTGTCAGGATGCCGCACAGAACCTCCACCAGCACGGCCAGGCCGTAGCCCTTGTAGCCGCCGATGGGCTGGAGCACGCTCCGGTCTGGATAGCCGCTCGCATCGGTCGTGGGCCGGCCTTCCAGGTCGCGGAGCCAGCCCTCGGGCACCGGCCGACCCATGGCCTTGGCGATCATGACCTTCGTCACGGCCACGACGCTCGTGGCGACGTCGAGGAAGACCGGGTTCTCCTCCCCCGCGGGGATGGCGAAGGCGAGGGGGTTTGTGCCGATGACCGGCAGGCGGCTGCCGGTGACAGCCGTGCAGGAATCAACGTTGGTCATGGAGAGACCGATCATGTTGCGCCGCAGGGCGAGCGTGGCGTAGTAGCCCGCCGCGCCAAAGTGGCTGCTGTGAGCCACGCCGGCATAGCCGATCCCCGCCGAGGCCGCCTTGTTGATGGCGATCTCCATGGCCTGGATCGATACTACCATGGGCATGGCCATACACGCGTCCAGCAGCGCCCAGCCCGGCCCCTCCCGCAGGAGGTTGGGCCGCGCCCCAGCGCGGATGCCACCGTTCTTGACGGCGCGCATCAGCGGGCGGATCTGCCGCGTGCCATGGCTGTGCGTACCCCAGGTGTCGGTAGTCGTCAGGACCTCGGCCGACACGGCGGCCTCTTCCGGCGACAGGCCGCAACGGACCATCGCATCCGTACAGAACCGCTGGAGGTCGGAGGGGGCGATGCGTCTGCCGATAAGATCTGCGAGGGATGCCATAGATGATCCTCCTCATTCATGTGCCGGTGGGATCCAAAACGGCAGGCCACCTTTGTGCGGTAGTCAAAACCGAAGTGGAGTCCACGTTGTCAACTGCACCCAGACTATTACAATTTCAAAAAGAGCGGCCAATCAATACCTAAATACCTAAGCCTGACCCCAACCTACTGATCCCCACCCTGACCCCCACCCTAAATACCTAAGCCTGACCACATCCTCTTTTGCATGTCTATCGTCTTAGAAGGATGATTTGCGGTTCAAAAATGTGGTTCTAAGATCCAAAAATAACCGTCTTTCACGGTGTTCTCATGCAATCTCAAATATTTAGTCAGGTCCGACCCGGATGCACGGGCGGATGCACGGCCCTGAGAATTGAGCAGCTTAACAAAGGAAGATGGGAAATTTGGTGTCACCCATTCCCGCCGAGAATGGTGATAAAAATTCAAATAATCAAATCCTTTTGCATCTTACAATTCTTCCCTATTTGGAATTTTTCTCAGCTTTTCTTCTATTTTCTCAAAATCACCCAAGTGCACACGCATCAGGATTTTCCAGAGCCGTCCATGGTTCGGCACGGAGAAGTGCAGCAGCTCGTGCACGATAACATAATCGCCGATCTTCTTGCTCAAGGCAATCAGTTCGGCATTAAAGTT
>CAVXFA010000056.1:0-44868 GCA_963760605.1 uncultured delta proteobacterium | reverse complement strand
GGGGCATGGGTTCCTTCTCAGAACCATGCCCCTTATAAAGGACCCGAAAAATACTCGATTTTCCTTTCGGCTAGAGGACCCCCGTGAGGGTGGGCTGATCGGGTTGCGCCCAGACACGGGCGGAGAACTGGTCAATTGCGCACGCATTCACCTGCCCCACCATTCCGTCAACTGCTGAGATTGATTAAGGGGGGTATTCTCTGTGATTAGATTTTGAGAATACCCGGATTAGCACTGGGAGGGATTATGCTTACCTCTGCGGTCCTTACATTTTGGATGATCCTTATTTTCATAAATGTACCCTTTTCCTTGGCCCAGGAAAAGACGACATCTCCCCAACCCCAAAAGGTTGCATCCCAAGGCTATCCCGTAGTGCTTGGCGACCAAGTCCTGTTTTACCTCAGGGAAAAGGTGGAGGGGTATTCTCCGGAGGATCGGGCTAAAACGATATCGGAGAGAATTAAAAAAATCGCCGAGGACCCTGATATTCCGATTGATAGGCTCACCGCTTCCAATTTTGAACTACCCATTACCCTGGTTTCTGCCGGGGATAAGATGCTTTTCGCCGTTTTTGGCCAGGATGCCCTGGCAGAAGGTCGCACGCGGGAGCAGCTCGCCAAGGAATATGCCGAAAAATTGCGCACCGCCATGGAAAAATACCGGAAGGATCGAAGCCGGGAAAATATTCTGTACGATGCCCTCTACACTCTCCTCGTGACCGTCGCCTTCATTGCCATTTTGATTTTACTTAAAAGACTCAAACAGAAAATCGACCGACGAATCCTGTCCCGGGCTGCCGCCGGTGCGAAAGGTGTTCATATAAAGTCTTTGGAGCTTTTGCGCCCGGAACGGGTCACTACCCTGCTCATGGAGGCCGTGAAGGTTATTCGTTTTTTATTAATCCTCCTGGTTCTCTATATTTATATACACCTTGTGCTGAGCTTTTGGCCCTGGACACGACCCTTTGCCGGCCGGGTTTTGAATACCGTGCTCTTGCCCCTTACGGCGATCGGAAAGGCGATAGTCACGCAAACCCCCAACCTTGTGTTTATCGTCATTATTGTGCTCATTGCTCGATACATTTTAAAATTGATGAAATTTTTCTTCCTCGCGGTGGAAAAGGGAAACATTACGCTCTCCGGTTTTTATCCGGAGTGGTCCAAACCCACCTATAGAATCCTCAGCTTGCTGGTTATTGCTTTCTTCGCCGTGGTTGCTTTCCCCTATATTCCCGGTTCCGAATCCCCGGCTTTTAAAGGGATTTCCATCTTCCTCGGGGTCCTCTTCTCTCTTGGCTCCCAATCCGCGGTTTCCAACATGATCGCCGGAGTCGCCTTGACTTATCGGAGGGCCTTCAAGGTTGGAGACCGGGTAAAGATTGCCGATTTCACGGGGGATGTCGTGGAAACCAGGCTTCAAGTTACCACCTTGCGAACGATTAAGAATGAAGATATTGTCGTACCCAACTCCCTGATCGTGAACAACCAGGTGGTCAATTATAGTACCGAAGCCCGGGAAAAGGGTCTGATCCTCCATACGACCGTGACCATCGGCTACGACGCGCCCTGGCGGAGAGTCCATGAATTGCTCATGAAGGCGGCCGAACGCACCGAGGGGGTCCTGCGTGTGCCGCCTCCTTTTGTGCTCCAGACATCCCTCGACGATTTTTATGTCAGCTACGAGTTAAATGCCTATACGGACAAACCTCAGGAAATGGTCCAGACCTATTCTCTCCTGCACCAAAACATCCAGGACGCATTCAATGAAGGTGGGGTAGAGATCATGTCGCCGCATTATACGCAGCTGCGCGATGGAAACAAAGTTACGATCCCGGAATCTTATCTTCCCAAAGACTATGTACCGGGGGCTTTGAGGATCCTCCAAGCCGGAAAGGCAGGGGAAAGCCGGGAACAAAAAGGGCCAGGATCATCAAAATGATCTCTCCATCCCGGCGGAAAAAGCCCATACTCATGCCGTGCAAAATCCCCCGAAAACAGACTTTAGGGATCGGCCTGCGCCCAAAGCCAAGCGGCGCCCGGATACTCAGATAAGGAGCGTGGCCTATGACCAACGTGCCTCTTTCCCGCGATTTTACCCGCATCACTCTGGGGGTACTCTTCATCGCCGTGCTGCTGGCCGCTACGATATGGATCATGCGGCCCTTTCTCCTGGCCTTGATCTGGGCAACCATGATTGTCGTGGCGACATGGCCGATCATGATGCGGGTGGAGGCGTGGCTGGGGGGTAAGCGCTCGCTCGCCGTGGCCATGATGACGGTGGCTCTGCTGCTGGTTTTTATTGTCCCCTTCTTGCTGGCCATCGGAACGATTCTGAACCATGCCGACCAAATTGTCGGTTGGGCGAAAGGTTTTGCGACTTACTCCCTGCCACCGCCGCCGGCCTGGGCCGGGAAGCTACCCGTGGTTGGCCCGAAGCTTAACGAGGCATGGCAGGAAATCGCCGCCGTCGGCCCGGGGGGGTTACGCGCACGCTTGGCCCCCCACACCGGGGAGATCGTGAAATGGTTTGGGGGACGAGCCGGAAGCCTTGGGATGATGTTCGTTCAATTCCTGCTGACCGTGGTCATTGCCGCGGTCCTATTTTATAGCGGCGAGAGCGTCGCTCGCGCGATACGGTGTTTTCGCCCGACGGCTTGGCGGGCAGCGGGGGGAGGATGCGGCGAACCTTGCCGCCAAGACGATCCGGGGCGTTGCCCTGGGCATCGTTCTTACCGCGCTCATCCAATCGCTCGTGGCGGGGATCGGCTTTCTCGTGGCCGGTGTACCGGCCCCGGTGTTACTGGCTGCGGTCATATTCATCCTCGCCCTGGCTCAACTGCCCTCCCTTCTGGTTATGGGGCCGGCGGTGATCTGGTTGTATTGGAAGGGGGATCCGGTATGGGGGACTGTGCTTCTGGTGTGGACGATCGTCGTCGGGGGCATTGATAACATTGTGCGTCCCCTCCTCATTCGCAAAGGCGTCGATCTGCCACTGCTGTTGATCTTAACCGGCGTGATCGGCGGCCTCATCGCCTTCGGTATCCTGGGGCTTTTCATCGGCCCGGTGGTTCTCGCCGTCACCTACAGGTTGCTCGAAGCATGGGTCGAAAGCGAGGCGCGCGAACCCGCGCCGGATTCCGGCGACAGGTCCCAGGAGAACCCCCCGGGCTAAATGGATCCCATCAGAAGCTACAACATCCAAGAAGGGAGGAAAGCTTGAGTTCCTTTAATCGCTGGCATCGCGCCGTACTTGGCATGGTCTTGCTGGCTGCGACGACTGCCGCGTTCTTCACGACGGCGGCGCAAGCACAGTCTGTCGCGCCAGCCGACGGGTGGACGTTCTCGGTAACGCCTTACCTCTGGCTGCCGAACATCGACGGCACGCTGAAGTACAAAGTTCCGCCGGGTGCTTCAGGCAGCCCGGAGGTTCAGGTCGGACCGGTCGACTATCTCGAGGCGCTCAGGTTCGCCATGATGATCTCAGGCGAGGTCCGCAAGGACAGGTGGTCGGTGTTCACCGATGTCATCTACCTGGACTTTTCCAGCGAGAAGAGCGCGGTCAAATCAATCAATTTCGGGGGCAATCTCGTCAGCTCCAGCGCGAACGTCTCGACTAACTCTTCGTTGAGGGGTGGGGCTTGGACGCTCGGCGCGGGCTACGCGGTCCTGCCCGGCCGGCCCGTGGAGCTTGATGTCTTCGGCGGCCTGCGTTACTTCGGCTTGGAGGCCTCGACCGACTGGCAACTCGCGCTGGCGGTCACCGGGCCGGGTGGCGGGCAAACCTTTCCGCGAGCCGGCAGCATCTCCGAGAGGATGGATCTATGGGATGGGATCGTCGGCGTCAAGGGACGGGTTTGGCTCGGCCGCAGCAACTGGTCGATTCCCTACTACTTCGACGTAGGCACGGGCTCATCGGAGCTGACTTGGCAGGGCATGCTCGGCGTCGCCTATTCGTACAAGTGGCTCGGAGTGACGCTCGCTTACCGTCACCTTTACTACGACCAGAAGGACGACAAGCTTATCCAGGACATGCGCTTCAGCGGCCCGGCGCTCGGCGTGACGTTTCGCTTCTAAGAGGTGATCGGGGAAGTGGCGCGGAATCTGACTGATTTCAATACCCAGGACCTCCTGCCCAGCGCCGCTGCAGGGCTGGCCGGTTATCCTGTGGACCCGCCCACGGGCGAGATCAGGACCAAGGTCGAAGAAGCCTACAGGGAGTATCTCGCCTTCATGACGGCCCGGCCCGACCAGTGGACAGCCCACTACAACATGGGCAACTACCATCTCGGCCGGGGCGAACTCAATGAGGTGGTTGCCTCATACAAGGCAGCATAATGCGCGATCACAGGGATCATCCCAGTCGGCCTGATGGGGACCCGGGCATTGCCAATACCGACTGGGTTTCCGCTCCCTCTTAGGAGGGGAAACCACGGAGAAGATCATTTGGGTGCGCCGCTCTCGCCTCAGGGAGAAAAAGCTTCTGGGCCGGAGCGCGGTCGAATTCATGACCGCCATCGTCCTCCTCGCGATCGCCGCCGTTTTTCATCCTGGGTCGGCGAGTGCCCAGTCGCTGGAGCCCAGGGCCTATGCGAACGCGCCGGCCGGATTGAACTTCCTGTTATTGGGGTACGCTTACCAGCAGGGGGATGTGCTGCTCGATCCGTCGGTTCCGGTGAAAGACCTCAGTGCTGAGATCCATTCCGCTTTTCTGGGCTATGTACGTTCGCTCAATGTGTGGGGCAAGTCCGGAAAGATCGATGTTCTTGTTCCCTACGCCTGGCTTTCGGCGACCGGAACGGTTCAAGAGGAGGGGCGGAGCAGATATGTCTCGGGCTTCTCCGATCCGTCCCTGCGCTTTTCGGTGAACCTCTACGGCGCTCCCTCCCTCTCGCTCGAGGAGTTCAAGAGTTACCGGCAGGACACTATCCTCGGGGTAAGTCTTTTGGTAACCATGCCCTTTGGCCAGTATGATTCCGACAAACTGATCAATATCGGCACGAACCGATGGTCCTTCAAGCCTGAAATCGGAATCTCCCAAGCGCTGGGGCGCTGGACGCTTGAAGCTGCTGCGGGCGTCACCCTCTTTACTGAGAACCACAACTTCTTGGGCGACAAGACCCGAGAGGAAGACCCGATTTACTCGCTGCAAGGCCACCTCATCTACAACTTCCCGCGGGGGATTTGGGCGGCCTTGAATGCCACGTACTATACCGGCGGCCGTACGAGCATAGACGGGGTGAAAGGGGACGATCAACTCGACAGCTGGCGTCTTGGAGCCACCCTGTCTCTTCCCATCGACCTCAATAACTCCATCAAGCTCTACGCCAGCTCCGGCGTCTACACGCGCAGGCAAGGCAACTTTGATCTGGTCGGGATCGCCTGGCAGTACCGTTGGGGAGGAGGCCTTTGAAAGGGGTTAAGAAACGACGTTCGGCGCGGATGCGAGGTACCTGGTGCTCGAAATTCCCGTTCTCTTCGTCACTCCTGCTGGAACTTCCTACCAATCCGACATTCACCTCGATGGGCTCACGGCAACGGGTAACTTCGGGTTCCGGTTCTAAGCAAAAGCAGTTCCTCCTGGTACACCCTTCCCAGGGATAAAAAAAAGAATGAAATTTTTTATAGACTTGTTGTATAATCCCTTTCGATTTTGGCGCTGGCGGGTGAATTAAGGAAGGGCAGAGAGGAAAATTCGGGTTCCTCCGAAGAGCCGTCCGCTTTTCTTCTCGCTTCCTCTGAATAATGATGGCATTAAAAACCGCTCAAGGCTAACGAAAGGAGGTTGAATGATGAAAAAGGGCATGGGGATTTATGTCATCGTCTTTACCCTGGCTTTCTTATGCCCATCGGTTGTGGCCGCTGAAGAGGGGCAGAAAGAGAAACCATGGGAACGTTTCAGTCTCAATCTGGGAGGATTTGTGACCACCCTGAATTCGGATTTCCGGATCGGCTCCCAATCTTTGGGGGTCGGGCTGGATGTGAGTCCGGAAGATGTCCTGGGACTGGATTCCTCGCTCACTGTTTTCAGGGCAGATGCGCTGTATCGTTTCACCAGCAATCGCCGTCATCGTTTTGATCTGAGTTATTATGATTTGCGCCGGGCTGCCACCAAGACTCTAGAGGCAGACATCCAAATCAAGGACCGCATCTTTCCGGTTGGTACCACGGTTGATAGTTTATTCGATTTAAAAATAATCAGGGCCGCTTACAGCTATTCCTTTTTCCAAGATGAGCGTTTCGACCTCGGCCTTTCGGCCGGACTCTATGTGGCGCCCATCAAAATACGGGTCAGCTCTACAAACTCCGGCGCTGCCGAAGAACAAAGCATAACCGCACCTCTGCCGGTGGTGGGGTTGCGTTTTGATTTTGCCATCACCCCCAAGCTTTTCCTCAAAGAGAGTATCGACGTGTTTTACTTCCAGTATCAAAGCTTCTCGGGTGGCCTCTTTGACGCAAAAGTGGGCCTCGAGTATAACATCTGGAAACATGTGGGGGTCGGGGTGGCCTACGATTATTTCCGTTTGCAGTTTAAAGTCGACGGGAATGATTACCCTGGCTTGGATATGGTAGGGAAACTACAATTTAACTATGGCGGGATTTTGCTTTATGGAAAATTGTTTTTCTAAAAGGGTATCTACTTTAAAACCTTTGCTGTCGCTTTTAGGCTGACACCCTAAGGCCTGAGAAGGCAGTCGCCAAAACTTGATCGAAAACCAGGTAACAGTTTAGTCCCTTGCAAACCGCCAGAAGACAAGGCGTCCATCCAAGAGAGTTTCTGCAAACCCTCCTCACTGCAGATACGCCAACGGCTCAAGCTGCACTGTATAACAATTCAAGCTGATGTCTCGATGGCCGACGGGTAAGATAGGGACTAAACTGTTACAAACAGGGAAACCTCTCCCTGCTTGTAATTGGGGCCGGAGGCCTCCTGCAGGGGGGTTCTCCGGGAGTTTTAGATAAAATGAAAGGCGCGCTGGGAATCGATACCTTAGATATTCAGTCCGGGACCGGACAGACCACGACCGGGCAAACCGGGACTCGACAAGCCATGATGGGAGAGGTCCAGCGCTCTTTGGTTACCGTCGGCAAATACCTGACCCCCCAGTTATTAGTCAGTCCATAATTATATAGACACCGAAGACCAAATCCCTCCTTCCCTCCCTTTACAAAAGGGAGGAATTTCCCCTCTTTGGAAAAGAGGGGTCAGGGGAGATTTTGGAAGAATATGTCTGGTCAATTATGGACTCCTTAGTATATGTCAGCCATGGATATTCCGCATTTACCAGCGAGCAGCTGTTGAAAGTCAGATATCAGATTTCGAAACAGTGGGAGGTGGAAACCTGGCGGGGGAATGAAATGGGAATTGATCTCTATTACCGAATCGATTTCTATTAAGATGCCATACGATCAGCGGCGAGAAGACCCAATGCGGGAGTACCTTTTTTTCCACCGGGACTGACGAGATTCCGGACGATTCATTTTTGCTTTTGCAAAGCAACCATCCTTGTGATATAAGTAGCTGATTAAGTCCAAAAGGGGGGATCTAACCCATGTCTGGCCACTCGAAATGGAGTACGATTAAACATAAGAAGGGCGCGGCCGATGCCCGCCGGGGTAAGATCTTTACCAAAATCATCAAAGAACTCACCGTAGCCGCCCGCATGGGGGGCGGGGATCCCAACGGGAACCCCCGGTTAAGAAGTGCCATCCTGGCGGGCAAAGCAGAGAATATGCCTAAGGAAAACATTGAGCGGGCGATCAAAAAAGGAACTGGCGAACTTCCCGGGGTGTCCTACGAGGAAGCTACCTTCGAGGGATATGGGCCGGGAGGGGTCGCAGTTTTAGTGGAGATTCTTTCGGATAATCGCAAGCGCACGGTGGCGGATATTCGACATATTTTCTCCAAGAACGCGGGAAATCTGGGAGAATCTGGATGCGTCTCCTGGATGTTTGATAAAAAAGGCCTGATCGTCTATGAAAAAGCAAAGGTCGACGAAGAGAAACTGCTTAATTTAGCCCTGGAAGCAGGAGCTCAGGATGTGCGAGAGACAGATAAAGAATATGAGGTGATCACGGAGTCGGCCGCATTCGAACAAATCAAGAAGCAATTGGAGGAAGCCCAGCTGATCCCGGCTTACGCGGAGATCGGTATGGTCCCTCAGTCCACGGTGCGCTTAATGGGCAAGGAAGCCCAGCAGATGCTGCGGTTGATGGAAAGCCTGGAGGACTCCGACGACGTCCAACACGTATACGCCAATTTCGACATCCCGGATGAAGAGATGGAGCAGCTCAGTGCCTAGAGGATCGGGGCGGTTCCTCGATTCAAGAAATTTCGCGAAGAATAGGGAAGGCAGCCGGATCATGGGGGTTGATCCGGGGCTTGTAGTGACGGGGTTCGGGGTCATCGAGATCGGGCGCAACGGTTCAATCCTTTACTGCGGAAGTGGAGTTGTTCGCCCGCAACGGCTGCAATCCTTTGCACAACGCCTCCAACAAATCTTTCACGGCTTGGGTGAACAGATCGAAAAGTTTGCCCCGGAACTCATGGCGATAGAAAATCCTTTCTACGCCAAGAATGTGAAGAGCGCCATGCTGCTGGGCCAAGCGCGGGGGGTCGCCATCCTGGCCGCCGCGGAAGCCAGCGTGGAGGTTCAAGAGTACAGCCCATTGGAGGTGAAACAAGCTGTTGTGGGATATGGCCGGGCAGCGAAAGAACAGGTTCAGGCCATGATTCGATCCCTCTTGAATCCGCCGCAGAACTTGACGGCGGATGCCGCCGATGCCTTGGCCGTTGCCCTCTGTTTAGCCCATTCCGTGCCCTGGCAGATTTCCTTGAGTAACCTTGGGGCGCAGCGATCAATTTCCAAGCCGCCGAGGAGGACATCGGCCAAAAAAATTGCCCTTGGAGATGGCACATGATCGCCCAAATCCGGGGCCATTTGATCCAAAAGAGCCCGGGCTCGATCATCGTGGAAGCCAACGGAATCGGCTATCAGCTCTTTGTTTCCCTGACAACCTTCTATGATCTTCCCGAATTCCAACAGAACGTGGTGCTGCATACCTATACTCATGTGCGGGAAGACCTTCTACAGCTTTATGGGTTTTCCACCCCGCTGGAAAAAGAGCTATTCCAGATCCTGATCGGCGTTTCCGGAATCGGACCCAAACTGGCAATCAATATCCTATCGGGCATTTCTCCTTCAGAGCTCGTTCATTCGCTGGGCTCAAGGGATATGGCCAGGTTACTGTCCATCCCCGGAGTCGGCCGCAAAACAGCGGAACGATTGCTTTTAGACCTGCAGGAGAAAGTGCTGAAGATCCAATCTCGGGGCGTATACCCGCAAACGGTCCGGCCATCGGCCGATGGGATGGCCGAGGACGTGGTTTCAGCTCTGGTCAATCTAGGGTATAAAAGGAACCAGGCCGAGAAGGCTGTGGAAAGCGTGTTGCAGCAGACCCCGGAGATCACCTTGGAAAAGGCCTTGAAAGAAAGTCTGAGAGTTCTCTCTACCGGGTAAGGCAATGGACAGTAAGCGCGATTTATCAAAGATGGCGACTCGTCCTTCCCTCATGGATCGGGGGATTCAGCCAGAACTGACGGAAGATGACCTGCGGTATGAACTCAATCTTCGGCCCAAAAGCTTGGAGGACTACATCGGGCAGGAAGAGATCAAGAGTAACCTGCGGGTGTTCATCGAGGCGGCGCAGAAACGGGGGGAAGCTCTGGAACACGTCCTTTTTTATGGCCCCCCTGGGCTGGGCAAGACGACCCTGGCCTACATCATCGGCTCGGAATTGCGGGTGAATGTGCGGGCCACCTCGGGCCCGGTGATCGAGCGGCCGGGAGATCTAGCGGCGATTCTCAGCAACTTGAAAGAACACGATATCCTTTTCATTGATGAAATCCATCGCTTGAACCACGTGGTGGAAGAGATCCTTTACCCGGCGATGGAGGACTTTCAAATCGACATCCTCATCGGTCAGGGGCCCAGCGCCCGTTCCATCAAATTAAATATTCCTCCTTTCACGCTGGTAGGCGCAACCACGCGGGCCGGCCTCCTCACTTCTCCCCTGCGCGATCGATTCGGCATAAGCTTTCGCCTGGAGTTCTATTCGCCCCCAGAACTCGAGAAAATTTTGCTGCGCTCGGCTCAACTTCTCAACCTGGGCATCGATCGATCGGGGGCCGAGGAGATCGCCAAGAGATCGCGGGGGACGCCCCGGGTAGCCAACCGGTTGCTCCGGCGGGTGCGAGATTTTGCCCAAGTCTGGGCTCAGGGAAAGATCGACCGGGCGGTAGCCGATCAAGCTTTAAAGCTTCTGGAAGTCGATGAATCCGGGTTGGATAAAATGGATCGCAAGATCCTGGTGACGATCCTGGAAAAATTTAGCGGCGGGCCGGTGGGTCTGGATACGCTGGCAGTGGCCGTGAATGAAGAAAAAGACACCATCGAAGATGTCTATGAACCTTACCTGATCCAGAGGGGATTTCTGGACAGAACCCCCCGCGGGCGCAAGGTCACTCACCTGGCTCTGGAACATTTGGGAAAGAAAATTCCGGATTCTCCCCAAAACCATTTACTCTGAGGATGGAATGGCTGAACGCAGAATTACCGGGCCCATGGAATCTCAGAAGAACTCAGCCAGACGGACCAAGTTTATTTTCATCACCGGCGGAGTCCTCTCTTCCCTGGGGAAAGGTCTGGCTGCGGCTTCCATTGGAGCCTTGCTAGAGTCGCGGGGGCTGAAAGTCACCCTGCAGAAACTCGATCCTTATATTAATGTAGATCCGGGGACGATGAACCCTTTTCAACACGGAGAAGTTTTTGTGCTGGACGATGGGGCGGAGACGGACCTGGATTTAGGGCATTATGAAAGATATACCTCTGCCCGTCTGACGCGGCGAAATAATTTCACCACCGGCCAGATCTACTATTCCGTGATCAAGAAAGAGCGGAAGGGGGATTATCTCGGCGGCGACCGTTCAGGTGATCCCCCATATTACCGATGAGATCAAGCAAAACATCCTCTCCATTTCCGACGATGCCGACGTGGCCATCATCGAGATCGGAGGCACGGTGGGCGACATTGAGAGCCTTCCCTTTTTGGAAGCCATCCGCCAACTGAAGTCCGATTTGGGACGGGAGAATTCCCTCTACATTCACCTAACCCTGGTCCCGTTCATCAAAACTTCCGAGGAGCTCAAGACCAAACCTACGCAGCACAGCGTGATGAAGCTGCGGGAGATTGGCATCCAGCCGGATATCTTGGTTTGTCGCACGGATCAGTTCCTTCCCCCGGAGATCAAAGCCAAGATCGCTCTCTTCTGCAACGTGGAGAAAGACGCGGTCATCACGGCCATCGATGTAGAGAGCATCTACGAGGTCCCCTTATTCTTCCACCAAGAAGGATTGGATGATAAAATTGTTCAATTGCTTAACATTTGGACGCGATCTCCGCACCTGGAAAAGTGGGAAGAAATTGTCCAGTCCATCAAGAATCCCCGGGGAGGGGTGGACATTGCCATTGTGGGCAAATATGTGAACTTGAAAGATTCTTACAAAAGCCTCAATGAAGCCTTGATCCATGGGGGGATTGCCAATCGCTGCCGGGTAAACCTGCATTACGTGGATTCCGAATCCCTGAGGAAAGAAGGGGCCGAACGATTCTTGAGTGAGGCGGACGGGATTTTGGTCCCGGGAGGATTCGGGGATCGGGGGATCGAGGGGAAGATCATGGCCGTGAATTATGCCCGGACCCTGCGAGTTCCCTTCCTGGGAATCTGTTTGGGAATGCAGCTCGCCATCGTCGAATTTGCCCGACATGTTTGTGGATTGGGGGGGGCGAATAGCAGCGAGTTCGACCCGGGAACACCGCACCCCGTGATTGCCCTGCTCCCGGAGCAGCAAGCCGTCCTGGATAAAGGAGGCACCATGCGGCTGGGGGCCTATCCCGCCGCGCTGCAAGAGGGTTCGCTGGCCCACCAGGCCTACCATGAGCTGCAAATTTCTGAGCGGCACCGCCACCGTTATGAAGTAAACAATGACTACCGGGAACTCTTAGCCGAGAAGGGCCTTGTATTTAGCGGGTTGTCTCCGGACGGGAAATTGGTAGAAATCTCGGAGCTGCGCGATCATCCTTGGTTCTTAGGTTGCCAGTTCCACCCAGAGCTAAAATCCAGACCTCAAACTCCCCATCCCCTGTTTCGGGAATTCATTCACGCAGCCTTAAGGGAGAAAAAGAAGAAGCGGAAGAAGAATTCGTGACTGCGCATTCCTTCCCAACGGTAAAAGAAATTTGGGTGGGGCCTGTGGCCATCGGAGGGAAGAGGCCTTTCGTCCTTATCGCCGGCCCTTGCGTGATCGAGTCGGAGGCCACCTGCCTGGAGACCGCCGCCTTTCTTGTGGACCTGACCCGCTCTCTGGGAATTCCTTTTATCTTTAAATCTTCATACGACAAAGCCAACCGCAGTGCTCTGGGTTCATACCGGGGCCCTGGCTTGATAAGAGGTTTAGAGATTCTCGGGCGGGTAAAACGTGAGCTGGGCGTTCCAGTGCTTTCAGACGTTCACCGCTTCGAAGAGGTGGAGGCGGCAGCGCGAGTCCTCGATGTCCTGCAGATTCCAGCCTTCCTCTGTCGGCAGACCGATTTCGTCTTGGCTGTCGCGGGGTCCGGGAAGGTGGTGAACGTCAAGAAAGGTCAATTCTTGGCCCCCTGGGATGTGCGCAATATCATCGAGAAGATTCAATCGACCGGAAATGAGTCCATCCTCCTCACCGAGCGGGGAACCTCCTTCGGGTACCATAACCTCCTCGCAGACATGCGATCCCTTGTGATCATGCGGGAGATGGGGTTTCCCGTTGTTTTTGACGTGACCCACAGCCTCCAGCTTCCCGGTGGACAGGGTACCTCTTCCGGAGGTCAGCGGGAATTCATTCCCGCATTGGCTAGGGCGGCTGTGGCCGTGGGCATCGATGCTCTCTTCATGGAAGTCCATCCAAACCCACAAACCGCCCTTTGCGACGGGCCCAATTCGCAATCCTTGGATGGGTTGAAACCGTTATTGGAACAGCTCGTGGCCATCGACCGGGTGGTCAAGGGAACGCAGGGCGCGTAGCGCATGGAGCATAGCGTTAGACCGAAATACAGAGAGGGGGAGGCAGGAAGAAAATTCCTTCTGTCGGCAAACGATTGGAAAAAAAGGGCCAAATTCATCCGCCTCCTCCTGTTGGACGTAGATGGAGTTCTCACCGACGGGCGGATCGTTTACGATGGAGCTGGACGGGAGCTCAAATTCTTTAATATCAAGGATGGCCATGGGATTAAGCTTTTGCAACGAGCTGGCTTAGAGGTGGGAATTCTCTCGGGAAGAAGATCGCCAGCCGTGCGTCTCCGGGCCAAAGAGCTGGGGATCCGTCTTTTAAAGCAAAGGGTCCTAGATAAGGGGAAGGCTCTGGAGGCGATCCTGCGCAAGAAAAGATTTAGGGCGGAACAAATCTGCTTTGTGGGCGACGATTTAGTTGATTTGCCCGTTTTGGCACGCGTGGGCTTAGCGGTGGCCGTGACCGACAGTGTAGAGGATGTGAAGGCAAATGCTCATTACATCACCCATCGTCCCGGCGGGAAGGGAGCCGTGCGGGAGGTTTGCGATCTGATCCTTAAGGCCCAGGGGAAATGGAAAGCAGCAACCCAAAAATATTTCCGGCAGCCGCGTTAATATCATCCCGCAGAATATTCCCTTCTACCTTCCCTCGCTTTTTCGTCCATCCACTGCCTCTTGGCCGATGCCCAAAATTTGCCTTTACACCCCCCCCTCAGAATGGTAGAATATTTTTTATTTTTGATAGGTTTTAGAAGAAAGAGATGAGAAAACTTCGGTCCTTTCTGGGAATAATTATTCTGGGCAGTTTGGGGGTGGTGGGCTTCATGACCTGGCGCACCCTGGCTCCTCCGCAGGAGAAGATTGAAACCGCGAAGGAGCCGGCCACCTCAGCCGACCTGAAGTTGGATCGGGTGCGTTACACCGAGACCCGAGAAGGGGTAAAAGAGTGGGAATTGGAAGCCATCTCCGCTCAATATTTCAAGGAAGAAAGCACCGTATTCTTCGATAAAGTGAAAGCAACGTTTTTCGGGAAAAATGGCGAGAGATATGTTCTGGTGGGAGAGAAAGGAAAGTTCAACACCCAGACCAAGGCGATTGAAGTGTTTAACGGCATAACGCTGAGCTCCAGCGATGGGTACCAAATGCGCACTCGAAGTTTGAAGTATCAGGCTGAAAAAAGAGAGCTGAGCACATCGGATGCAGTAGAAATCACCGGGCCCCAGCTTCGGGTGGAAGGAATTGGGTTGATTGTGGAGCTGGATCGTCAACAAATGAAGGTTCTTCACCAGGTTACGACCACCCTTCGCAATTGGGGGTGAAGGATTCCTTAGGATCGGCTATGTGACATGGAAAAAATGAACCCAGTCATTTTCATGATCATTCTGGCATTGCTTCTACCGGCCTTCGGGGTGAGCGAAGGGGCAGAAAAAAAGCCCCTTTTTCTCGGAAAAACAGGCCAGGGGGAGAAGCGTGGATCCGACCAGCCCCTGCGCGTCACCTCCCAGCAACTCGAGGCCGATAATAAACAGTTGGTGATCACCTTCACCGGGAACGTCGTGGCCAAGCAGGCGGAAATGACCATCTATGCCGACGTCGCCCGTGTATATTATGAGAAGAAAGAAGAAGGAAATGAGGTGCGGGAGATCGTGGCCACGGGCAACGTGAAAATTCAAGAAGGGGAACGTTTGGCTACATGCCAGAGGGCGGTTTTTACCAACGCAGAGCAAAAGATCGTCCTCACCGGTCAACCAAAGGTTTGGCAGGGGAAAGATATGGTGAGCGGGGAGAAGATCATCATCCTTTTGGAGGAAGACAAAAGTTTTGCCGAAAGCGGGCCCGATCAGCGGGTGGAAGTGATCCTTTTTCCGAAAGGAGAGCAGCGCCCGCGAAAAGAGAAGCCATGAGCGGGGTCCCGACCCTGATCGCTAGGGGACTCAAAAAAAATTACAATGGGAAATGGGCCGTGAATTCTGTGGATTTAGAATTCCGCGCCGGTGAGGTGATTGGCCTTCTGGGACCCAACGGAGCAGGTAAGACGACGACCTTTTACATGATCGTGGGCCTGATCAAGCCCGAAGGGGGGCAGGTTTTTCTGGCGGGAGAAGAAATCACCCATGATCCTATGTATATGCGGTCCCGTAAAGGGGTGACCTATCTTCCCCAGGAGCCATCGGTTTTTCGAAAACTTACAGTAGAAGAAAACCTCCTGGTCGTCCTGGAGACTTTGGACCTTTCCCCAGAGGAAAGGAGGCAGCGTTTGACCGTTCTCTTGGAAGAATTGAGGATTTCCTCGCTGGGCAAGCGCAAGGCCTTGACCCTGTCCGGGGGTGAGCGGAGAAGGGTGGAGATCACTCGCGCCCTAGTTACTTCGCCCCTATTTATCCTTCTGGATGAACCTTTCGCGGGGATTGATCCGCTGGCGGTACTGGATATTCAGCACATCATCGCTCAGCTCAAAGCCAAAAGGATCGGAGTGGTCATCTCTGACCATAATGTGCGGGAAACCTTGGGAGTCTGCGATCAGGCTTATATCCTCAACGAAGGAAAGATCCTGGAACGGGGAACTCCGGAGGAAATCGGCCAAAGCCGGAAGGCCCGAGAGATCTACCTGGGGGAAAAGTTTCAGTTTTAGAAGGCTAAAGGGTTAACCGAAAAGTGACGATGAAGAAAGCAGGACAAGAAAAAACGGCCATTGGAGAGGCCCACAAAGAGGGTTCCGGTTCGCAATGCCCATAGAGCTCCGCCAAAGCCTCAAGCTCACTCAGCAGCCGATCATGACTCCGCAACTGCAGCAGGCCATTAAACTCCTGCAGCTCTCGCGGATGGAATTGGTGGATCTGGTTCGGCAGGAAGAGGAAGAGAATCCGATTATCGAAGAGGTCGTCGAACCCAATGTTGATGCCGAACCCTTGGAGACAAATTATGAAACCCCAATGGCTTCCTCGTCGGAGGTGAAGGAAACCCGCGAGGCGGACGTCGAAAGCCCGGCGTTGAATTGGAGAATGGACGGTTTTTCCTCGCGGGCCAGAAAGTCTGAGGAGGGGGAGGACGGTCCAACTTTTGAGAGTTTCCTCACCAAGAAAGCCACCCTTTCTGACCACCTTTTTTGGCAGCTTCGGCTGAACGACTTTAGCGAAGAGGAACGCCTGATTGGGACGCTGATCATCGGCAATCTCAATGAAGACGGCCTGCTCCAAGTTTCGTTGGATGAAATTGCTTGCCAAAGCGGGTTGGAGCTGGCCAGCGTGGAAAGGGTGATCCAAAAGGTGCAGGCTTTTGACCCCCCGGGAGTGGCAGCCCGGGATTTAAGAGAATGCCTGCTCTTGCAAGCTCAGCAGATTTACCCCCGGGAGTCCATGGTGCAGGCACTCATCAGCGATCACCTCGACCAATTGGGCAGAAGAAATTACCAGGCAATTGCGAAGGAACTGCAAGTGCCAATGGAGGAGGTGGTCCGGGCCGCACGGCTCCTCAGCGAACTCGAACCCAAGCCCGGGCGGAGCTTCAGCGACGAGAACATTCCTTACATTATCCCGGATGTTTATGTTTACAAGGTCGGCGATGAGTACGTGGTGATCCTGAATGAGAATGGCCTGCCCAAGCTGCGCGTCAACCCGTATTACCGGGATATCCTCAGGGAGCAGGCCCAATCCACTGGAGAAGCCAAAGAATATATTAATGAAAAAATCCGGTCGGCGCTCTGGCTGATCAAGTCCATCCATCAACGCCAGCGAACGATCTACCGGGTGGCCAAGTCCATCGTCAGGTTTCAGCGGGAGTTTCTGGACGGAGGCGTAGCCTTCTTAAAGCCCATGGTCCTCAAGGATGTAGCCATGGACGTGGAGATGCACGAATCTACCATCAGCCGGGTCACTTCCAACAAATACGTCCACACCCCCCAGGGGATCTTCGAGTTGAAGTATTTTTTCAATAGTAGCATCAACACCGCTCGGGGAGAAAATGTTGCTTCCGAGAGCGTCAAGGAAAAAATCCGCGAGATCCTCTCCAAAGAAAACGGCCAGAACCCTTACAGCGACCAGGAACTCGTGGAGATCCTCAGAAAGCAGGACATCCTCATTGCTCGCCGGACCGTGACCAAGTATCGCGAGATGCTGGGAGTTCTTCCGTCTACGCGGAGGAAGCAGATCCTCTAATTGGCGAGCATGGAAAATCCTTTGGGGGCGCAAATGAACGCGGATTTTCCAGATTTCCAACATAAGAAATTTTTTTCTGCGGGGAGCGGCGAAAATCTGCGTCCCAAATTATTGAAAAGGAATGGAGGCGCCGGGCATGCAAGTTTCCGTAACTTTTCGGAATATGGAATCCAGAGAAGTCTTGCGCGAATACGTACAAGAGAAGATCTCCAAGCTGAAAAAATATCTGGACTATCCTTTGGAAGCCAATGTGGTTTTGATCGTAGAAAAGCACCGCCACATCGCTGAAGTTACTTTGGTGGCCAATCGCGTCACCCTCAATGCCCAAGAAGAAACGGAAGATATGTTCTCGGCGATTGACCGGGTGATGGATAAGTTGGAACGCCAGATCCTCAAGTATAAGGAGAAGATCAAGAGGCATAAGTCCAATTCCTCTTTGCCGGAATCTCGCTGGCGCATGGATGTCTACGCCCCCGGCAGCTTTGACGAGGGAGTAGAGCCCAAGGTGATCAAAAGCAAGAAACTCCTGGCTAAACCGATGTCGGTCGAAGAAGCCGCGATGCAGATGGATCTTTTGAATAATGATTTTTTAGTTTTCACCAATGCCCACTCCAAGAGCCTCAACATCATCTACCGGCTGAAGGATGGCCATTATGGCTTAATTGAGCCACAGATCGATTGACCTTTTGGCTCCCGCCTCCTCGCCGGCGAGGCGATGAAGCGAGGGAATCAAGGGTTCCACCCAGGATGGGCCTGGGAGGGTCAACCGCCGCAAATTACTAGAGGTGAGAATTTAACTTCTTGCAGATCGTAACCCAATGAAAATATTAGACATCTTAGATAAGCGAATGATCATTCCCCAGCTTACCTCCAAGAACAAAGAAGGAGTGTTACGAGAATTGGTTCGCGTGTTGGCTCAGGTGGAAAAGCAGGTGGATGAGGAGCGGATGATGGAAATCCTGCTGGAGCGGGAAAGCCTGGGAAGCACTGGGATCGGAGAAGGGGTGGCGATTCCTCACGGGAAGAGCAAAGATGTCAAAAAGCTTCTGGCTTCCTTCGGGAGGAGCTTGCCGGGCCTAGACTTCCAATCCATGGATGGAAAGCCTGCCCACTTGTTTTTCCTTCTAGTTGCGCCGGAAAATTCTGCCGGAATCCATCTGAAAGCATTGGCCCGAATCTCGCGTCTGATGAAAGATCAGACTTTTCGGAAGCGCTTGATGGAGGCGAACTCTGTTGAGGAGATTTATTCCCTCTTCTCCGAAGGAGACGAAAAGTACTAGGTTGGGAACCAAGAAACCCCGTTCGATCTAGACGGGTTGAAAGGGCTCTTTAGCCGGCCGGCGAGGCGTTCCTTCCATCCCCGACCATGGAAGCACAAGAATTAAAAAACTTGCGCATTGTGATCATCACGGGGCTTTCGGGCTCAGGGAAAAGTACCGTCAGCCGGTCCATGGAGGACATGGGTTTTTTCTGCGTAGATAATTTACCCATTGCCCTGCTACCCAAGCTTTTCGAATTGCGTTCGGCTTCCCTCGGAGAGCATTCCAAAATTGCTTTAGTGATGGACCTCCGGGAGAAAGATTTCCTCAAAACATACCCCGAAGTCTTTACCTGGCTGCGCAAGGAGGGGTTCCAGTTGGAGATCCTCTTTTTGGAAGCCTCGGATGAGGTGCTGGTGCGGCGATATAGCCAGACGCGGCGGACCCACCCCTTGGCCGAGGGCTGCGGTGTGTTAGATGGCATTCACAAGGAACGGGAGATGCTGGCCAACCTCCGCTTAATGGCCACGATGGTCATCGATACCTCGATGTATAATGTCCATCAGCTGCAGGGAGCCATTCGAGATCTCTTCGGGCAGAGGCCGCCGGGGCGAAGGATGAGCTTAAATTTCCTTTCCTTTGGGTACAGCCATGGCATTCCGCAAGAGGCGGATCTGGTGATCGATGCCCGGTTTCTTCCCAATCCCTATTTTGTTGAGGAGCTGAAAGACCTGCCGGGGACGGATGCCCGGATTCGCGATTACCTTTTTGGGTTTGAAGAGACTCATGACTTTGTGAATCGGTTCCAGGGCCTCCTCGAGTACCTGCTGCCGTTCTACGAGCGGGAAGGCAAAGCTTATCTGACCGTGGCCGTAGGGTGTACTGGAGGAAAACATCGATCGGTGGCGATCGCCCAAAAAATGGGAAGTATTTTCGCAGAGCGATTCCCCGTCCGTCTGCGGCATCGGGATATAGAAGACTCCCCCTGAAAGACAATTCCTGGGGTAAGGAAGAGAGGCGTAGCAAAACTATGGTGGGCGTGGTCTTGGTCAGCCATCCGAATTTAGGCGATGAATTCATTCGTTCAGCCGAGTTAATCTGCGGAAAGTTACCCAGCCTGGTGACCGTTTCCATAGACACCCGGAAAGGGGTAGAAGAGTTGAGGAAAGGAATCGCGGAAGCCATCAAGAGTGTGGACGGGGGAGAAGGAGTGCTCATCCTTACGGATATGTTTGGGGGAACCCCGTCGAATATGAGTTTGGCCTTTCTGCGGGAGGGCCAGGTGGAAGTCCTTTCAGGTCTCAATCTGCCCATGCTCATAAAACTTTCCACTTGCCGCGAAGGCCGGACCCTGAAAGAGCTAGCCAAGATGGTCAAAGAAGCCGGCCAGCGCAATATCAATCTCGCTAGCGAGATCTTGCAGAAGAAACCCTGAGCTGAAAAGAAATGGTCATGGAGCCGACGGGTCGGATCGAGATCCGGGGGATGACCGAACGGGACCTCGATGAAGTGATGCAGATTGAACGCAGGTCCTTCCCCACGCCTTGGTCTAGACGACTTTTCGAGCGAGAGTTGTTATTACCCTATGCCAAAGCATTCGTGGCCCTGGAGATCCCGCCAAATCAGGTCGTGGGTTACATATGCTTCTGGCTGGTGGCCCAGGAAACACATATTTTGAATTTGGCCGCGCATCCTGGACGGCGCAGGCGGGGAATTGGGGCCCGCTTGTTACGCTACGGGGTGAATTATTGCCGGGAGAAGGGGGCCCAAGAGATCACCCTCGAAGTGCGCCGTTCAAATTACCAGGCCATTTCCCTCTACCGAAATTTTCAATTTCAACCGCAGGGCATTCGCCGGCATTATTATAGCGATAGCGGCGAGGATGCTGTGATCATGAGCCTTCGTCTGGTAGAACAAACTCAGGCGACTCTCGCATGAAAGCCCATCCCAAAGAAGTTCGAGCCAGAATCCTGCTGCACCGCAGAATCACCGCAGATTATTTCCGTCTGCGTCTTCTGTGTCCAGAGATCGCCCGTTTATCCCAGCCGGGTCAATTCGTCATGTTACGGGTGAACGATTTGAAAGACCCTTTCCTTAGGCGACCCTTTAGTTTTTCCCGCATCTACCCTCCCCAAGAAAAGAAAACCAAACCGGAAGACGAGGGGGCTCTGGAGATTTGCTACAAAATCGCCGGCCGAGGGACCTTCCTGATGACCCAGCTTCGAGAAGGTCAGCGGCTGGACCTTCTCGGTCCGCTGGGGAAAGGATTCTGGGCAACCGCGGACCAAAAAGGGCCATTCTGGTCGGAGGTGGGATCGGGATCGCCCCGCTGATCCCTTGGGCGGAGCACCTGCAAGGAGTGCGGAAAAAGAAAAAAATAATATCCAAAGCCTTGGAGGAAACTCCTGAAGTCTTGGTCCTCATCGGAGGAAAAAGCCGGGAGCGGATCCTGGGAATCAAGGAATTTAAAAAAATGGGGCTGGAGCCCCAAGTGGCCACTGAGGATGGAAGTCTGGGGATGTCAGGATCGGCCACCGATTTACTGGAACGTGAGCTCATGACCCAAGGGCGTAATTCAGCTACGCTTTACGCCTGCGGGCCGATGCCCATGCTGGCCAGAGTGTCCCAAATTGCCGATCAGTTCGATCTTCCCTGCCAAGTCCTCTTGGAAGCCCGCATGGCCTGCGGAGTAGGAGCCTGCCTGGGATGTGCGGTAAAAGTCAAAGAGAGAAGTTTTCGGGCGAAGTCCCGGAATCCGGAGAGTCGACCGACGCAAGAAAGATGGTTTCCGGGGGAGAATGCGGGGGAAGAGGAGCTGGGCTCTGGCAAAGGAGAATTTGATTCCGAGGATTGCGGAAATTGCCGCCTTTCGGTATGCCCGGGCACTGCCAAGAAGGGCCCGTCTTTCGAGGGGAAGGAAATTTTCTGGGAGTGAAGTGGCGATGGGAAGGCCGCATGGGTCAAGAAAAGAACGGTCCCAGGCTGGAAGTGAAGCTGGGTCCGCTCACCATGAAAAATCCGGTGATTGCGGCCTCGGGCACGTTTGGTTACGGGGAGGAATATGCCAGCCTCCTTCCTGTAGGAAGCCTGGGGGGAATCATTACCAAGGGACTTTCTTTAAAGCCCCGCAAGGGGAATCCCCCTCCACGTCTGGCCGAGACTTCGTCGGGGATGCTCAACGCCATTGGCCTGGAGAATGTGGGGTTGGAAATTTTTCTCCGGGAGAAGTTGCCTTTTTTGCGAAAGGTTAGATGTCTGGTCTTTGTTAATATCTTTGGCAGCACGGCGGAAGAATACGCGGAGATGGCCAGGAGGTTATCTGCAGTAAAGGGGATTTCCGGGATCGAGGTCAATATCTCTTGCCCCAACCTGAAAGCCGGCGGAGCGATCTTCGCCTCCGAGGCCAAAACGGTTCATCAGGTCGTTGCGAAAATCCGACGGGCAACCTCTTCTTTTGTGATGGTCAAGCTCTCCCCCAACGTGGCAGATATCGCAAAGATCGCTCTGGCCGCAGAAGAAGGCGGCGCGGACGCGGTCTCCTTGATCAACACTCTGACCGGACTGGCCATCGACGTGCGGACGCGGACGCCCCTCTTGGGAAACGTCACCGGGGGCCTTTCGGGCCCGGCCATTAAACCCATAGGCCTGCGCATGGTCTGGCAAGTGGCCCAGGCCGTGCATATCCCAGTCGTGGGCATGGGAGGCATCATGACCGCGGAAGACGCCCTGGAATATTTGATTGCCGGGGCGACCGCGGTAGAAGTGGGGTCGGCTCATTTCGTTGACCCCCGGGCGGGGTTGAAAATAATTGATGGAATTCAAAGTTATTTGAAAGCCTATGAGTTCCCCACCGTGGCCTCTTTGGTCGGTAGCCTGAAGGTCAAAAGGGATCTTTCCTGATCCATCTTTGAGGCATATTGATGAATTCGTAAAAATCAAAAATACTCCCTCTCCCTTGAGAGGATGTGTCGTAATGAAGGGAAAGGGCCGTCATTCCCGCGAAATTTCCCATGCCCCGGGGCGTGGCACCCACGAATGGATGAAATGGTACACCATATTAAGTAGTTAGCTCTAAGGTCACCCTCGGATCCATAGAAGTTTCGCCTGAGAAAGAAGGCGTATTTCTAACGAAGCGGGAATCCAGGGAATTTGAAAAAGAATAAGATATTGGAAATCACACGATATTTTTCTACGACCGGACCCTCCTGGATGCCCGCCTCCGCGGGCATGACGAATTATGACACAGTCTCTGACGGGAGAAGCCTTGCCCTGTGGAGTGAATTTCACTACTCTACAGGGGAAAGGTGAGGGTGAAGAATCAAGAAATTTTACCTTTTGCGGACCCATCAATATTGGGGTAAACGTTCAGGGGGTGCGATGTGGAGCTAAAGAGCGTTAAATTGGAAATCCCGGAAGGGGCGAATATTATCGTCGGCCAGACCCATTTCATCAAGACGGTTGAGGACTTGTACGAGGTCATGGTCAATGCCTTGCCGAAGTCACGCTTTGGCATCGCCTTTTGCGAGGCTTCCGGGGCTTGCCTGATTCGCCTCGAGGGAAATGATGAGGAATTGAGAAAAGTAGCCCAGCGAAATGCCCAGGCCATCGGCGCAGGCCATACCTTTGTGATGGTTCTCCTGGATGCCTACCCGATCAATGTCCTAAACGCGATCAAGAACTGTCCGGAAGTTTGTTCCATTTTTTGCGCCACCGCGAATCCCGTGGAAGTGATTATCGCAGAATCCTCTCAGGGCCGGGGGATCCTCGGAGTCATTGATGGATACTTGCCCAAAGGGGTAGAAGGGCCAGAGGGGATACAGTGGCGAAAAGAACTCCTCCGCAAGATCGGGTATAAACTCACCTGACCCATCCCCCTTACACCCTTTTCCCTTGAGAGGCTGTGTCGCAACGATGGAAAAGCGCCGTCATTCCCGCGAAAGCGGGAATCCAGGGTGGCTGAAAGAGACTAAGTCATCCGGAATTACACGATATTTTTTCTATGATCGGACCTTCCTGGATGCCCGCCCTGCACCACACTAGGTACAGGGCCCGCCTACGCGGGCATGACGAATAACGACGCAGTCTCTGATGGGAGAGGGCCAGAGTGATGGTGGGGATGAGGAAGATCCGAATGGTTTGAAAAAAGGGCAGAATCCGATCAGCCTCCGGGCTTGCGGCGCTTGAGACCTGGCACCTGATCAAAATGAAGGTCAAAAGACACCACTTCCAGATGGTTGGCCTTCGCCAGGTGGGCGATCAGGATGTCCGTCATAGGGATGGTGATACCCCTGGCGCGAAGATCGCTGGCCAGGGAGGCGGCGCCCTCCCAGTCATCGAGCTTGATCTCCAGGTAATGGGTGGCCATGAAGGCTTCTTTCACCTGTTTCCTTTCTTCGGGCGACCTGATTCCCTGCAGGAGCTCAAAAAGAATGGGACCCGCAGTAAAGACATTATCTTCGGCGATTAATTTTTCCAAAAGCGCCTTGACCGGAAGAATGCCCTTGAAAAAATCAATCCACACGCTGGTGTCTACGAGGCTTCCGGAGCTTTTCACGTTCCTTCATTCCTTTCAGCTCGAGTTCTTCCAATTTCTTCCAGTCCAGGTCAATATTGATCTTCCCGCTGAGGGAAAGGAGTTTCTCCTTCCTGCGCCGGCGGATGTATTCTTCGATGGCCAGGCAGATGGCCTTGGTCTTCTTCTTTTCCCCGCTTACCTGAATCAGGTCTTGGATCAGCGGATCGGGAAGATTCAAAGTAGCACGCATTAAGATCACCTCCTTTATATGCATTTATAATATGCTAATTTAATATGGCTGTCAAATACATTTTATTTCCCGCCCTTTGACCCCGTTCTGTCCCCTTTCCCCTCTCCCCCGGTTTGGCAGGGGAAGGACAGCGCGAGGATGGAAAAGAAGAAACTGGATTAATTAGCTTCAGGCATCGAGTGGGAATTGATCATCCCTTTGTCCTGTATTCGTAGCTGTTGAAAATATTAAAAGTATCGTTTGAAGGTTTTACTACTAAGTTAATGAAATTAAACGTATAAAACTAAATATAAAATACTTTATTATAATTGCCATTTGTGACCCCATCTGTGCAAAGGCGGCCGAGAAGCAGCGAAACTACTTGGCCAACGACAACTCATGGGTGGCCTCAAACCGGCAGGGCCCCAAGGCGCGGCGGCGCCAGAGGTTCCACGGTCCTTGGACCTGAGGGAGCTGGCCTCCAGAGACAAGGGGGGGACGGGGAGAGGAGGGGAACATCCCGCCTGCGAGCGCGGGGAGCTGCTATTTCCCCATCAACAGGTTCGGCAGGAAGAGAACCAGCCAGGGAACATAAGTGATGAGCAGCAGCACGAGGATCAACGCACCCACAAATATGGGGATCTCGCGGGCAAAGTCCACCACCCGGATCTTCGCGATGGCGCAGGCGATGAACATGGCCATGCCGACGGGCGGGGTGATGAGTCCGATCATCAGGTTCAGAACGAACACGACCCCGAAGTGCACCGGATCGATGCCCAGCGTGGTGATCAGTGGCATCAGCACAGGCACCAGGAGAATCATCAGGGACAGGGTCTCGAAGAAACAGCCCAGAATCAGCAGGATGATATTGAGGGACAAGAACACCAGGTTCTTGTCCCGTGTGATCGAGGTCACCCATGCCACCAGGGCCGGTCCGGCCTGCTCGCGGGTCATCATCCAAGCGAGCAGCGACGCCCCGGCAACGATGAACATGACCGCGCCCGTGGTGAGCGCCGCCTGGCCGAAGGCCTGGACCATGGTGGAGAGCGTGAGCTCCTTGTACACGAACAGCCCCAGAAAGAGCGCATACAGCACCGCCAGAACCGCGGCCTCGGTCGGGGTCACCGCCCCCCCGACGATTCCCCAGGCGATGAGGATCGGCAGGAACAGCGCCGGGATGGCGCTCTTAAAGGCTGCCCAGATGTCGCGCGTAGAGACCCTTTCCCCCCTGGCGTAGCCTCGCTTCTTGGAGAGGAGGTAGATCACCAGCATGAGGTACAGCCCCATCAGAAGACCCGGCACTGCGCCGCCCAGGAAGAGTCGCCCGATCGAGACGCTCGCCATCACGCCGAAGACCACGAAGGGGATGCTGGGCGGGATGATGGGTCCGATGGTCGAAGCGGAGGCAGTCACCGCCGCGGAAAACGCCGCGCCGAACCTGGCGCGGACCATGGCCGGGATGAGCACGGACCCGGTCGCCGAGCAGTCGGCGACGGCCGAACCCGACATCCCAGCCATGATCATATTGGTCACGACGACCACGTGGCCCAAGCCTCCCGTGAAACGTCCGACCAGGGCATTGGCGAATCGGACGAGTCGCTCGGTGATCCCCCCGGTGTTCATCAGCCCCCCGGCCAGCATAAAGAAGGGCACCGCCAAGAGCGGAAAGGAGTCCACCCCGGTCACAAACCGCTGGGCCGTCACCTCGATCGGGATATTGCCGCTGAGCAGAAGGCCGGCGAACGCTGCCAGCCCCATGGAGATGGAGATGGGCACCCCGATGGCAAACAGACAGATCAGCACAATGGAGATGATTGTCAGCATGGTTAGTCCAGCAGCAGAGAGGGCGCGGCCGTTTGCACAGCCTTCCCGCGCACCACATTGATGAGATGGATCACCACGTACACAGCGGAGATCGCAGCCCCGAGAGGCAGCGACGCGTACACGATTCCCATGTTCAGGTGCATGGCCGTGGAGTAGGTGTCGGAGGTCAGATGCACCATGCTGATCCCCAGCCACACCAGAACCGCCAGGAAGCCCAGCACGATGACACCGCCGGCCCCCGCCAGGAGCCGCCGTCCCCCGCTCGGTAGCCCCAAGAGCAGGGCATCGACGACGATGTGGCTTCCGCGACCGAACGCCAGCCCTGCCGCGAGGAATATCTGCCAGGCGAACAGGAAGCGCGCCAGCTCCTCGGTCCAGGTGGGCGGGTTTTCGATCACATACCGGAAGAACACCTGAATGGCCACGTCCACCACCATGGCCGCCAGCAAGAGGCCGATGGTGACGAAGAGGATACGATCGAGAGCCTTCATGATCGTCGACACGGATCGCTCACCTTCCTGGAAGTGGATATGAAAAGGGACGGAGGCGGAACCCGCTCCGTCCCCCACCCCGATTAGCGGACGGCCTTGATTTCCTCAGCGAAGCCGGGCTTCCACTTGGCCTTGAACTGGTTCGGTAACTCCTTGAGGGCCTCCTGAAACTTGGGCAAATCCACCGGATTGAAGATCATGCCCTTGTCCTTTAGCTTCCGCTGTATCTCATCCTCATTGGCCGCCTGGTACCGGTCCTCGATCTTTCCCATCTCCACGAGCCCATCGAGGACGATCCTCTGCAGCTCCGGCGAGAGGGTCTTGAGCCACCGCTGGCTCACGGTGATCTCGTACCCCGAGCAGATGTGGGCCGTCAGGTTGACGTATTTCTGCACCTCATAGAAGGAGGAGGTAAGGATCAGCTCGAGAGGATTCTCCTGGGCATCGATGGTGCCCTGCTTCAGCGCCATGAATACCTCGGGAAAGGCCATGGGGGTGACGGTGGCTCCGAGCATCTTCCAGGCGGCCAGGTACGTTTCGACCTCGGGGACCCGGATCTTGACGCCCTTCAGATCAGCGGGCGTCGTGACCGGCTTGGTGCTGGTCAAGTATCGCGGTCCGCGGTTGGCCCAGGCGACGTGCCGGATGCCCTTGCGCTGTAGCATGGCATCGTATATGGGTTTTGCCAGCGGTCCGTCCACCACCTTGCGGAAGTGCTCCTGGTTCCGCATCGCGTAGGGTGTGTCGATCGGCAACCCCCACTCGGGCGTCACGTTGGCCATGACATACGAGCCGAACACCCCGATCTCGATGGAGCCCAGCTGGACCGACTCCACCATGTCGCGCTCGCCCCCGAGCTGTCCCCCAGGGAACACCTGGACCGTCAGCTCCCCCTTCGATTTCTCGGCCACGGCCTTGGCGAAATCGTTGCAAGCCCTGTCCACTGCTCCACCGGGCGCGACGACATTGGCGAGCCGCGCCACCTTCGCGCCAGCCGCCACCGACGTCGCCCTGGTCCCGTATGCAACCAACCCCACCCCGACCATCTTCAGGAAGCCTCGCCTCCCCAGAGCGCCTTCATCGTTCCTGAACATACCGTTTCCTCCCTCCTGGTAAGATTGATAAGAACTACTGATAAAAACTCGCTTTTGGGTAGAGTTACTATAGTGGGGAGGAAATTGTATGTCAAGGGAATTTAAGCCATTTGATCCCCTTCTGTCTCATTGAGGGCCGGAAGAGAAAATGTTTTTTCGCGCATCCCCCTTTTTTCTTGACAAAAGGTCAGAACGTGAGAAAAGGAGAAAATTTTCCAGCTACAGTGATAAGAAATGTAAAATTTAAAGTACAAATTTAAGAATGAGGCGCAATCCCCCGTAAAATTTACACTTTTCATTGACGCGGCTCTATTATAACGAACGCCTTGTTTTTGACCTCGAATTCCATATCCTTGTGAGGCAGCTCCTGCTCCGAATCTCCCTTCTCTCCTATTTTCACTGCGGAATCGAAGCCTCCATGTTGGACTTCAAGGGATTAATCAATAAAGCCCAAGAGGTAAAAGCGACGGATAGAAACCTCAGGTGGTACGACTGGGAGAGATATTCGGGAAGGCAGGAGACAAGGATTAATATGGGAGGCTTCGTAGGAAGGATCGTCTTCACCGGCGACCTGACCCCCTTCTGGCCCTACCTGCTTCTGGGCGAATACGTACACGTAGGCAAAGGATCAAGCTTCGGCCTGGGGAAATACGAAATCCTGAACCACCCTATCGATCCAATCGATGACTCTATAATCACCGATGCGAATTCGATAAAAGGATTCGAGTAATTTCTTGCAGCCTGTGGGGCGAGGTGATTCTTTGAGGTTTTGTATCGCTTTTGAAACTGAAGGATAATTTTTTGAGAGAACTTTATCGAGTTGTCTTACAACTCGCTTCGGCAGGTCAATATTATACACGCTTAACCTTCCTGCGCGCATCGTATCGATCAAAAGAAATGTACTTCCCCGATTGATATTCCTTGAGGGCCTCGATGGAGTCGCGAAGATCTTTTAGATCATCGAGCTTTTCAAGCAGGGCTTGGTATTCGATCCTGGGAAGGACAACCAGCTCCAGGTTGTCAGCCTGCAAATGGGTCTGGATGCTTTTTTTGATTTGCTTAATATTTGTGACGATAACCATGAAAAGCCTCCCCTTGAAAACTACTTTTATACTAGGGATTTGAAAAGTTTAAGTCAAGGAAATTCATAAGTCCCCGGGGGCAAACAAAGGGAATTGGAGGGGCCGGAAGATGAACCCCTCCCTACTATGTGATCATCGCTTAACCAAGTTTGGCAATGAGAAGCATGGGGCGGTACTTGAAAAGGATTTCAGTGCTGCGGCGGTTTTTTCATCTTATAAGAGTGGGGGGGCGACTCCGAAGATGTTTACGGCGCGATTCGTTGGGCATTGCCAACGCCCTTCCGGCCCTGTATCCTAAAGAAAGTGAAGAGAAGTGCCTCTTGGAGGCAACGCTGTCAGTGATGCCAAGACTGTAAGATAAGAGGATTGCGATGAGCATTATCAACCGGATCGAGATAAATCCGAAGGTGATGATGGGGAAACCGGTGATTCGGGCTGCGCGTATTCCGGTGGAGCTTATTCTTCGGAAGCTCAGCGAGGGGGCAACGGAAGCCGATCTTTTAGAGGCTTATCCCAGGCTTACTCATGAGGATATTCAAGCCGCTATCCGACTATGGTAAAAAGTGGTATTGCAAGACCCCAATCATGACCCCAATCACGAAACCTGGACCTCGAAACTCGCATTGTATTTTGTAGAGGATAAAGATTTGTGCTCATTTTTTTTGGGGGGGGAATTCGGCGTTCGTAAGCCCGTTTTTAAGATTTCCCGATTTTCTGGTATAATGGGGTCAAGGAGGAGATATTGTTATGACCAGAATAACAGCCAATAAGGAGATACTGGGAGGAAAACCAGTCATAAAAGGAACAAGAATATCAGTCGAGTTTATCCTCAAGCTTCTTGCGTCTGGCGCTACTGAGGATGAAATAATTCAAGATTACCCACACCTGAGCAAAGATGATATTCGTGCCTGTCTGGAATATGCTGCCCTTGCCCTTAAGAATGAAATATTGGTTGACCTTGAACCTGTTTGATGAAAATCAACTCTCTAAAATTTCTAGCTGATGAAAACGTTTCGCCAAAAGTTGTTTCGTACCTACGGAAAAAAGGGGTTGATGTTGTTGACGTTAAAGAAAAAGGATGGCATGGGACCGAGGATAAGTTCCTTATGGGAATAGCCTATTCAGAAAAAAAGGTTTATTCTGACTCATGATTCTGATTTTGGGACTTTGGCCATCGGTGAAGGTGTTCCATGTTACGGGATAATCTATTTGCGATTGAAAGATTTAAGAGTGAATAATGTGAAGACGGTTATCCAAAAACTCTTTGTTATGGAAGCGGACATTCCCGAAAGAACAATGATAGTTGTTGAGGACAAACGGCTGCGCATTCGCGGAATTATGCAGCAGAGATAAAACTATGGAAGAGTGTTTGTTGATAAAGACTCGAATCAAGTCAGGATGGCCAAAATAAGAAGGAACAGAGAATGGTAAGCATGAAGTCCCCTTTCCTGAAGATGTTTTAAAGCGGTTGAATTTTTCAGGGGATTGCCTTGAAGATTTTTAGAAGAAAAATAGATGGGGCCAAACCTGGAACGGTTTCAAGAAAGCACTGCTCGGATAGGAATGGAGCAGTGCTTTCTTATTTTTATATAACTCCCGAACACATACTCATACAGAGCCTAAAGGAATGATCGGACAATGGCGGAAAATGAACTGAAAAACAAATCCCTTGAATCGTGGATCTGGGACGCTGCCTGCTCCATTCGTGGGGCCAAGGATGCCCCGAAGTATAAGGAATTCATCCTCCCGCTTATCTTTAGCAAACGCCTCTGCGATGTTTTTGACGATGAGCTGAACCGTATCGCCAAAGAGGTCGGTTCGCGGGCCAAGGCCTTTAAGCTCGTGAAGCATGACAAGAAGCTCGTCCGGTTTTACCTTCCACTGGAGCCGAAGAATCCCGATGACCCTGTTTGGTCCGTCATTCGAACCCTTTCGGAGAAAATCGGCGAGCACCTTACCACCCACCTCCGGGCCATCGCCGACACCAATCCTTTGCTCAAAGGCATCATTGATCGTGTGGACTTTAATGCGACAACCCATGGCGTGCGCGACCTGGCGGACGACCGCCTGAGCAACCTCATTGAGCGCATCAGCGAGAAAAGGCTTGGCCTGAGCGATGTTGAGCCGGATATCATCGGGCGCAGTTATGAATACCTTATCCGCAAATTTGCCGAGGGGAGCGTCTCAAGTGCCGGTGAGTTTTACACCCCCAAGGAAGTGGGCATGATAATGGCCCGCATCGTGGTCCCGGAACCGGGGATGGAGATTTATGATATCTGCTGCGGCTCGGCCGGTCTTCTAATCAAATGCCAGATTATCCTCGAAGAAAAGATGAATCTGCGCTCACGCAAGAGTTATGCTCCCTTAAAGCTCTACGGCCAAGAATATATCGCCGAGACCTGGGCGATGGCCAACATGAACATGATCATCCACGACATGGAGGGAGAGATCGAGATCGGCGACACCTTTAAGAACCCTAAGTTCCGCAAGGGGAACCGTCTCCAGACATTTGACCGCGTGGTAACCAATCCAATGTGGAACCAGGATTGGTGGACGGAAAAAGATTATGACGCTGACGAGCTGGACCGTTTTCCTAAGGGCGCAGGTTTTCCAGGCCGTAAAGCAGACTGGGGTTGGGTGCAGATCGTCCTTGCCAGTCTCAAGGAAGATGGCCGCGCCGCCATCGTGCTGGATACAGGTGCCGCCTCCCGTGGCTCCGGCAATGCCAATACCAATAAAGAAAAAGACGTTCGCCGCTGGTTCGTGGAGCAGGACCTTATCGAGGGCGTGATTTACTTGCCGGAAAACCTCTTTTACAACACCACCGCCCCCGGAATCATCATGGTCCTGAACCGAGCCAAGCCAAAGGCGCAGAAAGGAAAAATCTTCCTGCTTAACGCCGGCCGCGAATTCGCCAAGGGAGACCCAAAGAATTACATCCCCGACGATGCCGTCCTCCGGATCGCCGACACCTTCACCGCGTGGCGGGAGGTTGAGAAATACTCGCGCATTGTGAGCCGGGAGGAGATTTCAAAGAACGACTTCAATATTTCGCCAAGCCGGTACATCCACACGGGCCAAAGCGAGGAATATCGTCCAATTGCGGAGATTGTGGAGGAGTTAGATGCGCTGGAGGAGGAAGCTGAGACTACGAACACAGCACTCCGAAAAATACTCCGATCCTTCGCGGCAAAATGATGACCCTTATGGACACAAAGCTTCCAGCTACATGGACGGCAGCGACGCTTGGCGCGGTGGCGCATGGATTCATGAGCGGGGGCACGCCGTCAACGAAGAACGAGGCATTTTGGCGCGGATCAGTTCCGTGGATTACAAGCAAATGGCTTAACGCTCGGCTTTACCTCGACAGCGGCGAAAAATTCATTTCAGAAGACGCGGTGCGGCAAAGCGCAACGACCGTTGTTCCGCGCAACAACCTGATCTTCGCAACTCGTGTCGGTGTCGGGAAGGTCTCGGTGAATCGTCTCGATTTGGCAATCAACCAAGACCTTGCTGGTGTGCTAATTGACTCCGACCGCTACGACATCCGTTTCCTCGCGTATCAACTCCGCTCAGAACGAATCCAGAACGTGGTCGCGTCACACAAGCGAGGAGCGACAATTCAGGGCATCACACGAGATAACCTGAAAGAGTTGGAAATCAATCTCCCACTCCTCCCCGAGCAGAGGAAAATCGCGGGAGTGTTGGGGGTGGTACAGCGGGCGATTGAGCAGCAGGAGCGGATGCTGGCGCTGACCGCCGAACTGAAAAAGGCCCTCCTGCATAAGCTCTTCACCGAAGGCCTGCGCGGTGAACCCCAAAAACAAACCGAAATCGGCATAATGCCCATGAACTGGAATATTGTCCCGTTAAGCGAGGTTGCCACAATCGAACGAGGCAAGTTTGCCCATCGGCCTCGCAATCATCCCCGATTTTACGGCGGTTCGACGCCATTCGTTCAAACGGGTGATATCAGCAATTGCGATGGCAAAATTAGAGGATACTCACAGACTCTCAATGAGGAAGGTGTTAGGATTAGCAAGATATTCCCTGCTGGCACGATTCTTATTACGATTGCGGCAAACATAGGATTCACGGGTATACTCGAATTCGATTCTGCGTGTCCAGATAGTCTAATTGGACTTACGCCCAACAGCCGAATATCGGCGGACTTCCTGCAATACTACTTGAGCACCCAACAGCCGGAAATGGACAGGCTGGCACCGCGAGGAACACAAAAGAATATCACCATTCAGTTTCTCAAGCCATGGCCTATTCGGCTTCCGCCTAAAGAAGAGCAGATTGAGATTGTAGAGTGCTTAAGCATCGTCGATGCAAAGTTGAGAAACGCCAGCAAAAAGAGGAAAACATCCGAAGACCTCTTCCGCACCCTGCTGCACCAGTTGATGACGGCGCAGATTCGGGTTCATGATCTCGACCTAGACATTCTGGAGAACGCAGACGTATCGGCACTTTCCCACGGTGAGGCAATGCGGGGCGTTCACAAAGCGGAGACACGTCGCCGCGCATAACGATTCATAAGATTCGATAATCATTTTTCTATTTTCAAATCTGAGCAACCCATATAAAATAGTACCATGCTGAAGATTGATGTGGCAGAATCTTTCCCTCATCTCGAACATGCACCGATCGTCGAGGCGGTGATAGAAATTCGCACGCGTGTCGAATCCCCGTGGGAGGAATCTGCACTGCGGGAACATTTAAAGGCCAAATTGCCCAGCTATCCCAAAATTTATTCTCAAAGCGAGTTTCGGCATGAAATGAAAATGAAGCCTGGTCAACCTCCGGAGCAGATTTTGCACGATTTGGGCTGGAAAGGGCTGCGACTTCAATCTGCTGACGATCGTTATATTGCTCAGTTTAACCGAGATGGATTTATTTTTAGCAGACTGCAGCCCTATGAAAGCTGGGACCTCTTTAAAGAAGAGGCAATGCGGTTGTGGAACGTGTATGCGGAATTGGCGAAGTCGCTCGAAATTCAGCGACTCGGCGTTCGCTTCATCAACCGGATAACTTTGCCGGTAGGGGAGGTGCGTTTGGATGACTATCTGGTGGTGCCTCCCCGACCGCCAGGGGAGCTGGATTTGCAAATAATGGGCTTTTTCCATCAAGGTAACCTTTTAGTAACGGGTCATTCTTATGCAATTAATGTTGTTAAAACCGTTCAACCTCCCCAGGAATCGGGGTCCGATGGCGGGGGGGTAATTCTTGATATTGATGTTTTCACCACCGAGCCTTTCGAGCAGCGTGTTGACGCTATTGATAAATGCCTCGCAGAGATGAGATGGTTGAAAAACAAAGTTTTTTATAGCAGTCTTACAAAAGAAGCCTTGGAGGGCTTAAAATGAACCTCGCGATGACATCCGCTGAATTTTATAAGCCGGGATCCATAACAACCGACGGCGCAAGTGACACAGCTTATTTCATTGCTTTCATTGCCGAACAGGTCCAAAAGGGACGCAGCCATCTCCAAAGCTCTCATTCATTAGGGCTTGGCGCAAAAAGTGTTTTGGAAGACCTAATAAAGGTGGCCGAGGAATGCCGTTCTGCAAACTGGGACGGCTATGGAGCGGCACCCATAACAAATGAAACCTTCTGGCAAGCCTATCATTTTCTGAGTGCATTGCCTTTTGGGTTTCCAACCCCCTCAGTGGGTGCCGAGCCAGATGGACACTTGACTTTTGAATGGCACCGCTCCCCCCGACGCACTCTATCCATAAGCGTGAGCCCGGAAGGCGATCTGCACTATGCTGCCTTGCTCGGCTCCAGCAAAGCTTATGGCACTGAGCCTTTTTCTGGGACGGTACCAAAGATCATATTGGACCTGATTCATCGAGTTTGTTCCATATGACAGATATTCCCACTCTTCCTCCTGTCTCAGAAGATGAATGGATGGCTCGATTCATTCTATTCCGTCGTTGGATTCGCAAAAGTAATCCACCCGTTCGCCCAGACGCTTTTATCCCCCATCCTTATCCCGATCTTTCCGTAACTCGCCATATGGATTTATCAGAAGCCGAATTGTGGCAAATTGGGCAAGAAATCGCCGATAAGCGCCCTGCCACGCTTTATGGACGTGCCGATCTGCAAGCCATAAGCGTCATCAAGAAATCCCTTCGCATCGTACCAATGCCTGAGCCAAAAAACCATGCCAATATAACAGGCTGGCCTGCGGATAAGCCGAGCCAGAAAATCATAGCGCAGGAAATCGCGGCCGAAGCTCGATTTGTGCCGAATTCGGATTTTTCGTCCCTCCTATAGCAGGAGATCCAAGGCTAACGTTCACAATGGTTGTTTTCGAGTTGTGCGTTTTAGTAGGTTTCATCCATGCCTGCACCCACCGAGCATAAAACCGTTCAGGCCCGAATCCTGGAATATGCCCGGGAGATTGGGTGGACGTTCGTGGAGCGCGCCGAAGCCGAGACGCGGCGACGGTTTGACCCTGATGGCGCCACACCCGAAGACCGAGCCCGCTCGGCATCGCTTTTTTTCGGCGACCTGCTTCATTCCCGTGTCCTCGCCTTTAACCCCAAATACAAGGAGGCGGAGGGCGCGCTTTTGGGCGAGTTACACCGCCTGCAGACGGACATCACCGGCAACCGAGAGTTTCTCACCTTCCTGCGAAACCAGGGAAAGTTCTTCTGTGCCGAGGAAAACCGGGAACTGGACCTGACGGTCATTGATTACGGGGACCTAACCCGTCCGCGCATGGAATGGCGCAACGTGTATGAGGTAACCGAAGAGTTTTACTTCCACAACGGTCATTACGGCACGCGGGAAGACGTGGTCTTCCTCATTAACGGCATCCCGGTGCTGGTCGTCGAGTGCAAGAACGCGAACAAGGACGAGGCGATCGCGCTTGGGGTGGACCAGATCCGCCGTTACCACGCCGAGACGCCCGAGGTGATGGTGCCGGAGATGATCTTCACCGCCACGGAGGCCATCGGATTCACTTACGGGGTGACTTGGAATACGGTGCGGCGAAACCTCTTTAACTGGAAGCACGAAGAGGTGGGCAACCTGGAGGCGAAGGTAAAGAGTTTCTGCGCCGTCCCGCACTTGCTGCGATTGCTGAAAGACTTCATCCTCTTTGCGGAAAAGGATGAGGAGCTGCAAAAATTCATCCTTCGCCAACACCAGGCGGTGGCGGTGGACAAAGTGGTGGCGCGTTCGCTCGACCCAAAGCGCTCCCGCGGGCTGATCTGGCATACGCAGGGCAGCGGAAAGACTTACGCGATGATCAAGGCCGCCGAGCTGCTTTTTAAAGCTCCGGAGGCGGAGAAGCCGACCATCCTGCTGATGATCGACCGCAACGAGCTGGAAGACCAAATGCTCAAGAACCTTGCGGCGGTGGGGATGAACAACGTGGCCCATGCGGGAAGCATCGCGGAGCTGAACCGGCTATTAAAACAGGGTGGGCAGGATTACCGGGGGATCGTGGTGACCACGATCCATAAGTTCCGGGACATGCAGGCGAACCTGAACCTGCGGCGAAACATTTACGTAATGGTTGACGAGGCTCATCGGACAACCGGCGGGGACCTTGGGAATTTTCTGATGGCCGGTTTACCGAACGCGACGTTTATCGGCTTCACCGGCACGCCGGTGGACAAAACGGCTTACGGCAAGGGAACGTTCAAGACCTTCGGCTGCGAGGACGACCAGGGTTATCTCCATAAATATTCAATCGCCGAGAGCATCGAGGACGGCACCACGCTGCCGCTTTTTTACAACCTCGCGCCAAATGAAATGATCGTGCCGACGGAAATCATGGAGAAGGAGTTCCTCGCGCTGGCCGAGACCGAGGGAATCGCGGACATCGAGGAGCTGAATAAGATCCTCGAACGGGCGGTGAACCTCAAGAACTTCCTCAAAGGCAAGGAACGAGTGCAAAGGGTGGCGGATTATGTGGCCGATCACTTCCGCCAGAACGTCGAGCCTCTTGGGTATAAAGCGTTCCTTGTGGCCGTGGACCGAGAGGCGTGCGCCTTATACAAGGAGGCCCTGGATGTAATCCTGCCGCCCGAGTATTCGGAGATCGTCTTCACCGGGAACAATAACGACCCTCCACGCTTGAAGAAGTGGCACATCGACGAGAAAAAGGAAAGGCAGATCCGAAAGAACTTCATCAAAATGGGGGAGTGGCCGAAAATTCTCATCGTTACGGAAAAGCTGCTCACCGGCTTTGACGCCCCGATCCTTTACGTGATGTATCTGGACAAGCCGATGCGGGATCACACGCTGCTCCAGGCCATTGCGCGGGTGAACCGGCCTTATGAAAACGAGGCGGCGGAGATGTTGAAGCCCCACGGCTTCGTCCTCGATTTCGTGGGCATCTTCGATAAACTCGAAAAGGCGCTGGCCTTCGACAGCGACGAGGTCAATGCCATCATCAAGGACCTCGCCCTCCTCAAGCAGGTCTTCAAAGCGAAGATGGAGAGCAAGGCGCCGGCCTACCTGAAACTAATCACCCGGGACTTCGATGATAAGGACGTGGATAACCTCATCGAGCATTTCCGCGACAAAGGGAGACGGAAAGAGTTCTTCAAGGAATATAAAGAGGTCGAGATGCTCTATGAAATCATCTCGCCGGATGCGTTCCTGCGGCCATTCATCGAAAACTACGCGACCCTCTCGGGAATCTACGAGGTTGTTCGTAACGCCTACGCCCGCCGGGTTTATGTGGACCGGGCTTTCCAGAAGAAGACGAATGAGCTGGTCCGGAAACACATCGGCACGAGCATGGCGGAGCGTGAAGAGCCTTTTGTGACGATTGATCCTTCCACGATCGAGGCGATCAGGAAGCGCCAGGAGGGAAAGGCGACGAAGGTCATCAACCTGATCAAAGTTATTGGAAAAGTAGCCGAAGAAAACAGTGATGACCCGTTTCTGATCGCGCTGGCCGAGAGAGCAAAACTGGTGCAGGAGAGTTTTGAGGATCACCAGACGAGCACGGCCGAGGCGCTGGCAACCCTCTTGAAGGAGATCGAGAAGAACGAGCAGCGGAAGAAAGAGCAGGCTGCGAGGGGGCTGGATGGGCTGACTTACTTCGTGCTGTGCAAGCTGACCGACGACGGTATCCCCAATCCCGAGGCCGTGAGTAAGAAGATACAGGAGGCGTTCGCGAGCTTTCCAAATTGGCGGCGGAGCGAGGCCGAACTTCGCGAACTTCGGAAAAAGGTTACGTTTGCGATCTTTGCCGCGGAGGAAGATCTGCAGAAGGTTACCTCTACGGTGGACGCCCTCTTTACGCTCCTCCAAAAGGGGTTTCGTTCCAGGACATGAACACTTGGCGCGACAAAGAGGAATTCAAACAGCGTGTGCTGGAATGGGCCGAGAGGCTGGGGGTGCAGGCGCGTTCGCTGGCTGTACGGCAAATGCGAAACAAGTGGGCGTCTTGTTCCACCGCCGGCAATCTGAATTTTAATGCCGAACTGATTCCCATGAGCAAGAAGATCGGCGATTACGTCATCGTGCACGAGCTTCTGCACTTCTCCGTGCCGAACCATGGACGGCTCTGGAAAAGCCTGATGCGTGCGCACCTGGGTGACTACGAGGGATTAGAGGCACAACTGAATAAAATGGGGCATAAAAAGCCTATGCAGCCGATGCGGTAATCCGTATCCGTGAAAAGGTGTCCAGTACCATATCTTGCGGTACCATATCTCGATGAGGAGGTTAAATGTGAAAATCACTGATTTAAGCGTCACGATGTTTAACTGGAAAAGCGCGGTATGGCGAACGGGGGGCGGTTCTTTCGGCGGCCACAGGCTCCTGGGTGTAGTCACGGTGCAAACCGATGCAGGGGTCGAGGGCCATGCCTTTCTCGGCTCCTCAAGACAGGGGGCTGATGCGTTCGTTGGGCCGCTCATGGAATTTGTCAAACCCGCTATCCTGGGCGCGAATCCTCTGGATATCGGGGCCATTTGGCACCGGCTGTGGAAGATGAATCGGTCGGTCTCGACCTATGCCATCGGCGCCGTGGACGTGGCCCTGTGGGACGTGGCGGGCAAGGTCGCCAATCTTCCCATTCACCGCCTGTTGGGCACGTGTCGAGACCGGGTGCCGGCCTACGCCAGCTCAGGATGGCTGCCCACCCCTGAAGCCTATGGGGAAGAAGCCCAACATTTCAAGACCCTGGGATGGACTGCGTACAAGATTCATCCGCACGGGATTCCCCGTGACGACATCAAAATTTGCCAGGCCGTGCGCAAGGCGGTCGGCGATGACCTGACTTTGATGCTCGACTCCATATGGGCCTACGGTTATGAAGATGCCGTGCGAGTCGGTCGGGCCATTGAAGCGTTAAACTACTTCTGGTACGAAGACCCGCTCGCGGAAGAAGATATTTATAACTACGTCAAGCTCAGAAATAAACTGGACATCCCGATTATGTCCACCGAATATGCCCCCGGCCGCCTCTATGGCATGGCCCAGTGGATACAGCAGATGGCCACGGATATCCTGCGGGGCGATGTGGCCGTGACCGGCGGCATCACGCCCGCTGGTAAAAATTGCCCACCTGGCCGAGGCTTTTCGCATGAAGTGCGAAATCCATCATGGCGGGAACTCCCTCAATAATGTGGCTAATCTGCATGTCATCATGGCCGTTAACAACTGCGATTACTATGAGGTGTTTCCCTCCACGGGGGCCAATAAATATGGCCTGGTAGAAGACATTGAGGTGGACGCCCAAGGCTTGGTCTATGCGCCGAAGAAGCCGGGCCTGGGGTATGAGATTGACTGGGATCTGGTGAAGCGGGAAACGGTGCAAGTCGTCAAGTAGGTATCAAAGGCCCATAGGTCAGAAATGGGGCAGACCAACGGAAAGGTACCGCGGAAAGGCACGGACACCTCTGCGGGGCGTGCGGGGAATTATCTCCCTTCCTCCGCAAACTCGATGACTTGGGGCATAAAAGGTGTCCGGTGCCATATCTCAAAACAAGATGCAAATGATAGGAGGTGTGGGATGAAAAAAGGAAGCAATTTTAGGAAGAAGTTTCGGGCATGTTTGGCAGCCGGATTACTGATCGTCGGCGTTTTGGGAACCGTCTTTGCGGCATGGTCGTGGGAGCGGTCGGGAAACAATTTCTTCCTGACCGGCGGGCGGGTATTCATTGGAGTCAACGCGCCCACTTCGTCCCACTCGGGGGATGCGAATGCCTATCTCCAAGTGCATAATCCGGAATCCAACCCGAATAATGTGGAAGTGGCGCGTTTCACCGGCAAAGTGAGCAGCAATAGGTTTTCTTACATCACCGTGGGGGATGCGGTGCTGGACCCGAAAGGAACCCAGGGATATCTCGGCTACAGCCCGTCGGGCAAGAAGTGGCAGATTGGAAGCCATTTCAACGCTCCGACGATGACCCTGAGCAGCCTGGGGGACGGCGGTTATGTAGGCATCGGCACAACCAGCCCGGCCTACCCGCTCCATCTCGCCAGCGGGGCCTATGTCACTTCGGGAGGGGTATGGACCAACGCATCCAGCAGAGAATTCAAGGAAAATATACAAGAACTCTCCGCCGGCGAGGCTTTATCCGCTTTCCTGGAACTCAAACCCATTCTTTTCAACTATCGGAACGACCGGACGGAGCGCCATGTCGGCTTTATCGCCGAGGATGTCCCCGGTCTGCTGGCGACCAATGACCGGAAAGGGCTGAGCTCAATGGATGTGGTTGCGGTTCTGACGAAGGTCGTTCAAGAGCAGGAGAGGCTTATTGACGAGCAGCGCAAAACCGTCATCGCCCTGGCGAAACGAGTTGAGATGCTCGAAAAGAAGCAGTGAGAGTTGAATAAGGAAGGGCTGCGATCAAGAGAAGGGAAGAGAAAGGCGGAACCAGAAGAGAAATTGTAGGGGCGGTTCGCGAACTGCCCCTAATTCTCTTTACTTCCGCATTCCGCACTCCGAATCCCGAATTCAAATGCAGACAACAGGCGATCATGGGCGTTTTTATTGAGGGATAAAGAAGATGGGGTTCGGGAAGGAGGGCGGCATGACATTGAACGAAAGGAGGTCGGTGGTCATGAGTGAATTAAGCCAGATGGACAGGACCTTTTTCTTTCATCATGAAACGCATGGTGGAGACTGGGCAAGCGCCTTTCTATACGGAAATTGCCGCTGAGTTGGGGGTTTCCGTGGAAGAAGGTCGTAAGGCTCTCCATGCTCTCTTTGGAACGGGAATTGCTGCTTGGGTATTTCCGAATACAGACTACATCGCTTCCCTTTCCCCTTTCAGCAATCTTCCCACCCAGTACAGGATCACAATCGAAGGGCAACAGAAGTGGTTTGGTCAGTGAGGGTTTGAGTCGCTGGCGGTCAGCTGGCTCTTCAAAGGAAAAACAGTGCGGATCGATGCTCCGTGTCTTGATTGCGGATCACCAATGCGAGTGGAGATGAAAGATGGTCTAATCAAGAGTGCCGAACCTGAAGGTCTGGTGGGGTACACCTCTGTTCCTTTTCGGGAATGGGCCAAAGACTGGCCTTATAGCTGAAGTACCATGAACCTCTTCCGGTCGGGAGAGCACGTTCGTAACTGGAGCGGTTTCAAATCGGGTACTGAAGAAGGGATCGTTGAATTGTCTGCTATGGCTAAACTTTTTTCGAGTAATCTTTTTACCAGGCGCTTGGACCCGGATTATTTTTCCCGTCGTCTGGAGTATCGAGGCGGTTTCATCGCCAGCCCTCGCAGAGATGGGGAAAACGCGTCCGTTCTGGTCCCCGCAGGCTGGGTGACCGTCCTCGATTGATTTTTGCCTAACTGCTGGCAGGACGAAGAGAGCGAATATCTCGCGCAAGCTGTGCGAGATTTGACGGTTTCCGTCCCTTGGGGCCATCATGTTTTTCTTTTGGGTAGAATCAAAGATCCCGCCGCGCTCTTTCATTACCTCCGCGCCGCCGGATTGATGACCCGCTGAAGTTTTAGTTCTACGAGGCCTACAAGGACGAGGCGGGGCGACTGGCCCCCAGGTAGATGCATAAAAGGTGTCCGGCACCATATCTACAACGCCCCACCCTATTTGGTTATTGACATGGCTATGCTGGGAGAGTAGATTTTGATCAAGATATAGGGCTGGAACCTGATTTGCCCCCCAAATATTCCCTGACCTTTTGGAGTTGGATATGAGATGGATACTCCAGAAAGTGTCGTTACAAAGCCTCCAAGGGTGATGCTTATTCACCACTGGAGGCTTTTGATTTTTTGAAGAACAAAAGTAAGTGTCATCTTTCAACTAAGTCCCGGTCTAGTCCGACATTTTTAAAGGGAGCCGACGACCGTTAATGAGACAGTCATTAAAATAGAGAGTCTGATGGAAAAGGATATGGAATTGGGCAGAAGAATAGGCGATATGAGAAACAATCTGATGAAAGGGGTAAGAAAATACTTTATTACCATTGCCCCATTACCTTATGAGACTTTTTCCCTCTATGGAATTTATAGTAAGGGAATTTTATAATTTCATGCCCGTCCTTCATTTACAGAATTGCCCGGGGTAAGTCAATCGGCCAGGCCCGAGGAGAGATTGGTTATGACCAACGGATACAAGCTTAGCAACGCATGAAACTGCAAAAGTAAAAGGCGTCCCCCATTTCACAAATTCTGGACAGAAAGCAAATACGTTAATAAAGCTAGTAAACACCGTCCCCCGCAGTTGTCCAAGCTGGACGACGCCCAAGCGCTCCGCCACCCAACGTAACGTTGGGCAACATCCACTCCGTAATTCGTCGAAATTGTCATGACATTGCCCGTAAAAACTTGCAGGTGCAAAAGTTGGGTTTTAGACGGAGGATCTTGGGCAACATGGGAAGTTCTTCCTGAAGTCTTGATTTTCATTTTCTGTCCTACAAGGCAACATTTCAAACGGAAAGTCCGCAAGATTGGCTGGATTGCAGAGGAAATTTAAGAAGAACATTTTTCCCTTGACCGTCTATTCAATTAAGAGTACTTTTTACTTGTCGTTTTCTACCCGGTCCTCATCTATCAACCTAACTCCTAACCTTCTGGAGGTGAACGATAAGAAGGGGTTTCCAGAAAGTTTCAATATGATGCCTCCAGGGGTTTATTTCGTCCCTGGGGGGGTTGTAATTTTTCAGCCCCGTTCTACTCATGCTTGGGATAACCGAATTATTTTAGTTCCTTGCTCTTGACAGGACGTTATCTGTTCTCTTGGGAGCTAACGAGGCCTACCCAGTGCCACCATACCGTAAGGTTCAGAAACAATGGATGGGAACGAACGATGAAAAATGGAAGGAGGGTTAAAAATGAAAAAATGGTTTCTGGTCATTACTGTCCTTACAGTTATTTTATCAGGCATGAGTTGTGCTAGACCTAAGCCAATTCCCCCAGCTGCCATAAGCGAAATTTATGCATTGAGTGAAGCCCGAACCTGGCTTTATGGCAAATATGTAGAAGTAAAAGCCGTTGAAGATAGGTCGGATTTTTGCTACATAATGATTTACATCAAATCTCTTCCAGGAGAAGTCACAACTTTGAAAGATGCACTCGATCAGGCCAAGTATTTACCAGAACTTTTATTGAACGTCTGTCAAGATATTGAATAACCACAATATCGATAAAGATGTTAATGTTTGGGCTCAGCTATTATTGAAGGAGGGGCAGGTGGATGTGCTTGGTCATACTAGGTATGATGCCAAAGCTCACACCTTTCATGATTTTGAGCGTTATGAGACCAAAGCCACCAAATAAATTGTGATGAATTTGATTTCGGGAGACGGAGAAAAAGAATCCAATAAATGGATGCAAATCGAGAAACACCGAAGATAGCATTGATATCCAGCACCCGGGCGGTTTTTATTCATGGAGGCTGCTTTTAAAGCCGTTTTCCCTGAGGCTGAAGTAATCCATCTCCTCGACGAAACCCTTCTCGATCTTTTTCGCCAGGATGGAGGGCTTTCGATCCGCTCTCGCCGCAAAGCCCTCCAGATGGCCCTGACCGCTCAGGATGCCGGAGTCGACGGCATCCTGGTGACCTGCTCTTCCCTGTCTCCTGCGGTCGATGAGCTTCGTCCGTTCCTCACGATCCCGATCGTTAAAATTGATGAGTTCATGGTGGAACACGTTGTCCAGTCAGCCGAGACCATTGCCCTTGTCGCCTCGGCCGAAACGGTTATCAAGTCTGTCGAGCCTCTTGTTCAAAGCAAGGCGCGGCAGTTCAATCGGAAAATTTCCGTCCGATATGTCATCAAAGGGGATATCTGGCCCCTCCTGCAGAAAGACCCGATTTCGTTCTATGAAAAAATCGGGGAAGCGGCGGGAGAGGCGGCAAAGGATTGTCAGGCAGTCATCATCGCTCAAGTCTCTATGGCCCCGGGCAGGGATTATGTGACGCCCGAAGTCCGGGATCGGGTTTACGCTGCGCCGGAATATGCCGTTAAAGCCCTCCGTCAAATCTTAACTAACCGCAAATAAAAACCCGAAATCCAAAGCACGAACTACGAAATAATTTCATATCCAGAATTGAAATAGATCCTTTTCTTTTCCTTCCTGGATCTAATCTTTGTGCGCTCTGCGTTCTCTGGTAAACCAGGACAATCCTGGCTGATCTATCTGACTGAAAAGTGTCAGACATGTTAATTGCTCATTCAGCATGTAGCTGCGGTCTTCCGTGCAGGGTAACCAAACACGGGAGGTAGGCCGGTCTCTCAGAGTTATTCTGGGAGGCGAAAGGGAGAGAACCTCCTTGGACGGCGAAGAGGTGAGCCCTAATGAAGCTAAACCCGATTCGGCCTCGTTACCCAAAAGCGGCGGCGGCCAAACTTCCAGAGGTGATGAAGCCTGCCACCGGTGTGGTCCTCAGGGCAGCGAGGGCGCAACACCTGCGGTTTTCCTGGGATCAGAAGAGAGAGATCGAAGAAACCCTGAATCAGGCCTACCTCCAGATGGAGGGCATTCATTGCGTGGGTTAGCGGAGAACGAAACTCTTTCTGTCGTTGTAAGTTTCGCTTGCACCTACTGGTTTCTGCCAACCACAAATCTAAACTGTCGATTACTGTTATGTTACATGGAAGTTGTTAGGTTAAAAAGTTGCTAAATGCAAACCATTTCTGCCGAAATCCGGTCGATTTTTGAGGTTTTTGAA